>CAZKAQ010000115.1:0-11889 GCA_964550655.1 uncultured Granulosicoccaceae bacterium
GAGCAAGTGACTGTTAATCACTGGGTCGGCGGTTCGAGCCCGTCTCGGGGAGCCAGGTAAAAGACGCGGGCTGTAGTATTTTCTACAGCCTTCGTTCTTCCTCCGGATTACTCCTTTTCTTATACGCTCTGGCCTCAATCAGTGACAGCCAATCTAACCTTAAGGCGCTGCCAATGGCGCTGGTGAAAACAACACACCAAACTGCTCACACCAGATGACCACATTGGTATATTCCGTCCAGTCGACATCTGTCGGCACATCATAGTTTTGATCACCGATATTGCCTTTTAGCAAACCCAGTGACACCCACTCGCTTTCTTTTACATCCTTGCTGCTCTGAATGCTGTCGCCTTTTACCATCCAGACCTCCAGATCCGGCCCATTGGTGACTTCAAACTCCGTCAGTCTGAGCACCTGCGATCCGCTGGCGCTGCGATACAAAGTGGCAACACCAGACCCTTTATGACTGCCATCGGCGTCACTAAAACTACCGCTGGCTACCAATGTTGAATCGGCTATCGACGCCTCGCTTTCTGACACCACCTGATCTATCCACAATGGACTGGCGAGGTACCAGAACAGGTTTCCGAACACAAAGCCAATCAGGCCTGAAATAATTGCCACAATAATCGTTTTTTTCATCGTTGCTTCCGCTGTCTCCCTGATCGTAGCACGTCACTATACAGAGCAATCACCACATGTGAAAACTTAAACATTCCGATTGACCCTGAAATACCAAACGCTTATGTTCAGAATTACCATTCGCTTTACAAGCACGGTATAAAGACTCATGGAAAAAATCTGGCAGGGCATCAGGGTAATAGACAGAACTTCAGAAGTCGGCATAGTACGCAAAACGCCAGCGTCACCACTACTTTGGATGGCCTCAGAACTTCAACCAGACGATTGGACAATAGAACTATCAAGTGCGGCAATCAAAGAGATCACTCAGGTTGCACGCAAAATAGAAGAAACTTCAGCCGACGTTAAGGTTAATAACTTAATAGATAATAATTCTATCACGGCAAACTGGCCTCAAGTCCGCACTGCCACTGCTGAAGTAAAACATCGCCTTGATACACGTCCGGGCTTTGCAGTGCTGCAGGGCTTACCCATTAATGATTTATCTGAAGATACAGCGGTTAAAATCTATTGGCTGCTCGGACAGGAAATTTCATCTCCGGTAGCGCAGAAGTGGAACGGTGAAATGATTTATAGCGTCCGTGATACCGGAGAAAATTACGGCTACGGTGTGCGAGGATCACGCACTTCGGTAGAGCTGGTATTTCATGTAGATAACGCATTCGGACTGGCTGTGCCGGACTATGTCGGCCTGTTGTGCAAGCAACCCGCACGGCGCGGTGGTATCAGTCGTTTTTGCAGTCTTTACAGCGTGCACTCAATGCTGCAAAAATCATATCCGGAGGCGCTGCAAAGACTTTATCAGCCAATGCTGTTTGATCGACAAAAAGAACACGCCACTGATGCTGCCCCGGTACTTCTCGCACCTTTCTTTTCATGGCGCAACGACAGACTCTTTGCCAGAGCCAATACTTCACTGGTTCGCAAAGGCTATGAAGTCGCACAGATAAAAATGGACACAGAATTACAATCCGCACTCGATGCAGTAACAGAAGTCTGCGAAGATCAAAACTTATGGTACGAAGCACCTTTGCAAAGAGGTCACATTCAGTACCTGAACAATCACGAGGTAGCACACTATCGCAGTGAATTTGAAGACTTCAAAGAAGTACATAAAAAACGTCACCTGTACCGTCTCTGGCATAGAGAAACCGGCACCCATCACTATGATGGCGGCGACTATAGCAACACTGCTGTACAGTAGATATCGGTAGTCTGCGTTGAATCAGAGCACTGTCAATCAATTCACTCATTGGCCAATCGACTTACTGTCCAGACCACTCTCTGGTTTGATAGTAATCGAACCGGTTGCCTTATCCAGCTGAAACGGGCAAGTACCGCACTGAATACGCCTGTCAGTTGCAGGCGTATCTTTGAGCCGCGGATCCGCTTCACCACTGGCAAGTATAGGCTGGTTATTCGTATCGAGGCGTTTCTTGAGTAAGTCAAGCAGCAAGTCATCAATGCCGAGCGGCTCGGCTATCTGATAGCTGGTACCCGGAAACATGGCAGCGGCCTGGCTGGTCAGACCGGGAATATCCCGGGTCCAGTGCCTGCCCCGGGCCAGGAACAGCGGCAACACCACAATATGACTGGCGCCTCTTTTAACACAGGCTGCATAAGATGCTGCGATATCAGGCATGGCCAGTTCCATATGCGCCGGTTCAACTATCTGGCAGTCATCAGCGAAGCGTGCAGCAAAACGTTCGGCAACATCCTTAAGGCTCTCGTTGGATTGCGCCCGGCGACTACCATGATCACAAATAATAATGCCGCTGACGGGTTTATCGGTCATAAAAATTCACCTGTTCAATCGAAGTGGGATCTGCCTCAATAATAACTTGCCTGTTAACTCCGGGCCGCGGCGTTAGCACGGATCAGCTAACCAATAACGGCATTGATAAAATCCAGCCCTCGCTGCCCGCTCCAAAACGCGGCAATGCCGATACAGGGTAGCGCTATTGCCCACTTGACCGGAGAAACAGCGCCGGGGAATTTTCGTCCAATTAAATACAACAGTGGCCACAGCAACAACACAATTGCCAGCTGACCAAGCTCAACGCCAACATTAAACGACAATAAACTCACCCATAAATTCGGTGAATTAACACCCAGTATTTCACGCAATATAAAAGAGAAGCCCAGACCATGCAGCATGCCAATCAGTACAGTGATAATAAAACCCTTGCTTTGCGCTTTAATACTGCCAAGTGCAATCACCGCCGCTATGACAATAGAAATGGCAATACTGGTTTCAACCAATGGTACAAACCACGCAAAGTCCGGTACATAGCCAAAGTAACCCAGTGTCAGCGTCAGCATATGTCCGAGTGTGAATCCGGTAACTCGCCAGACTAAAAGCGGTAGTGCTGCAGCACCGAGTACCAGACATACAACAAACAGCAAGTGATCGTATCCACTAAGTATATGCCGTACCCCTTCCACCGCAAAGGTACTGGCTGCAGCCCAGCGTGAGTTTGAAATTTCAACAGGCTGATC
This sequence comes from uncultured Granulosicoccaceae bacterium, assembly GCA_964550655.1. Classification (GTDB taxonomy): domain Bacteria; phylum Pseudomonadota; class Gammaproteobacteria; order Granulosicoccales; family Granulosicoccaceae. The sequence goes on from CAZKAQ010000115.1 coordinate 3,142, forward strand.
AAGCAGCCCCTTTATACGAAATATCTCCGGCGGTATGTCAGCGTAGTCAACAACCAGATTAGCCGTTTCTTCCTGACCCGGTAAACCGGGATTCAGATCACTTGAAACCCGGTAACCCGACAGCACATCTGCACCGCGATACTGCAGCCATACATCAACCACAACATCACCAACAAACGGCACCGGATCAATAGTTTGTGTGGCGTGTTTTGCAAACGCTGCCTTTGCCTCTTCCAATGTACTGAAAGGCGGTTGCGACAGACCGGTAAACAAAGATACGGCTTTTACCTGCGCATTGAGCTGCTGTCCTTTCGACTCGATTGAGTGACCCTGACCAGCTATTTCACCCAGCCCCAGTGGATCTGCTTCAATCGCGCTGAAATCCACATAATGCATCAACTCATCGTCTACCGTTTTGTTGGTGGTAAACGGTGCCGGCAGGCGGCTGCCGTCGCTCTGCTCTGCACCAACCCGGTCTGCAACCAGATAAGGCATGGGCAGACGCAAAAACATATCAACGCCATTATCGACATGCTCAATGTGCATGACGCGAATGTTCAGGTTGAGCTTAAAATGAGCCGTGGCGGGTGCTGAGATGCATAGCAATAGAAATAACAGCAGAAAACAACGCCGAAAATCACACCGGGCGACATTGCGTCGCCCGGGTTTGTTACTAGCAGTGATCAAAGATCGAAAAATAAAGTGCGCTACAAGTTACCCGAACTATTCTTTCTTTTCAGCGGTAACCATATTATGCGAACCAAAGTAATACACATGGCCCTGCTTTCCCTCAAGATCTGCCTTGGTCAGTGTAACCGAAGGGCCATCCAGTATGGTGTTGTCGTGGGTTTCAGCCCACTCCGTTGCCGGCAGCAAGGTTGAGGTGTAGTAGGTAGTTTCGGGCACCAGATAGTGATGTGGAATGGCAATTTTAGCGTTAGTCATTTCCAGTACAGCATCTGCCTGTTTGTAGTCGAGAATATGTTTTGAACCATCGACCGGAACAAACACAACATCTATGTTACCGATCTTCTCTTTTACTTCTGCTGTTGGCTCAGGGCGATTGTCTCCCCACATGAGCAGGCGCATGCCACCGGTTTCAATGAGATACATTGTGTTATCCATATGACGGAAATTATCTACACATGGATCATCGCGTCCCTCGAACTGCTTAACTGCTTCAGTCCATGGCACCAGACCGGGAGCGACACACTGATGCTTGTCGGCAATGCCAGTGATTTTTACATCACCTAACTCAAACGAGCCGCCCATTCTGTCGAGCAGCATGTTGGCGTCAATTTTGTCCAGAGCATCATGGTCAAAGTGAGCATGGGTGGACATGCCGATATCAACCTCTGCGGCTGGATATTCAACGTGGTACCAAAGCCCCCACGCACCCGACGGATCGTTGCGCCAAGGATCAACAATAATAGAAATACCGCGCGGTGAAGTTACCTGAAATGATGAGTTGCTAAAATAGGCGATTTCGACACCATCTACTGCTTCGCGCGTGCCGCCTTCATTTTGGATCTGGATGATCCGGTCGTGATTTAAGCCGGACTTCCACGAAGTCAGACCGGTACCCTGCACCTGCGTGACGCCTGCCAGGACACCGCAAGAAACCGTTGCAGCGATACCGAACTTCTGCCATTTACCCAGCATTGTATTCCCCCTGTTATAGAATGAGACTGCACGGCAGCCCATGAAATCCACGCAAAACACAGATTAACAAGCCCTCTGCACTACCGCAAACATTTTATCATCGCTCGTCCGATATCAGACTTCTTTTCTAGTTAAATCGGCCTTGAATATTCTCTTAGCTTTGTTCTTCTATGCCTGGTCTTTACTGAGTTACGCCTATTTTGTGTTTTGTTTTTGCAGTTCCGCGCTTCTGATCTGTTTTGAATTTCATCGTGGAGACAGGCAAAAGCGCCATGGATGGCGCGTTAGCGAAGTTGGCACATGGATGTGCTATCTGAGCAGCCTGTTGTAGCGATGTAATTCAAAATGCCGCAGGCACCCACAGGGCAGATTGGCAGCAAGAAGACTTTTTGCTCACTTTTTGGTCTTTTTAAAAAGTAAGGCCGCCTGCAGGGCATGAAAAATCGTCAGCCCCGCAGGGAATGCCACACACATAAGGCGCACAACCGGGTCGGCTGCCGGAGCGCTGCCTTTCGCAGTTGATTTATTTGCAGATTTGCGACCCGCTGCTTCACAACAGATCCACCACTCCGGCCGGAAACAAGTATATTTACCGCTCATATATATACTGCTCAGGCTCTATCATAAAATGGCGTAAAACCGACCACGGATAATGAATGGAAAATCTCGTCTTAATTGTCAGTGCGATACTACTGATGCTCGCCATAAAAGCCCACGCAAAAACTCAGGCTAATGTAAAGAGAAAAGAAGATAAGGTCTGGTATGAACGACTGTTCTCGGGCAGCAGGCAGCACACCGATAACCTCACAGAGGAAGGATTAAAACACCGCAAACAATCCAACCTCTACGCCATTACCGGTTTGCTTGCTTTGGCTTTATACGTATGGCTAAGGTCAATCGCCTGAGCGCAAGCGTATGCATCCACCTGCTTGACGTAGGGGGCGTTCAACCTGAAGAAAAAACACCCACCCCAAAAAGCCAAAATCCGGTTCATCCACCAAGTGGATGAACCCGTAAACACTACAAGCCTTAAGAAAATACCAACCCGCCGTTAATATCTACATTGTTACCTGTCATAAATGACGCTTCATCAGAAACAAGATAACAAACCAGATTTGCCACCTCATCCGATGTACCCTCCCGCTTCAGCGGTGTCGCCTTGGCGACGTTAGCCCTGGCTTCATCTTTCGTGAAGGTGTTGTGGAAATCTGTGTCGATCATACCGGGGCATAAAGCATTAACGCGTATATCCGGGCCAAGTTCCTTTGCCATTCCACGTGTCATTGTCAGCACAGCCCCCTTTGCGGCGGCATAGGCTATCGCACCGGGACCACCACCATCACGGGCTGCTTGTGAGGCGATCGGAATGATCGCCCCGCCAGCCGGCATATGTGGAAGTACTGCTCTGACTGCATGCAACAAAGAGGTAGCATTTAGATCCATCACCGTTTGCCAGTGTTCCGGGTCGAGTTCCGGCAATGTTTTTCTGGCAACCAGACCTCCGGTAACGTGAATCAGATAGTCGACATCACCAAAGCTCTCAACCGTAGCCTTTACCAGTGCATCAACGTCTTCAACCTTGGTCATATCGCCTTGCATAGCAAAAGCTACCCCGCCTGCGCTTGCAATCTCACTAACCGCAGATTCAGCACCGGCACTGCTGCTGTGGTAATTAATAGCCACGTTCGCGCCTTCTTTCGCCAAACGTATTGCGCAAGCCCTTCCAATGTCACGACCGCCACCAGTCACCAATGCCGTTTTACCCTTGAGTTTCATGGGATCTCCAATAATAAATTTATAAAAATGCTATACCCCGAAAAACAGATCGTCTGACTACCCGAACCAATCGCTACCGACTTTTGCACCTGAAAGAAAAGAGCTGGCAGCTTATTTGAACCCGGGCATCAGCAATCCGGGTAACCACAGAACAATTCCCGGAAATATAATGATGAGCAACAAAATCACCAGCATGGGTGCTAACAAGATGGCGACATCTCTTAACACAGTCACCACATTGATCTTCGCTATAGAAGACGAAATCAACAGGCATAAACCATAAGGCGGCGTTACCAGACCAAACGCCAGAGACACAATACCAATGATGGCAAAAACAACCGGGTGAATACCTGCGGCCGACGCTACCGGAAACAATACTGTGCCGAGAATAATGATGGCGGGTATCGCATCAATGAAAAGACCGAAAAGAAGAAAAAATGCTGCAATCACCAACGAGGTAGCAATGTAGCCAAGCTCCAGGTTAGTCATCACGCCAACCATGAGCCGCGGTACGTTATAGAAAGCCAGCATCCAGCCAAAAACTGATGCTGTACCAATCGCAAACAACGATATAGAAGCAAAGCGACCGGTTTCGTACAAAATACCCGGGGTGTCTTTTATTTTAATAGTGCGATAAACAAACACACCAAGAAAATAGGAATAGAACGCAGCAATAATGGCGCTTTCTGTCGGCGTTACGATGCCACCAACAATACCGCCGATAACAAAAATCGGAGTCATCAGTGCCAGGCTGGCACCTTTTAGCGCTTGCCAGAATTCTTCGAGGCTCGGTTTGCCGGTCGTAGGGTAGTCATACACCTTTGCATATCCATACACTGCACACATCAACGCTACGGCTATCATGAGTCCGGGGATCGCACCGGCCAGAAACAGAGCGCCCACCGAGATAGACATTACCCCACCCCAGACAATCATTAAAATGCTCGGCGGAATGATAACACCCATCACTGAAGAACAAGCCGTGATGGCAACAGAAAACCGTGCATCAAAGCCTTGTTTTTTCATTGCCGGAATCAGTATTTTGCCGCAGCCAGCTGCATCTGCCGTCGATGATCCGGAGATACCGGCAAACAACATAGAGACCAGAACATTAACGTGCCCGAGGCCACCGGGCAGCCAGCCGGTCATCACCTTGGCAAGACCAATCAACCGATCAGTAATCTTGCCGCTGTTCATCAGGTTCGCTGCCAACAGAAAAAATGGTACTGCCAATAAAATAAACGATGTGTAGGAGTTCAGCATTCGATCCATGATCAAAAACGGAGTCAAACGCAGGTCGAGTGCGATCAAAGGGATCGTTGCTATCCCAAGTGCAAAGGCGACAGGTACGCGGGCTATCACCAAGGAAATAAAACCAGCTAATAATATGAAACAGGCAACGCCGGTAGAAATTATCATTCTGCTATCTTATCCGCGCTTAACCTGAATCGCTGAATCGCCTGCCAGAGTCTGAAAAAAGAAAAAGACGCCCAACAAAAACCAACAACAGGCACAGTGACATAGATAACGAGCATATTTACCTGCATCATCATCGATGTCTGCTTGGCCCCCCACTGTGCATAGCCAAAACCAAAGTATGCGAACAGCACTGCAAATATGCTCATGCATATCAGTACAAACGAGTCTTGTACAAGCCTGCCAAGGCGGCTTTTTGCGTCAGGTATGACACGTACATCGAAATGAGTGCCTTCCCATACAGCCACAATTGAACCAAGCATAACCATCCATACAAACAGGAAGGTTGCCAGCTCTTCGGTCCACAAATACACAGGGATAATACCGGTGTATCTTGCCAGCACCTGCATCGTTACAGGTACAATCAAAGCACCGACCAGGCACCCGACGGCGATGCGCAGCAACTGACAGAAACCTTCAAGTGCTTTTTCCAACGCTTGATCCTTTTATCAAACAAATCACTATCACAGTGTGACAGAGTCATGATCAATGGAGAGGAGAAAACTCCGCAATCCGAATGGATTGCGGAGAAGGAGCCCGGCTATGCAGATTCGCAAGCCGGAACAGTGCCTGGTTATTACTTGGAACGAATACTCTTGAGCAGATCTTCTGCACCCAGTTCTGCAGCATATGCATCCTGCACAGGTGTCACCAGTTCAAGCAACTTGCTTCGATCAGCAAAGTCGTGAACTTCAATTTGCCCGGCCGTCTTCATTTGCTCAAGCTTCAGCGCGTCCTCGGAAGACTCAATACCGCGACCATAGTCACCCGCTTCTTTACCTGCCTTTAACACAATGGCCTTAAGTTCATCAGAAAGCTTATTGAATGTTTTTCCACTCATGATGATTGGACGAACCGTGATCGAATGCTGAGTCAGCGTGATATGCGGTGCAACTTCAAAAAACTTGTATTGAAGTAAGCTGGCAGATTCATTTTCCAACCCGTCAACCAGGCCAGTCTGGATCGCGTTGTATACCTCAGAATAAGCAATCGCCGAAGGTGCGGCAGTAATCGCTTCAAAAACACGCGCCTGGATAGGTGCACCCATAACACGCATCTTGTGTCCACCCAGCTCATCAATGTTGGAAATCTTTTTATTCGAAATCAGATTTCGTGTACCGCCACCCGCGTAACCAATGATCACCAGATCGGCTTTTTCAAGCAGCTCTTCTTCCAAAGGCTTTAGAACATCTGATGACAGCACCGCGTTCCAATGATCAAGATCACGAAACACAAAAGGCATATCCATCAGTGGTAAAGATGGTGCAAATCGAGCCAGATTAGACGGCGCGATGATCGCGTAATCTATAGCAACACCCTGAGTTAAAAAGTTTACATAGTCAGGCTCGATACCCAACTCACTGTTGCCGCGCAGGTCAAAGGTAACTTTGTCACCAGCCTGCTCATTCACCAATTCAGCAAATTTAATCAGAGTCTTGCTGTAAGCGTGCTCGTTATCGAAAAGGCTGGCACCGCGCAAGGTAAGATCAGCTGCGCTGACCGAGGTCATACCCAATGCAGCCAGACCAGCGATTGCCGCACATGTCAGTTGGTGTTTTATTTTTTGGATCATTGCTACTCCATCGTCCTCTGGACGGTAAGTTAGGTTTTACGAGAGCATTCTTAAGCAAGAATCCTCTGGCCGTAAATGTATACAAGTATGGTAGTATGGTGCAAGTATTTTCTGCAAGAAGAACGATACGGCTTACGTAAAACCTGGAAAACTCGGTAAAAACAACCGAAATCTAAGAACTACTGCACAGAATTTCAGCGATTTGCCGGGATGTGGGACATCTGATAGTCGGCTAAGGTGACTCTGATCCGGGAAAACCACGCAGCATGGCACTCCGATCACTCGCGATTTCGCGGATCGAACACCAGGTATGAGTGTGCTGTAACCTTCAAATCCTACAAATGAGTCGTCCGATCAAAGTGCTGCAGTTTTAGCCGAATTAGCAAGGATTTCGAAGCTTAGACTTCCATTCTCGATTGAAGCGTCGGGTTTAAAAGACAGTTAATCTGCTGGTTGGAATTTGCTGCCGGGCAGCAATTTGAATCCTGCCGTCTGATTCAACAAAAAACTACATTAGTCCTCGTCCTGCAGACATTCTCTAAGCAAATCAGTCAGACGGGCGAGTTGCTCCTGTAACTCCACAAACTCAACTTCAGCCTGGTCGTGGTACTTTTGCCTTGGATCCGGAGACTGAACATTAACACGATCAGCGTCTTCACCTTTTATTCCCGAGCCACCACAGGTTATTGCCGAGCCACCACAGGATTCCATACTTTGCGACCATTTTTCCAACTGCATGCTACATTTGAAATACTGCTCACAAACTTTGTCACTTGCCAATAACTGCATTCTAGAATTCATTTGCGTAAATTTTTCCTGCAGACTGTACGCCTCTTGATTCTTTATTTGATAAATAGCAGTTTCAAACAGCGCATACGCTTCAGTAAAATCTGTAATTTTAGACTTTCTTTCGGCGAGCTGGGTCTGCCGCTTTCCATCAATGTTTCGCAGACTATAAGCAAAATAGGCCGACACCAAAGCAAAAGCACCAGCAATGATAGTTCCGATTAGTGTTACGTACGGAGACATTATTTCCCCCTGGTAAATAAACGCCTCATTAAAGACGCCCCGTTAACTCTCAGTGTAGCCGACAAGTACATGTGTGACAAAAAAACCGGCCCAACGTTTCACCTATTTGAACAATATTCAACCGATTAGTAAACTCGGATATATTCCTTCAAAAAAAATATCATAAAACTGTGCACTCGAATGATCGACAACACCACCAACAACAGCAGTGTTCTCACATTAGAAAAACAGTACGAGCTAATGTACACCGATGCTGTCAATGTATCTTATGAGGTAAAAAGGTCAATAGACCAAAACAGCAGCTAAAGTGCCTTATAAATTTTCTACTTACTGTTACCGGGTATTTTATCCCTTATCACTGGATAAAAATTAGAAAATGTACCGTCAAAATGTGCTTCATTATTGTGGCAAACGACGCAGTTATTTCCCTCTGGAATCATAGATGTCTCAACTTCATTGGCAGAATACAAATAGAAAGCTCGCTTATCGTTAAATTTTTTCTTATCTAACAGGTGTATTTCAAACGTATCAAGATTCCCCTGCACCACCCCATCTACTGTCGGTATGGGCGCCTCAAGGATATTATAAAAAGATAAAGACAGCATAGTTCCATCAGCGTAGTGCCCCCGGCTTTTAAAATATTGATAAGCAGATGGCTCCATCTGAACTATCTGTATTTTACCGGGATTAGCTGTACTAAACCCGCCCGCACCTCCCTCAGGCGGATATCCGTGTCCTACCGAAGCACCTAAAAAAATCCACTCATCTATATTAACAGGTCGAACTAACGATCCATCATCTGTAAATTTGGCTACACTGATTCTTTCTCTTTTTTCTACCTCACCATAAGCAGAACTTAATAAAAGTAACAATGCACTATATATAAATAAATGAGAAACTATTTTTTTCACTCAGATTGACCCCTTTAACGCTTTGAGCTTTTCACTGCGAACAGCTGAAGTGTATACAGAGTTTTCCTCGCGGTATAGCCAGGCACAGCGAGACTACATAGAAAACAACCTTAGTTTATTGACTGCAACTGAGTTTCTCTCAGATACAGATGGGACATTAATTTAATGACAGGCGAATAAGGTATGTATCTGATAAAACACTTTCTGTTCCTTTTATATCTGACAAGCGATCCCTTCTTGAAATATGTTCACATGAAAATTCTCACCGCTAGGAGTCTGCGCGGCAGAAGTCTGTGTAGCGAGAACGCGCCATGGCGAGGG
>CAZKAQ010000116.1:0-1167 GCA_964550655.1 uncultured Granulosicoccaceae bacterium
CTGGTACAAAAGGCTCGTCGCTGAATTCCAGTCCCACCCGTTGTTGCTAAAGGTCACATGATTGAGCTGCAAAATGTCTCTACCCAGCCGTCAAATGCCACCGATTGTCGTCTGCTGACATGCATGGCCTCTATCGGTGAGCAATAGCTGGCGGCTTTCGGATCTCAATCCGGGTCGCCAAATGTTGCAACATTCCACATAGTAAAGTGGACTAATATTTCTTTTTGCTATGAAAGTTATCTTTTTTTGTTGCAGCTTGCTATATCGTGTTGGCTGTTTCCATGCTCTAGTAATAGTCGAGTATGGATCTGAAACAGAAGTTTGTTTCAGGATGCATTGCGACTCTGGAACAGTGTAACTATCAACATTAGTAAAAACGCGAAAAATATATGGAAATCCAAATATGATGAAATTCACAAAATTGACATGTGCCATGGCCTTTTTGGGTCTTGTCTCGGGCACTGCTATGGCAGCCGGGCCAATAGCGATAAATGCAAACGGGGATTTGCTTGTAAATCTGGGTGATGCGCCTGGTAACGGAAGAACACGAACCCTTAATTTCGGAAATTATGGTAGTGAAGTAAGCTATGCGTTTACCGACGAAAATGGAGTAAACACAATTGGCACTATCGACGGATTTAACGGAGAGAATGTCGAAATCGTGTCCGGCATCGGTAGAGATGAAATACGCCTGCTTGGATTGACGACTGACAATCTTTTCATCGACACTGGTCGCGGGCGAGACACGGTTGATCTTAACTTTGTCACAGTCCACAACGCTCTGGATATAGACACCCGGGGTGGTCGGGACAACGTTAGTTTTATTAATGTCATAGTCGATGGGATCACGACACTTCGAACCCGGGGTGGTCGGGATAACGTATCTATCACCGCTTCACAATTTGAAGGCGCAGTTCGTTTTTTAACCGGAGCTACTGCCGGGGATGAGTTGTATGTTTCCTTCAGCAGTTTCGATGGTCCTGTGCCAATATTCAATGGTGGAGGTGGTGGGGACGACACTTTTATCGATGGTGGTACTAACTACTTCGCACTCGGTGGGCCACGTATCAGGAGATTCGAAAATATAGAGCAGCTCGTTGCTGTAGATCCAGTGCCAGAACCTGAGCCAACGCCAGATCCTGAACCAACGCCGGAACCAACGCCAGA
>CAZKAQ010000116.1:1267-11748 GCA_964550655.1 uncultured Granulosicoccaceae bacterium
CCAGATCCAGAGCCAACGCCGGATCCTGAGCCAACGCCGGATCCTGAGCCAACGCCAGATCCAGAGCCAACGCCAGATCCTGAACCAACGCCAGATCCTGAGCCAACGCCAGAACCAGTACCTGAGCCATTAGAAGTGGGTGACGTGGGCCCGGGTGGTGGTATTGTGTTTCAGGTAAACGCTGACGGTACCGCCGGGCTTGAAGTTGCTCCGGCTCTTGCGGAACGTGCAGCGTATGGTTGCTTTGGCACTCAGCTTGTTCCGTTTGGCAGCGATCTGCTTGTTGATACTGCACGTCGGAGCGTACCGGGCGATGCAATGCGCGTAGTATTTGAGAATGCTAATGAAAATAACATATGCATAGCTGACGCCGCAGAAGCCACTTTTGCCTTTTCAACAGATCAGGCGGATGACTGGTACCTGCCATCGTCCGACGAGCTAATATCTTTGCTGTCAGCGCTGGGACCGGATCAGCTTGCACGTCCTGGTGGGGGATTTTGGTCTTCCTCTGAACAAACCGACGAAAATGCGTTTCTCATTCTTGAATTGGTAAATGGCTTTGACAGCTCTTCTGCCGATAAAAGAGGGCTCGGCAATGTCCTGCCTGTAAGAAGCTTCGGGGTCAACTAAATCTGGTTTGGCTCGATTGATCTGGCCGCTGCGCAATGCAGCGGCCTTTTTTGCGTTTGTACTATCCACAACCTGGTGGTAAGTGCACTGAGCACTGAATGCGTGACTATTCTCCTATACCGGCTGATATCAGTCAGTCGGGAACACCAGGTGGTAATTAATACGTCAATTTTTTACTAACGTAAAACTCCCTCTTCAAGTTTTCTTAGTCACCCTCCAGGCGCGTTTTCACCCACCACACCTGTCAACGCGGAGATTTAAGTGTTTGTCTGGAGTCGGCTATCTATATTTATAACGTGTGAATATTCAAATAACAGAACAAACAGTTTCATCATTCCTTTGGTTGGTAAAATGTGATGTGAGGCACGCTTTCTGTGAATTTGCCTTAAGGTCCATGAATCTAATGTTCAGATACTGACTGCCGATAACACCCTATGGATTCTTAAATCATTGGAGAGCATGGTGTCCAGATTAGTAATGCGAGGACGGCATAATTGGTATGCCAAACTACGCGCTGTACTGATTACTTGTTTTTTAAGTGTATTTTTATTGCATCCGGTTTGGGCGGATGACATAGAGATCTATTTAAATTCCGCCACAGGTGGCTCTGCTGAACCAAACTTGTTGTTTATTCTTGATGCGTCACTGTCGATGCGCAGGTTTGACTGTTTGGATGGTTCTTCAAAGGCCGACAGCCCCTGTGGTGACGGATCTAAAAGCGGCACAACTCGCCGGGTTGAGCGTATGGTTGATGCGATGGAACAGGTTCTGAGCACTCTGCCGGATAACTTTAATGTGGGTCTGATGCGCTTTGGTGGTTTTGACGGCGGGCGAGTCATATACCCGATGTCGAGACTGGGGGACACAGGTGTCAGAGACGCAATCGACGATGTTTTAACAGACGATCTTGATCTGGCCCTGGGAACGCCGACTGTTGGTGCTGTGGAGGAAGCGTGGCGCTACTACACCGGAAGGCCGGTATTTCATGGTACTGCCAGAGCAAGAACCCATAGGACAAGGGACCAGGAAGCCAGCAGGGTGTCTCATCCCGGATCCTATACCGGAGGGGTGGTTATGGGTAGCGGCGCGAGCGAGCATATAACAGGTAGTCCAGTGTACACAGCGCCTGCTGCAAGTGAATGTCTGGCAAACCATGCGATCTTGCTTACTGATGGAGGGCCCTATATCGGGGGCGTTAACGCTCCGCCTGAATATACTCAATCGATAGCAACCATAGAAGGGCTAAACGGCTTTCCCTGTGACACAAACATACTCCAAAAAGACGGTGTATGTGGTGAGGAAATGGCGAGATATATGGCTGTTAATGACAATATAATCACACATACCATTGGATTTAATATAAGAAGTAGCTGGATTCAAGATGTGGCGGCAGCTGGTAACGGTAGCTACCTTGAAGCATCGTCTTCAGCTGACCTGATCAATGCCCTTACTTCAATCACCTCTCAGATACTGGATACGGGCTCAACGGTTGTAGCTCCGAGTGTCACAATAGATCAATTCACACGTTTATCACACAGAGAAGAAGTATACCTGGCACTGTTCCAACCGCGGTCCACGGCAAACTGGTCGGGCAATCTTAAAAGGTACGCGTTTAATGGTGAAAACCCGACTCTGAGAGATCGGGACGGAAACGTTGCTGTTGATCCGGCTACCGGAGAGTTCCTGCCCGGTTCCAGAAGTTTCTGGTCGGAGAACCCGGATGGAGAAAGTGTTACTGAAGGTGGTGCGGCGAGCCGACTGAATAAAAACACACGCAAGATGTACAGCTATCTTGCATCCGGAGTCACAGATTTAACCTCTATCGCCAATCGGATAGGAGACATAAACGTTAACTTTTCTCCGGCATTGATCGGAGCTGCCGATGTCACTGAACGAAATACTTTTCTGGACTGGTTGTCCGGGGTAGATGTGCAGGATGAGGATGGAGACAATGACGTTACTGATGCACGCAATCATTTAGGTGACCCGCTGCATTCAACTCCAGTGGTAGTTCCCTATGATGCAGGCAATGGAGCAGAGCCGAACTCGCTGGTGTTCTTCGGCACTAACGAGGGATTTTTGCATGCGGTTAATACAGTTGACGGCACAGAAGAGTATGCTTTCATGCCGCCGGAGTTGTTGTCAAACGTACCGCGATTGTTTGCCAATGAAAGTTTAACCAGTTTTGGTACCGTTACCGACAGCACTGGTGCAGGAGTGCTGGTGCCTGTTTCCGCCAGCCAATCGTCTACATCGTTTGGTGGCGTTCCAAACCGTGCGATAGACGGGAATACCAGTGGTGTATACGGTCAAGGGTCGGTTACTCACACTGCCGGGGGCGAAGCCGTCGCCTGGTGGGAAACTGATCTGGGTGCTGTAGCTTCTATTGCTGATGTTGAAATTTGGAACCGTACTGACGGCTGTTGTACGAGTCGTTTGTCCGATTTTTATGTTTTTGTATCAGAGACACCCTTCGTATCAGACGATCTTAACACCATATTGAATGATCCTGCCGTCTGGTCTACGTTTCATCCGGGAACATTGAGTGGCGTTAATGTTAACTTCCCGGTTGGCGCCACAGGTCAATACATCCGTATCCAGAAATTAACAGGTGCTACGCCACTTTCGCTGGCAGAGGTGATTGTGACGGGTGGAGTGAACACCATAACCGCAGCCAGTACATCCAAAATTTATGGAATGGATGGAGAGCTGACGCTTCGAACCATAGACAATAACAACAACGGATTCATCGAAGACAGTGCATCAGACAAAGCTTATGTGTACGCAGGTATGCGTCGTGGTGGCCGCAACTATTATGCGCTTGACGTAAGTAAAAAGAGTCAGCCGGAATTTTTGTGGAGCATAATCGGTGGAACCGGAGACTTTGCAGAGCTTGGTCAAAGCTGGTCAAAGCCAATACTTACACAAGTGCAAGTTGGTACTGATGTGAAAGACGTGCTGGTATTTGGTGGAGGCTATGACGTAAATCAAGACTTTAAAAGTCAGAGAAGTCCGGACTCGGTAGGACGTGCAATCTATATTGTTGATGCGGATACCGGTGATCTGATATGGAGTGGTGGTCATCCACAAAATCAGCCTCAAGGCAGTAACAGGCATTTTGAGTTTCCGGAAATGCAGTACAGCATACCGTCAGACCTGACCATTGTCACTGATCCTTCGAGCAATTTGTTATCGCAAATATACGTAGGCGATATGGGTGGCAGGATATTTCGTTTTGATATCGATAACGGTAGCGCAATAGCAAACCTGGTTGATGGTGGCGTAATTGCAGATTTTGGAGTAGACGCCAGTGATGCGGGCGCACGGCGTTTTTACCATGCACCGGATTTGTCTTTGTCCAGAATAGAGGGCGAGCTTACGTTGAACATAGCAATCGGTTCGGGCTATCGAGCCCATCCGCTGAACCTCACTAACGATGATAAGTTCTTTGTTTTCCAATACCCGCTAGATGGTCATGGCACAAATTACGGAATAGATGACGGTGGTTTCAGGGCAATAGTGCCCGATGATCTTTTTGATGCCACCAGTAATGTAATTGGAGAGGGTACCCAGGATCAAATTGAACTTGCCAGAGAAACGCTTGCAGACAGTGAAGGCTGGTTTATTACAATGGAAGCTCCAGGGGAGAAAATACTCAGTAGTTCATCCACTTTTGAAGGGGTCGTAAGGTTTGTCAGTTATGTGCCTGTCAACACCATCATAGACCCGTGTGATCCTGGTTTGGGACACAGTTTTTTCTATGCGGTCAATCTGTTGGATGGTACGCCGTTCGAAGATATTAATGACGGTCAGCCTGATGCTGATAAAAAGAGTTCTCGAAGGCGGCAAATCCCGACTCCGGGAATAGCCCCGGGGATATCAACCATATTTGTAGAGCATAACGGAAAAGTAACACCGACAGATGTGTCCGGTTTGAATGCAATCTTTGAATGGGAAAATGTGGATCTTCTGCGAAGATGGTTCTGGGCTGAGAGCCCTGAATAAAACGTGATCTTCACCGACTGACTGCAGCTGCAGTCAGTCAGGCATTGCTACGGCGTAAGAAACACTCATTTAAAGTGATTGGTGTACTGGATGCCGAAAGTTGAAAAGTTTTCAGTACCGCTAGTCAGTTCCTGAGTATTGCGATCATGTTGAAGCTGAAAACTCACCTCATCATTACCTAACACACGGAATCCGGCACCTGCTGCAACGCTCACTGCACTGGTATTGGTGGGCCAGGTGTGGCCAAGTCGGGCTGATACGCTGTATCGAAGGCCGGTCGTTGAAGGATAGTCGGTGCGAATGCCGCCGCGAACCCACGATGCGTTTAGCGAGACTTGCTGAGTGTCATCGAAAAGAAGATTACTCAAATTGGACTCCGGTTCGCGGTCATTGATCTCTCCGCTTGCTGAGATCCCCATTGACCAGTTATTGCTGCCCACGGTTCCGGTTGTGCCGAGTTCTATACCGGCGCCATAGCCGAGTGCTATCCGTTCATTGGTTGTGCGATCTGCCAGATCATTTACACTGCCGCTAACTCTGACAAACTCGCGGTTACCGAATCCGGTTTCGAATCTGAGTTCTGCTCTGTCGCGCTTTGCGTCAAGTCGAAACTCAGCTGAGTTGTCTGCGACTTCATTTATGCCAATCTCGGAAACCAACTCTCTTCTGGCATCGGCATTTCTGACGTGGTATGAGCCAGAGGTATAATTCAGATCGTCATCTCCGTTGGAGTTGATACCAGTGGTCAATTGACCTCCACGTGCGCTGTTACCAAAGTGTGCAGACACAGCGAGGTCATCTTCGTTTGCGTTGGCTATGGAGAGCGAGTCAGACCTGAGGTTATTGCGTTTATAGTTCAGCTCGAAACCGATGTCTGCGGCAGAGAGTGTGTGACGCAGGGCCAACGATGATTCATTGATATCCAGTCTGCCGAGCTGTCGCTGAGTTAGTTGCCCCGAGTAGAATCCAGGTCGTGAACCGCGAAGTGAAATCAGATGTTCATAGGCGATTTTACGTTCACTTGCTCTATTGGTTTTCGCTATCGTGTTTTTAGCCAGATTGTATGCCTGACGCTCGAAACCAAGCTTTCGCAGGGCAAGAATTTCATCACCTGAAGTGAGCTGGCTTCTGGAGCTTGCAAGAATTTCTCTAACCACCGGCTGGTTATTTTCACCGAGCGCCACAGCCAGACGCTGCCAGGCTGGTGACTCCAATCTGCGTTCGT
The DNA here is from genome assembly GCA_964550655.1 of uncultured Granulosicoccaceae bacterium. Classification (GTDB taxonomy): domain Bacteria; phylum Pseudomonadota; class Gammaproteobacteria; order Granulosicoccales; family Granulosicoccaceae. The sequence continues at coordinate 7,128 of CAZKAQ010000116.1, forward strand.
GAGTTTTGGTCATTAGTACCCGCGCGTAGTCGTTGCGTTGCGTTGCCAGGTACCAGGAGGCAGCAAGTTCCCGACGCCATGCGCGCTCTAGCGGGCTGGCGTCGTCAATGTCATCGAGTAACTTTTGTGTCCAGATCTCATTCTCTGCGGCACCACCGTAGCTTCTCAGAACATTGATATAGTCTCTGCCAATGCTGTTAATCTCGTTATCTGCACTGGCCAAAATTTGTGGCAACAGTTCTTGCAAAGCGTAAGTTCGTACTTTGTAGGCGTGGGTTTCATTGCCTGTATGTTCCAATGCATCTGCGAAAGATAGCAACATGTTGTAATCATGGTCACCGCGCGTGACCAACTTGCTGAACCAGCGGAGGCTGGTTTCAGGCTGGTTGACTTGCAGGTAACCTATTGCGTAGGCGTTCCAGAGGTCAGGTGTTTTGGTCGCCAAGCTGTCGTGCTGGTTTAATGTCTGGAGTATGGTGTTTTCGTCGGTGTCAGTGCCAAGCATTGTCCAGATCATATTGCCAAGCGCTTCTGCGTTTTCAGGCTGTATCGTCAGTAAGTTTTGATACGTCTCTATTGCTGATACGGTATCTGATTTTTTATTATAGTGTTCAGCAACCGTAAGCCAGTATTCAGGGATTTCACGGATACTGATCAAATTACCGGTGGCGTCCAGATAACGCTCATAGTGAGGATAAATATTCTCGCTAAGGGCGAGTTTTACAGCAGATACAAGAAATGACTTATCGTCTGTCTGGCGCCAGATATTCTCAGCTGTTTGTATAGCCTGTTGGTAGTCTTTCTTGTCCACCAGCGATTGAAATATACGGTTATTAGCGGTGAAGCCGTACTTCTCTTTGTTCAGTTGGTCAAGATGCGGTGCAGAAGCCAGAACGAGGTCCGGTTTTTTATATCTCCAGCCGAGTTCCATCGCAAGTAACAGTTGATACTCCGTCGCGCTGCTACTATTAAACTGATCGATGTGCTCTGCTACTGCAACCGCATCTACCGGTCTTTTTAGTCTCCATAGTAGCTCCATACGATTGAGAGATTCTTCTCCGGAGCGGCCGAAACGGTCAGCGAATTGTTCCCATGTAGTGAGAGCTTCTTCGTAGTTTGCGTGCCGGACATACAGAGATGCCAGTTCGCGAAGTAGCTCGGCATCGTTATTTTCACCGAGCATTTCTGTAATAGCTGCAGCGGCAAGCTCCGGTGTACCGTTTTGTTCATACAGGTCAACCAGTTGCATAAGCTCTTCCGTGCTGAGCGGTTTGCTACTGCCAATCCTGCGAAGCGTTTCAGCTGCAGTGTTTGAATCCCAGTTCAGTATTGCGAGGCGCAGTAACTCACGGTCATTGTCGAGTGATGGATACCTGCTTGCGATTAACTGACGTTGTTTCATCGCACCATCTACATCGCCGGTCCATTCAAGTAGCTGTGCCAGGCGACGCTGGTATATGTCACTATTCGGATCTTGTTCAAGCAGCTTTTTTGTCCAGCTAAGTGCATCTTCCTGACGGTTGCTGGCAAGCGACAAGTCGATTTGTCTTGCCATGGCGTCGATGTCGAACGGTCTGATTTGCAATAGCGCTTCATTCCATTCCAAAGCTTGTTGTGTCATACCGAGCCTGGTAGCAAAGGTAACGCCGTTGATCAATTCTTCACCACTATCCGGATTTGCAGCAATCTGTTGGTAAATGGTTGCCAGTGCTTCATCATTTCTACCGGATGCTATCAAGAGCTTCTGTCTTCGGCGTACAAGTTCCGGCTGATATTTCTTATCGCTCAAGTCACTGACTGTCAGCACGTATTCAGCAGCGATACCGGGCTGGTTTGAAGCTTCAGCCCATTTGGCAGCTTTCTCAAGCCAGAAAATCGCCCGTTCACCCTCTACGTCAGCAAGCTTTGCATAGAGTGGGTAGGCGATATCGGGTCTCTCGATTTCCAGCGCGAAAGAGGCCGTTCTTTCGAGTGTAGCTTTGTCACTCGATAATTCCTGAAGCAGAGATTCGAGCGTAGATACTGCTCTGTCCGTCTGCTTAAACCGTGTGTGTAAGCGAGCAAGATGTAATCTCATTTTATGTTCAGTAGTTGGTTCGGTTGCACTTGCAATAGCGGCTTCAAAACAATCTACAGATCCGCCATACACATTGAAGTTTCTGAGTACCAGGCCGCAGCTGGCGTAGTTTTCAGCAGCGATGAGAGGGAAATTCTCTGCGATGAGTTTGTAGTATCTGGAAGCCAGTGCCGGTTGACCCAGATCTGCACTGAGTGCCGCTGAACGCTCAAGAGTATCCTGGTCATGCAGGGCAGGGTTGTCGAACATATCGGTCATCAGTTCAACGAGGTTCGCTTTGTAAGATGCCGAGCTCGCCTCACTTTCCGCCGCGTAAAAACCTGCCGAGGCAGTTTCCAGTTTGAGCAGATATTGATCAAGCGGGTCCAGTGTCAGATCCGGGCGCTTCGATATCAAAGTGCGTACTTCCTGCCAGTTTTTGTTGCGAATCATGTCGTGGATGACAGAGTGTATTTCTTTATCCGACAAATCACCTGTAGAGTTGCGTGCTAACAGATAGGCAAGATCGAGTTCATCAACTGACGATTGCTTGTCTTCTACTTGCTCGGGTGAGTAGATGAATGTTTCTGCCGATGGCAACAGTACTGCAAATGCGACAATAATCACTGTCGCAATACTCAGCATATGAAGCCGTGGTATCAGACGCTCACGATTTACAGTCGATATTGGCATCGCCAGTATCCTTTGTTGATAAGTTGAACCGGACGTGTCCGTCGATTGTTTCTTCGCCGTGAATCACCTTGCCATGTACCACCATCTGGCAGTTTGAAAGGGAGCCACCTATTTCAAATTTCACCGGTAAAGCGCCGGACAGACGTACCTCAATGGTGCCATTGGGACGGTGCTGCCAGTAGTGAGCTTTAGCGTTGGCCGAAACCAAATGCGGGATATCGGGTTTTGTATGCGTTAATTCGAATGACGCGCTGTCCGCGCCATTGGTGTGTAGATAAACGGCATCATGTGTTTCGGCTGTGCCAATCAATGACTCGCTGTTTGAAAGGTTCGGGAAGCTGTTCTTTGACAGTGTGCGCAATGATTTAATCGGCCCGAGTCCGGTTACTTTCCAGCGACCGTTAAGATCACGTGCTACGCCGGCGCTGCGAAAATGCGGTACCTTTACTATGTATTCACTTGGCATTATGGGCATTAAATCCTGCTTAACAGACCAGTCGTAGACTGTTTCCAATGAGCTGAGAGCTGATTTTTTAGTGCCTGCATAGAAGTGGTAGTAAACGTTGACCGGTTTAATTCGTCGTGGATGTCCAGTCATATCAAATGTCTCGATGACACGTTTGTAGCCATCGAACGGTCCGGTCCATTCGTTAGTAAAGACGTTTTCATTCATAATTGGTGCGTAGACCTGCGTCTGATCGCCAACTGTTCTGGCGTTCGGACTAATTGCCGCAACTGTTGGCGTTTGTTTGGAAATAATGGTGTACCCACCATTCATATTGAGGAGTCCGTATTGTTCTGCGGTTGCGATAGCATCAGCCGGTGGCACAGCATCGCCGCTCCAAAGGACTACTTTTGTTTTCTTTCCGGGAGGTGCCAGGTTGGTATCGATGTATCGTGCTGATCCGCCAATCTCCCGGTCGATGTCAAATTTGTAGCCGGGTATAGGTAGATTATCGACGCCACTGGGTGAGCCGGGTTGAAGTGCTTTCCATTCAAACGGATGGCTGTAGGTATGTGTTGCTATTTCTACGTAATCCAGTGCAAAGAGATCACGCGCGGTTTTTTCCATACGCTCACGACGATCCTCTGTATACATCTCTGCTTCTACAATAGAAATTGCATGCGGCAGTTCGTAGCGGGTTATTATTTCGTCTCTAATGACTTCAGAACCGAGACGTCGGCCCGGAAGTTCAGCCCATGATGGCATTGCATGCCCGTCGATGTGCGCAAACCATAACCGTTTGCCGTTCTCCGATGTTATATCCGGCATTGGCGCATCAGTAAGTTGCAGTGATGTTTTTAAAAATTCGAACGGATCGATAATCCAGTTGGGGATATTTTCAACGCCATAGTCGACTATTGTCGGGTGCATTGCCAGCCCGCCCCAAGGTCCTGTGATGACGGCGTCGACTTGTGTGCCATTTTGGTCTTTAAAGGTTAAGTGAGAAGTGTTACGGGGATCGTCGTTCTTCATTTTTACAGGAAGCTGATCGAGCCGTAGCGGTGTCGGTGTTTCAAAACCGATCATGTTTGTAGAGGCAATGGACTCCATAGTTAATATATCAACGGTGCCGACTGCTGCTAAACCCAGTTGTTCACTGAACGTAGCAGTGAGCTCGGTACCCAATGAGCCGAATATCGCTACAGGTAGTTGATCGTCCAGGTGTTTACTGAGCCACTGTGCGTAGTCGTGACCTTCGATGTTTTTATCCATCCATAGTACGACACCAGCGTAGGCTCCTTTAAGCGTACCATGGGGCAGGCCTTTCTCTGCGATATTGTGATAAACCGGTACGTATCCCATGTACTCAAGTGGCATGGCCAGTAACGAATGCACTGGCGCCTCTTCAACAGGGCCATCACTTTCGT
>CAZKAQ010000117.1:0-11674 GCA_964550655.1 uncultured Granulosicoccaceae bacterium
TAGATCGGTGGGGGTATTAGAAGCATGTCATTTATCCCGGATCGGTCCTGCTATCGTAACTACAGTGACCTAACGCATCCGGCTCCACTGAAATTGCGCTGTTTACTAACGGCGTCAACCACAATCTGGAGTTAGAGTGGCCACCTCTTTCCATGTACATGATGGTGCCGGTTTGATCACCGACGAGCCGGGTCGGTACGAAAATACCTGGCGATCAACGAACGTAGACATGCAAACGGCCGACATCACGCCACGGCGTACTCAAAGGTTCGCCGTTAACACGAGTGAACAGTGTAGCCGCCGTGCGGCTGGGTTCGATGACGGTAGCGTTATCTCTGACCTTGATTCGTTGGTTGCAGTAATCGGTGTCAGTATTCTGAGTGGTAATGGAGCTAAAATCGCCATTAAATGTTTACAAGGCGTCATTAGTTGTTGAAATGACGCTTCTATATATGTGACTGGTTATCCGGTTTTTACCTATGATATCGATTGCGCCAGTGCCGGTTGGTTCATTGGAACTGCTCTGGTACACCCGGAGATTGCCGGGGTTGCCAGATACAATTATCTCCAAATCTGGTCTGACTGGACAAAAATAAAATTAAGTCGACAAAAAATAATATAATAACGACATTTCATCGCATACAATAGAAATATCTAAGCAAATACGCTGATATTCCGCTCGTGTAGCGTTTGTCTGTTGTTTTGTATTCTCGGCAAATGAAATGTGTTGTTCAAACGCAGATCCGGAAGGTAGTTTTACATTCTCGCTGATCAATTGAACGAATGTCTCAGTTTTTGGTCAACCAGTATCAGATGGGGTAATATTAGCTCCTATGAACTAAGTGTTAGCTCATCTGTCAGACCTGAAAGTGTCGATGCACTGTGTTTACCCTGTATGTCCTGCGTTGCATTGGGCTATATCGAGGATTCACATAACTCGATTTACTGATTGCAATTGATTAAAAGTATTTTCTACCATTCACTGGAGAGTTTTATAATGAGTCCTAAAATTAACCCTGTTTCTAATCCAGGATTTCGTCGTAACCCGATCTACCGCGCTATCCTGCAAGGCACAGTTGCCGTGGCAAGTGCCGGCGTACTGATTGCGGCGTCTGGCTGTACTACAGGTCCTTCTTTAATTGATGGTGTAACAGACACAGCAGCTAAGGCAGTTGGCGCAGATCCATGTAACCCTTGCAACCCGTGTAATCCTTGCAACCCTTGTGCTGCAAAAGCTTGCAACCCTTGTAACCCATGCGCTGCAAAAGCTTGCAACCCTTGTAACCCATGTGCTGCAAAAGCTTGTAACCCTTGTAACCCATGTGCTGCAAAAGCTTGCAACCCTTGCAACCCTTGCGCTTCTAAAGCGGTTAATCCTTGTGGCGCTGCAGAATCATGGTGTAACCCTTGTAATCCGTGCAATCCTTGCAACCCATGTGCTGCAAAGAAGGTTAATCCTTGTGCGGCAAAAGCTCCAAGCAACCCTGCAGCATCCAAGGTGGCTTAAGACTTACGGCTACAACGCCGGTGTGGCTCGGATGATCGCATGTGATCTGAGGGCCACATCGGTTGATCTACTTTTAGATCAAAGTATTGGTAGTATCAAAAGAGCGGTTGATCAAAGTGCATAAGTAGGCAAATCTACTTAATCGTTTCCTAACGGCACTTTGATCAATCGCTTTTTTTTGGATTTATGGTTTCTGATTACTGTCATAGCGGGAATATCGGTATTCACCTGAAATAAGATCTTCGGCGGCCTTCACCGTAACAATAATCGCTTTACTACCTGTGATTTCGAGTAACTGCTGTTTGTTAGTTTTGCCAGTCAAGACTGTGTGTGAAATTTCGGATATCGGTGATTAGCAGATCATGCTCTTCCATGGTAGCGAAGTGTCCGCCTCTTGGCATTTCTGTCCACTGGGTGTGTTATAGATGCGCTCTGCATAGCTGCGTGGTGGCCAGGCCAGCAGTTCTTTTGGAAATAAAGCACAGCCTGTGGGTAATTCAACTCGTTTGCCTTCGAGAGAATTCTTCCGCCTTCTTCCCGACGTCCATAGTGTATCCACGATGCAGTATTAAACGTGCGAGTGACGATATATACCATGATGTTGGTTAACAGCTGGTCTTTGGTGTATTCGCTTTCAATATTGTTGTGTTTTATATCTGACCAGCCATGCATCTTTTCGAGTATCCAGGCGGCTATACCGACGGGGCTGTCCATCATCGCATAGCTTAATGTTTGAGGTTTGGTTGCCTGTTGGGTTGGGTAACCGTCCTGAATAATCTGATCCTGATCAAATTGATCGGACCATGCTTGCTCCTCAGTGCCCTGCGGACCATCCTTGTGTCTCATGGTGAGAATATTGATATGTATTGCAGCACAGGCCGGATGCTCATAGCCGAGCCAGCTTGATATTGCACCACCCCAGTCTCCGCCTTGGGCGACTGCCAGATTATTCTGTCATTTCTACAGCTGGTTGCGCTGTTATTACATTGTGGACTGCATTCTGTAACTCGGCTGTGGTGTAGGGTTTTTGCAGGATTGTTAGATCTGAATTTTGATAATCAGAGTCTTCCATCTCCGGTGCATTGTAGCCGGAAGCCAAAACTATGCGGCATTGTGGTAAGTTTTCTCTAACCCAGTTGGCGACATCAAAGCCGGACATGCCGCCACCCATGACGACATCAGACAGTATCAGGGTAAAGTTAGTATCTTGTGAGAGAAGATCTACAGCAGCTTTTCCATTACTGACCTGTTCTGTTTTATAGCCTAAAGCGCGTAATTTTTTAACGCTTACATTGCGTACCATATCGTTGTCTTCTACTACCAGAATTCGGACATCAGTATTGATTTTTTGTAGTGCTGTTGGATTGATAACATCCTGCACAGTTTCGACACCATTGTATTTTGGTAAATAGAGTGCGACGGTTGTGCCATGCGTTAGTTCGGAGTAAACACGGACATATCCGCCTGATTGATTAACGAATCCATGTATTGATGCTAAACCGAGGCCTGTGCCTTTGTTGTCTCTTTTGGTGGTAAAAAACGGTTCAAATATGCGTTCTTTATCTTCGTCAGACATACCAATACCGTTGTCCGACACAGACAGTAGGATATAGTCTCCCGGTGAAATTCCAGGTGCATTATCAAAATCGTTTTCAAGCTTGTCTTTAGTGATACTGATATTACTGGTTTCTACGGTAATGCTTCCGCCGTCAGGCATGGCATCACGTGCATTGATCACCAGGTTGACGACTGTATTCTCAATTTCACTCGAATCTGCATGAATATTCCACAAGTCTTGTGACAGTTTGGAGCGAAGATTTATCGTTTCCCCGATTGTAGAACTCAACAGTTCGAGGGCATTGGATACATGTTGATTGACATTGAGCACTACGGGTTCAAGTTGACCCTGTTTGGCAAAAGTTAGTAAACGGCGAGTTAACCTGGCACCCATTTGCGCCGCCTTATCTGCTTCTTCAATGCAGAGGCGTTCGTTTTTTCCGGTTGCTGATAATGCGAGAAATTCAAGGTTGCCGGTAATGACGCTTAGCAGGTTGTTGAAATCGTGAGCTACACCACCTGACAGTTGCCCAATGGCTTTGATCTTTTGGGATTGACGTAGTTGTGCTTCTATATCTATTTTTTGGGTAACATCCCGGTTGATACCGATATAGTGCGTTAACTCGCCAACCTCGTTGTGAACCGGAGACAACGACAGTTCATTTAGATAGTCCGACCCGTCTTTTCGTGTACTCTTTACAGTTATCTGGACGGGTTCGCCCTTAGATTGCGCCTCAATGATCTTTTTGTGCACGGGTTGATGCCGGTCATTCTTTCGTAATATCCGGGCGTCTCGACCCAGTACTTCATCAGCTGAGTAGCCTGTCATTTCGCACAAGGCCTGATTGACATAGACTAGCGGAAACGATTCTTTGGTTGCGTCGGTGATTGATACGCCGACATCGAGCGCTTCAATAGCACGATCACGCAGCTTAAGCATTTCTTGCTGGCGAACACTATCGGAGATATCCTGAACGATTGCGACATACACCGGCGGTGTTTGTAGTTTCATGAACTGTAAATGTACGCTAACAGGATATGTTGAGCCGTCTTTGCGCAGTTGTACTGTCTCAAACTTCTGGGCGTCCAGTTCGTCGTTGTGCAGCGGATCAAGTAGCGCTTCAATATTCGATCTGGTTAATCCTACAACAAAATCCCATGGCATGAGCTGTTGCGATTCCTCAAGCGTGTAACCCAGGTTCTCGCGAGCTGCCCGATTAACATCCATCAATTGGTACGTGTCAGCATTGGCGACGAAAATTTCGTTGACTGATTCTTCGACAATTTGCGCCAGGCGATTCCGAGATGCCAGTGCCAGATTTGCTTCTGCGGTTATATCAGCAAGTTTAGTGTTGTGTTCCCGAGCAAGTAGTTGATCTGTTACATCATTATGCACGTCGACATAGTTGGTGGTTTTGCCGGTACTGTCTTTTATCGGTGAAATCGTCACTTCGTTCCAAAAGGTCGTGTTATCTTTGCGGTAGGATTTAAATACGGTAGTGTAGGTTTTGTTTTCAGCAACTGCCTTACGAAGATTGCTAAATGCGTTTGAGTCAGTGTCTGGACCTTCAAGAATGCGACAATTCTGTCCGACTAAATCATCTTTTGAGTAACCGGTTAATTTTTCCATAGCCGGGTTGGCATAGATAATCGGATTACTCGGTTGAGTATGATCTGTGATCAGCACACCCTGGCGAGTTGTCTGTTCGATTGCCTGTTCAATAGCGTCCATTTTGGATCTGCTTCGTTCATCTATAAGACCGACGATAACTTGCGCCAGGTGGCTTAAGCCGTCTTTTTGTGCATCGGTTAGTCGCCGTGGCTTATCGTCGGCTACACACAAAGTCCCTAGCGCGCAGTTATCGGCGGTTACCAGAGGCATTCCTGTGTAAAACCGTATTTTCGGCTCACCGGTTACGAGTGGACTGTCTGCGAATCTTTCGTCAAGGAAGGTATCTTCTACTTCCATTAGCTCAGTCGGCTCCAGAATTGCGTGCGAGCAAAAAGCCAGGTCGCGTGAGGTTTCTCTAATGGGCAGACCAACACAGCTCTTGAACCATTGACGTGAGGAGTCGATCAGAGTGATCAGAGCAATAGGTGTTTCGCAAAGGTTGGCGGTGACTTGCGTTATGCAATCCAGAATAGCATCTGGCGGGGTATCGAGAATTCCGTAACGCTCAAGGGCTGCAAGACGATCTGATTCGTTATGAGGTATTGCGGGCTTCTTCATGATCTACCTGATCTCGCTTGATAGAGTATGGGCAATTGCTTACTTTCGATTTTATGTTCTCTGGCAAGACTACTCATGAAACAACGTGCCTATCGCACAGAGATTGTTTTCAGAGGGCTTTATCTATAAATATTGGTATTCCTGTAACGAATAGTTTGTTTGATATTTACACAGTAAAAAATACATCTTTAAGTTATCTTTGGGTGGAATCAAAGATCAAGTGAGATGTTGTCGATTTCGAGAAAAATCCAAGTTAAGTACGTTGTAGTTTACACTGAATAACACTATTGAATGATCATGATATCATTCTTGTAAGTCGACACTTTAGTTGTCTGGATGTAACTGAGGACAATAGATAAAGAATTAAGATCAGGTTCTTTCGGGAAGCAATACATCAGCACCGTCTCGACCGGCGCTTAATTGTTGTGAAGATTTAGGATCCCGGAAAACCAACGGATGCTCCTCGGCGGAAGGTTGTTGTGTTCGGGCAGCAATTTCAACAGCTTTATCGACTACGTGCCTGTGAGGTGACTTGTCACAAACAGGATCTGCAGCGCCCGGGTCGCCGGTAAGCATATACGCCTGACAGCGACAACCGCCGAGGTCGTTATCCTGTTCAGGGCATGAGCGACAGGGTTCCTGCATCCAGCTTTTACCGCGGAAGCGATTAAATCCTTCTGACTCATACCAGATATGTTTAATGCTGTGATCTTTAACGTTGGGGAATGCCAGTCCGGGTAACATGGCTGCCGTGTGACAGGGCAGGGCAGTACCGTCGGGTGTGATGGTCAGGAATACATTACCCCATCCGTTCATGCACTTTTTAGGGCGATTTTCGTAGTAGTCAGGCACGACAAAAATAATGCGCAGTTTATCGCCGTACTTGTCTTTGTATTGTGCTGTTACCGCTTCTGCTTTTTTTATTTGCTCGTAAGATGGTAAAAGTTGATCACGATTAAGTTTAGCCCACGAGTAGTACTGGGTGTTAGCCAGTTCAAGGGTTTCAGCGCCGAGCTCCAGCGCCAGGTCTATGATCTTGTCTATGTAGTCAATGTTCAGGCGATGGATAACGCAGTTCATAACCATCGGCCAGTCATTGTCTTTGATCATTGTGGCGACCTCTTGTTTGAGGTCAAAGGTGCGGGTGTTGGATAAAAAGTCGTTCAGTTCCCGCGTTGAGTCCTGGAAAGATAACTGAATGTGGTCAAGTCCCGCATCTTTTAATGCGCGTGCACGTTTGGGCTTGAGGCCAACGCCAGACGTCAGCAGGTTGGTGTAGTAGCCAAGTTGTCGAGCTTCTACGACCAGTTCTTCGAGATCGTTGCGCAGCATGGGCTCACCGCCTGAAAAACCAACCTGTACACTCCCAAGTGCCCGTGCTTCGCGTAGCGTCTTTAACCAGCCTGCTGTATCGAGTTCCTGTTCTACCTTGTCAAAGCCGATCGGGTTGTAGCAAAACGCACAGTGTAACGGGCAACGGTAAGTAAGTTCGGCGAGTAACCAAAGTGGCGGATCAGGTTTACTGATGGCATTGAGGTCGGAATCTGTAGCGCCTGGTAACTCTTGTGATTTATCCATTGGCGAGTTTGATCCACTTTTGTTCAAGCGCTATTTGTGCGAACGACAATACATCGCTTTCAAGCCCGGTTTGCTGGAATTCTTCTTCAAGCTGCCGGATGACTTCAGCAAGGCTTCGCTGTCCGTCGCAACGCTTGAGAATTTCGGCAGCGCTCGGGTTGAGTTTAACCATGCCTTCGGGATAAAGCAGCACCCATTTGTCCTGTGATTCTTCAAACTGCAGGCGATAACCGGCAGAGATTGTTAATACGCTGGCTGAGTCAATCGGGGTAGTCATTCGATGTTTGAGTCCTCGGTGATCGTTTGACTGACTGCGTCGAGTGTTGGCAGCGGTGACCAGTCTGGCAATCCATAACGAACAGCCATGGCATCACTGATCTGCCAGAGAATATCGAGTTTAAATTGCAGTATATCCAGTGCCCGGTGTTGTAGTTCAACTGTGTTGAAGTAGCCGAGTGTAATAGACAGTCCGTGTTCTACGTCTTTGCGCGCTTGTGAGACGCGATTTCTAAAATACTGCAAGCCTTCAGGATCAATCCACGGATAGTGCTCGGGCCAGGTGGCCAGGCGTTGCTTATGAATAGCTGGTGCGAACAGCTCGGTAAGTGAAGCGCAGACTGACTCCTGCCATGGTCTGGTTCGGGCAAAATTTACATAGGCATCGACTGCGAATCGCACACCCGGTAGCACATGGCGCATATCGGTCACTTCGGTACGGGTGAGACCAACCGCTTCTGCGAGTTTGATCCAGGCTTCAATGCCACCGGGGTCATCGTCATATCCATCGTGGTCGCGAATACGTTGTACCCATTCTCGCCGTACCTCGCGATCATCACACTGCGATATAACGGCACCGTCTTTCAGTGGTATCGCTTGTTGGTAGTAGTAACGGTTCGCTACCCAACCGCGAATTTGTTCTTCGTTGGCTTTGCCGGTGCTGAGCATCACGTTGTACGGATGATGTATATGATAGGCCCTGCCTTTGGCGCGAAGCTGAGTTTCAAACTCCTGCTTAGTCCATACCGTTGCCGGTCGGTTTCCAGTCATGTTTTCCTCCGCAAACACTGGTTAACTTTCTAAAGTCAAACCGTCGAAAGCGACTTCAATTCCGTTTTCAGCCAGCAGTGCTCGTTCTGTACCGGTGTCGTTGAGAATTGGATTGGTATTGTTTATATGAATAAGAATTTTGCGTGTGGTCGACGGAAGTTTGTCGAGCCATTCGAGCATTCCACCGTCACCGGTTTGTGGCAGGTGTCCCATCGAGCGTGCGGTTTTTTTAGAGATGCCTGCGTTTTGCATTTCATCGTCTGTCCACATGGTGCCGTCGACAAGCAGTGTGTCAGCAGATTGCATAGCTTCCCATACCTGAGGTTCTATTTGTCCAAGGCCAGGCGCATAGAAGGTTTTTTTTCCGCTGTTGATGTCAGTCAGACAGATGCCTATGGTATCTCCGGGCACGGGCTTATCGCGTCGTGGTGAATAGGGAGGTGCGTTACTGGTGAGTGGCATCACTTCTATCTGTACGTCAGTAGCACCAGGTACGTTTGTGTAGAGTTCTCCCGGGGTTACCTGTTTCCAATTGACATCGCAATAATGTGACAACACATTGAACAAGGGGTTGCCGCTGGTGAGATCTTCTTGTACTTGTGCAGTACACCAGATATCCAGCGGTTTGCTGTGCTCTCTGAGCATCAGCAGTCCGGTAGTATGGTCGATTTGTGAGTCGAGTAAAAATACACTTTTTATCCCGGTATCACGCACACCGCGTGCGGGTTGTAAAGCAGGAGTACTCTTGAGTTGGGTAAGTATATCCGGTGAGGTGTTGAACAAAATCCAGTCAACACCGTCGCTTGAAACTGCTATGGATGACTGGGTTCTGGCACTTGCCGTGATGGATCCGGCTCGAAAGCCGTCGCACATTACGCAGTTACAGTTCCACTGTGGAAATCCGCCGCCAGCCGCAGAACCAAGTACTTGAATTTTCAAAACTTGCGGGCGACGGTTGCGGGGAATTCACCCGGCGAAGCGCCGGGTGAAGAGACGCTATCGGTGGGCGAAATACATAGTGATTTCAAAGCCATACCGGACGTCAGTTGCTGCTGGTGTTTCCCATTTCATTGCTAATCTCCCAGGATGTAAGTTTGCAATGCTTTGTGTGAAGGATAAACCTTCAACTAGAGAGTACCACTATGTTTACTGTATTGGAAAGGAACTTTATTCAGCAAAATATTGCGGTTTTCAAAACAATTTTAATCGCTGTAATGTAGAGCGATTATCTAAAGGTTCTGCACCTAAATCCTCGCGACAAACCCATTAAGTTGACAAGGCATCTTATTTGTGTTTATCCGGCAGCGCCGCCTTTGCGAGGTAACAGCCCGCGTAACGGGTCGTAGCCGAGGATGGCAAAGCCCAAAAATACAATGGTGAAGATCACCACGATCAGTCCCGCTTGCCAGTTGAATTGCAAATACAGCGCGAAGCGTACAAATTCAACTGCATGGGTAAATGGATTAAGCTGCGCGATCCAGTACAAGAGTTCACTGGATTCGCGTACACGCCATAACGGGTAGAGCGCCGAAGATGCGAAAAACATCGGGAATATAACGAAATTCATAACACCGGCAAAATTCTCAAGTTGCTTAAAGAAAGATGACAGCATGAGTCCCAATGCGCCCAACATGAGTCCGGATATTATCAGCGTTGGAAAAATCATCAGGTAGCCTGTTGGCGGAGGTCGGATATCCCAGAGCCAGGCAATAAGTAAAAACACGTATACCTGCACTATAGCCACAGCGACGCCAGCCATCAGTTTGCAGAGTAGTAGAAACCAGCGCGGCAGTGGTGAGACGAGTAACAAACGCATGCTTCCCATTTCACGGTCGTAAATCATCGATAGAGAGCTTTGCATACCATTAAAAAGCAGGATCATACCGAGCAGACCGGGTGTTATATAGGCTTCGTAGAGTATGTAGGTCTGGTAGGGCGGTATGATGGATACACCGAGTACAGAGCGAAAGCCTGCTGCAAAGATAAACAGCCACACCAGTGGTCGTACCAGCGCCGAGAAAAATCTGGCACGTTGATTTAAAAACCGGAGACTCTCGCGAACAAGGATGCCTTTGAAGCAGATTAGTGCGTGTGCCAAGGTCATGATATTGGAGCGTTATCGGTGGTTTGATCGACACGCCCGGTCAGGTGACTGAAGAGCTCTGCTATAGAATCCTGCTGATGCTGTTCGCGAAGCACATCGGAGTTGCCTTCAAATAGTATTTTACCGTGGTGCAAAATATAGACGTAGTCTGCATCTTCAACTTCATCCATCAGATGTGTAGCCCACAGGACGCCAGAATTTTTTTCTTTACAGAGTGTTTTTACGCTGTTGACAAAATCAATTCGATTGGCATGGTCCAATCCGACAGTGGGTTCGTCTAAAAGCAGTACCTTGGGTTTATGCAGGAGTGAGCGCGCCAGTTCTACGCGCCGTTGTTGTCCACCGCTTAGTTGCGTTGCTTTGCGTTGATTTAACTCTATAAGATCAAAGTCTGCCAGTGCTTCATCTATCCGCCGGTTTGCTTCTGCGGCTGAAATACCGTGTAAATCGCAAAAATATCTTAGATTCTGTCGCACGGTTATATCCCGGTCCAGTGTTGGTTTCTGGAATACAACACCAATAGATGACAGTGCTGCCAGTGTTTGCCTGCGCAGATCGTGACCGCCAATGACTACCTGGCCGCTTTGAGCTGCATACAATCCGGTGAGGATAGAAAAGAGTGTGGTTTTACCCGCTCCGTTAGGCCCCAACAGGGCAACGAAATTCCCTTTGGCAACCTTGATACTTACCTTTTCAAGGATCGACTTTGAGCCAAAGCTGTAGCTTATATCTTCAGCGTAGAGACTGAGATCGGTTAAAGCAGACAATTAAGCGTTACTCGCAAAACGATTGACAAAGGTATTGGGCCTGACGAATACTCTACCTGAGGAAATCACAACAAGCCACAACATGTCGGAAACCGCAGTGAAGGTGCACAACGCCACAGGGCGCCATCGTGTGGTACTCGTCTGCGAGCATGCAAGTGCGTTTATTCCTGAGCGGTTTAATAATCTCGGCTTGAGTCCTGAGGCGGCGGCCAGTCACATTGCGTGGGATCCGGGTGCTGTGTTAACGGCAAGGTATCTTGCCGAAAAGCTTGATGCAGTATTGGTTGAAGGTACGGTATCGCGGCTCCTGTACGACTGCAACCGGCCACCGGAATCACCAGGTGCAATAGTTGAACACAGCGAAATCTACGATATCCCCGGCAACACGAATTTAACAGAGTCACAGCGCCGGCAACGTATAGATTCATACTATGTGCCCTTCAGTGACATACTCGCGAGTGTGCTTGAGAAGCATCATTGTGAGCCCGTGCTGGTAACGATGCACAGCTTTACGCCGGTATTTAACGGTGTGCCCAGAAATCTTGATGTTGGTATTCTGCACGATGCAGATCAAAGATTTGCTGATGCGATGTTAAATGTGGCTGATGGCTATACCATCAGGCGCAATGAACCGTATGGTCCCGAAGATGGGGTCACTCATACGTTACAAAAACATGGTATTGAAAATAATCTGCACAATCTCATGATTGAAATTCGCAATACGCTTATCACTGATGACAAACAATGCATGCAGATGGCAGCTGACCTTGAGAGCTGGATTGTAGGTGCATTGCAACAATTGTCCTTGAAAGACAACCCAGAGAACATTTATTCCTGATGAGGAATGGGCCGAGGTTGAAACTGCCGCAGTTAAGTTCTGGGAT
>CAZKAQ010000118.1:0-11546 GCA_964550655.1 uncultured Granulosicoccaceae bacterium
GTGAAAACAAATCTCTGCGCCATATGCTCGCCATTTCATGAATAGTTCGGGCTAATTGGAGTATAAATCTTCCTGCTTTTTGCTCCTGCCCGCACCAGCCTGACGGTTGAGAGAATGTTCGAAAAAAAACTGATAGGTCCGGCTACAGAACACGACAGGTGTCTACTATGCCGAAAATTCCATGCAGGGAGCTTGTTAAATAGTCGTTTCATTGTGATACGATTATTTTTCTGATGCAACGCCAGCACGTAAGTATCAATGTATTTTTCAACCACAGCAAAACCGGTTTACTGGTAACGGACTAATTTAACTATGCCAGGTGTTGTCGTATCCCGGTTGTTCCAACTTCTAATGATTGTGGTTGCGCTGTTAGTCAGCACGCTACAGGCGCAGGAAAGCTCAGGCTACAAAATTCTCAAATCCTTAAAGCACAATTCAGGTTATTTTACCCAAGGGCTGGAAGTGCATGACGGTCTTATGTTTGAAAGCAGTGGCGGGTATGGAAAGTCCAAACTCAGAAAATACCCCCCGGGTGCTGACAATACGCTGCTTGAGATTCCTCTGCAGGAAAAATATTTTGCAGAAGGCCTGAGCGTTTTTAGCGATGAACTGTTTGTGCTTACCTGGCGCGAGAATACACTGTTTGTTCTCGATCCGGACAATCTGCAAATAAAACGTGAACTCACCTATGAAGGGCAAGGGTGGGGACTCGCAAGCAACAGCACTCAGCTGATCATGAGTGATGGCAGTGACACCATTTACTTTCGCGACCCGCAATCATTCGCCATTGAAAAGGAACTGCAGGTACGCTACCAACAGCACAGTGTAAGGCGTATAAACGAACTGGAATTCGCTCAGGGATATCTCTGGGCCAACATCTGGCGCTCGCCGTTCATTATTAAAATAAAACCCACTACAGGTGCAGTGGTAGCGTTTTATGATTTTACCGAGCTGGTTATGGAAAATTCAGCCGGCAACAAAGAGAGCGTATTAAACGGCATAGCCTACGACGCTGAGCTTGGCGCTTACTGGATTACAGGTAAGTTGTGGCCCAGACGCTATCTGGTCAGTTTTGACTGAGCTATTTTGATTTAGCAGTAGCTTGCTGCATATAATTAGTTACCGTAAATCAACCGAATGAGGTGTGTTATGGCTACAGTAAATATTCACGCGCGTAACTACGCCCGGTTTTTCATAATCTCACTGATAATGTTGTTTCCGGTGTCGCAAAGTAGCTTTGCAAAGGAATTAACGCTCAGTGACATAGAAATCACGATGTTCGGCGAACTCGCCTCTGCGAGTTCACAAAGCGAGGGAATACAAGCCGAGAGCGTGCTTTGGGAATACTGGTTCAATCTGGCACCTACAGCAGATGTCCGCCAATTGCTGGACCAGGGCAGGGAGCGGCGAGAAGCCTATGACTACGAAGCATCAGAAAAACTTTTTGACCAGGTAGTAGAGCAGGCGCCAGAGTATTTCGAGGGATACAATCAGCGAGCATTCGCACGATTCCTCAGAGAAGATTTTTCCGGCGCATTGGCTGATCTTGAAAAAACGCTGGAATTGTATCCGGATCACTTTGGTGCTCTGTCTGGCATGTATCACGTGCTGCGTATCAACGGACGTCTTGAAGCTGCATTGAAAATGCTACGGCGTGCTGTGGTTATTCACCCCTGGATACAGGAACGAGGGGCCTTACCGCAGGCGATGTGGCCCGACTCTTATCGGGCAATACATGAACCGGGGCAGGAAATTTAGCGAGCCAATTCGTTAGCGAGTGGCCGATTAAAAATACTGACACAGAATGTAGCGTTCAGATTTTTTCACGACAGCCCGACACGTAAGAGACGGCTACATCACATCAGACACAAAAAATTTGTCGCAAATTAAAACTCGGGGCTTGCTCTAAAGGCGCTCAAGCTGTCTGATCTCATCTGCCTGGTTTCTCTGCGATGTATTCTCCTGCCGCACGGCAAACGTTCATTAATTTGGCTTTACAGTTATTTACTGCTTATCGAATTGCAGAGGGATGACCTGTATTTACTCAATGTGTTATTTTTAACGAAAAATTTTATTTATCTTATTGATATATATGATAATAATAGAAATATATGGAAATACTTATTAGTCTTCTGTATTACTTACGAAATAGAATATATGATCTAACGAACCTATATTATTTCTTACGAAAGCTAACTGATTCTATGATCTATGCGAATTTCGAATCGCCAAACACAGATTATGGAATAGGGTGTACAGGCCAGACGCAGTTCTATACACATTAACGTATGGGTTGGCAATCATTCTAAAGCATCCAGTGCAATCGAATGGCTTGAGAAACATAACGTAGATATTAAAAACGCTTTGTTTGTAGGCGATTCACCCAATGACGAATCAATGTTTAAACAGTTCCCGGTATCCGTGGGTGTTGCTAACATCAAACGTTTCGTATCCCGTCTTGACTATCTGCCTGGCTATGTCACAGAACATGAGGGTGGTTTCGGGTTTGTAGATTTGTCCGATGTGCTGCTTTCGTTGTAATCACTGAGCCGGGTAACCTGCAGTTACGAATAGTGCTTAAGAGCGCGCTAGTCCCTTCAATCGCATTTGTGTTGGTTAATCAAAATTCACTCAGCATACGCAATCCGGAACATATTTGATCATTTGATTGAATATGTTATTGTCAAACGGCATATCTATGAGGAGGAAAATCATGGCTGTAGCAACCGAAAATCTGGCGAATCAGCAGCTTGAACAGTGGATAGCTGCTTTTGAAAAAGGGCTCTCCACATCTAATATTGATGCCGTTGTTAGTTTATTTGATGAAGATTGTTACTGGCGGGACTTTCTTACCTTCACCTGGAATCTTGATACCTCTGAGGGACCGGATGCTATCCGCAATATGCTGCAGGATACTCTCTCTAACACCTCACCCTCAAACTGGCAACTTGAAGGCGACGGCAGTTCAGCCGACGGAATCACTGAAGGCTGGTTAACCTTTGAGACCGCAGTTGCTCGCGGACGAGGACACGTTCGTCTAAAAGGTGACAAGTGCTGGACACTGCTCACTACAATGCTTGAGCTTAAAGGCCACGAGGAAGCCAACGATCAACACGGCACACGAGAAATGGGTCTTGAGCACGGTGCATTTCAGGATCGGAAAAACTGGCTTCAGAGAAAAGAACAGGAAGAGGCGGAGCTCGGTATAAGCCGTCAGCCCTACTGTCTGGTGATTGGTGGCGGGCAGGGCGGTATCGGCCTTGGTGCACGACTCAAACGACTCGGGGTGCCAACCATAATTATTGAGAAAAATGCAAAGCCCGGGGACTCATGGCGCAAGCGTTATAAGTCTTTATGTTTGCACGATCCGGTCTGGTATGACCATTTGCCTTACCTGCCGTTTCCCGATCACTGGCCGGTGTTTTCACCGAAGGACAAAATCGGTGACTGGCTTGAGATGTATACAAAAATAATGGAGCTGAACTATTGGACAGAAAGTGAGGCGCTGAGTGCCAGCTATGATGATACCGCCAAAGAATGGACCGTTGTCGTTAAACGAAATGGAAAAGAACTGACACTCAAACCACAGCAGGTGGTACTCGCAACAGGTATGTCAGGTGTGCCTAATATGCCTGATATCCCGGGCATGCAGGACTTTAAGGGTACACTGTGTCACTCAAGTCAGCATCAGGGAGGAGAAGACTGGTCTGGTAAAAAGTGTGTTGTGATCGGTTCAAACAACTCCGCCCACGATATTTGCGCTGACCTCTGGGAGAACGGCGCAGATGTCACCATGCTACAGCGCTCGTCAACACATATTGCAAAGTCAGATACCTTAATGGAACTTGCTCTGGGTGGTTTGTATTCCCGTGAGGCCGTTGCCAATGGTGTTACCACCGATATGGCTGATCTAATTTTTGCTTCGCTGCCTTACAAGATTCTTCATACCCTACAAATACCGGTATACGATGAAATGGCTAAACGCGATGCCAAACTGTATGAGGGGCTTGAAAAAGCCGGCTTCATGCTCGACTTTGGTGAAGACGGTTCCGGACTGTTTGTAAAGTATCTTCGAAGAGGCTCTGGCTACTATATTGATGTCGGCGCTTCGCAGTTGATTATCGACGGCAAAATCAAACTCAAGAGTGGTGTTAATGTGACCGGTATAAATGCCGACTCTATCAGCCTTGATGACGGTACTGAACTACCAGCGGACCTGATTGTTTGCGCTACCGGCTACGGGTCAATGAATGGCTGGGCGGCAAAGCTGATTTCACAGGAAGTCGCTGATAAAGTGGGTAAGTGCTGGGGTCTTGGTTCAGATACCAAAAAAGATCCGGGCCCGTGGGAAGGTGAGTTGCGCAATATGTGGAAACCTACACAACAGGAGGCGTTGTGGTTTCATGGTGGAAACCTGCATCAGTCTCGTCACTATTCACTGTATCTTGCTCTTCAGCTTAAGGCGCGCATGGAGGGTATCGAGACACCTGTTTACAATCTCAAGGAAGTGCACCATACGGGCTAATAGCCAGATACCAGATAATAGTTAGGCAATGCGTCTACTCATAAGAACGCACAAATCGTAAATCAGCGGTATGCGGGTACTCCCGGTTTTTTCGCATCGGTTGTACCTGAGTACCTTCACTGGCATCAACAGATACAAATGTTCCGCCGGGAACTGTAAAAGGTTTATTGGTGACAGTTGGTTGAGGTGTATGGTAATCCGGCTCGAAGCGTGCGAGGCGGCGCGCTTGCGCGACGTTGGCGTTTACCGGGATATCTTCATGACTACGACCACCCGGGTGAGACGCGTAGTAGGCGCATCCGCCCAGACTGCGTTCGTTTACAGTATCTATAACATCAAACACCAGCGGTACATCAACCGGCAGGTCAGGGTGTAGGCAGGATGGTGGCTGCCACGCTCTGAATCTAACCCCGACCACATACTCACCCGGTACTGAGGTTGCGGTCAGATTGAGAATGCGCTGGTTGCAGGAAATCTGATAGCGATCATCGCTTAGGCCTGTCACTCTCAGTTGCAGTCTTTCCATAGATGAATCTACGTAGCGTGACATACCGCCGCCTGAGGCTTCTTCTCCGAGTACATGCCATGGTTCTATTGCAGCTCTTAGTTCCAAAGTTATGCCCTCGATCGTACGTGTGCCGTACACCGGGAAACGGAACTCCCAAAACGCATCAAGCCAGTGATGTCCAAAATTTATACCGTGCAGGCGCAAATCATCTATTACTGCACTGATGTCTTCATGCAGGAAATGCGGCAGCATGAAGCGATCGTGGAGTTGCGAGTCCCAGCGCATCAGTGGTGCTTTATAAGGTTGATCCCAGAACCGACTAATCAGGCTGCGCAGTAAAAGGCCCTGGGCAATACTCATACGTGGATGTGGCGGCATTTCGAAAGCTCGAAACTCCACCAGGCCTTGTCGTCCGGCCGGACCATCAGGTGAGTAGAGCTTGTCTATACATATCTCTGTGCGATGCGTATTACCGGTGACATCAATCAATAAATGTCGCAACAGTCGATCAACCAGCCAGGGTTGAGGGACATCACCCGTGGGCATGCGGGATAGTGCCATCTCAAGTTCGTAGAGCGAATCTGTACGAGCTTCATCTATTCGTGGTGCCTGGCTGGTCGGGCCGACAAACATACCGGAAAATAAATAGGAAAGACTCGGGTGATGCTGCCAGAAGGTGATTATACTGGCGAGTAAATCGGGTCGTCTCAGGAAAGGGCTGTCATCAGGTGTGGGCCCGCCAAAAGTAATATGATTGCCACCACCGGTACCGGTATGGCGACCATCCACGAGAAATTTTTCTGCACCCAGTCCGGCCGAGCGGGCCAGAGTGTAGATAGTCTCGGTTTGCTCGACCAGCTCATCAAACGTTTCTACCGGATGTACATTAACTTCTACAACTCCCGGATCAGGAGTAATGCGAAAGGACTTTAAGCGGCTGTCAGCAGGCGGTTCATAGCCTTCAAGGATAACAGCGACATCGGCCTTGATTGCAGCCAGCTCAATGACCTCCAGCAGCTCTACAAAAGCCTCGGCACTTCGAACCGGTGGCAGAAATACAGCGATTTCCTCATCACGCCACTCTGCACACAGCGCTGAACGTATCGGGTGCGGCAACGGGCTGTTAACCGCTGGCGGTTCCCGGTTTAATAACTGCTCTGCAGTTGCCGGAGCCTTTAAGGCCAGCTTCTTGTCAAACTCATCTTCCGGATAGGCTAACAGCGCTTCTTCGTCATCTTCAGTGATGGATTCAAGCGGCAGGCGCAAGCCAATTGGTGAGTCACCGGGCACAAGAAAAACCTGCTCACGCCGTAATGGCCAGACACTGCTGCGCCAGCCATCTACGGTAAGTCGCAGTGGCAGCATCCAGCCTGCCGGTGTATCCAGCCCCTTGCTTAACCGGTTAACGAGGTTTCTTCTGGAGCGGCTGTCTTTGAGATTTAAATCTTCGAGTTTTGTATCTGTTGGCAGCATGCTTTCAAGCTGAAGGTGGTATAGCGGATCTTCATAACAGGCATGCAGACATTCAGGTGCTGCTCCAATATATTGTGTCAGGTAATGCGCAAATTCCCGGGCGTTTTCATGTGTGTATTTTTTACCGGCACCTGGCAGTGCGACTCTGTCTTTGTTGCGCCACAGTGGTTGCTGATCTGTGCGCCAGTAGCAGGTTAGTGCCCATCTGGGTGTCGGCTCACCGGGGTACCACTTGCCTTGTGCAAAAATAGGCAAACCACCCGGAGCAAAGTGCTCGGTCATTTTTTTGTGCAGTTGAGTCGCAAGCTTGAGTTTATCTTCCCCCAGTGCTTCAACATTCCATTCAGCTGATTCCATATCATCTGTAGATACAAACGTAGGTTCACCGCCCATGGTGAGTCTTACGCCCTGCTGTTGTAGTCGTTTATCTACTTCAGCGCCAAGCTGTAGGATGTTGTTCCAGTCAGATTCTGTATACGGGCGTGTGATACGGACTTTTTCATCTATACGTGTGACTTCATTGCTGAATATAAAGTCAGCGGCCTGAGTGCCTGCCTCTCCGGTAATGGCGGCCGCACTACCTGGCTGTGGAGTGCATGCCAAAGGAATATGGCCTTCGCCTGCAAACAAACCCGAAGTAGGGTCCATGCCTACCCAGCCGGCGCCGGGTAGATATACCTCAGCCCATGCATGTAAGTCGGTGAAGTCTGCATCGGGTCCGGATGGACCCGTTGTTGATTTTTCGTCAGGGGTTAATTGCACCAGGTAGCCGGATACAAATCTTGCGGCCAGACCGCAGTGGCGCAACACCTCGACCAGCAGCCAGCCACTGTCACGACACGATCCGCTGCCTTTTTCGAGAGTCTCTACTACGGTTTGTACGCCGGCTTCCATGCGCACCCGGTAATCAATCTCTTGTTCAACTGCCTGGTTAAGGGCTACCAGCCAGTCAATGATTTGAAGATCATCAGCGGGTTTGTTTTTATCTATCCAATTGAGCAGCGCGTCAGTGCCCCCGGATTTCTCAAGATAGGGTTGGAGCTCTCGTGTATTGGTTTCATTGTATTCGAAAGGATACTTTTCAGCGTAGTCTTCAACAAAAAAATCAAACGGGTTAATCACCGTGAGATCAGCAATCAGCTCTACTTCAACTTTAAATGCTTTTGTCGGTTCCGGGAAAACAAGCCTTGCCAGATAGTTTCCAAATGGATCCTGCTGCCAGTTTATAAAGTGTTTTTCAGGGGTGATTTTCAGTGTGTAAGCTTCTATACGAGTCCTGCAATGTGCGGCCGGTTTCAAACGAACAACATGCGGGCCCAGTACTGTAGGCTCACTATAGTGGTACTCAGTGTTGTGATTAAGTGCAACGCGAATCCCCATTTTCAGGTATTTCCTTCATCCGGCGGGGGGAAATACCGGTATGCTATTTCGCCACTGATTTCTATGAGTGCAATTTGCAGTTGGTCCAGAAACCTGTGCAACTGCTGTTTGTTTTTTGCAAGCGTTGCAACATTAGCATTGCTGACTTTGTCAATAAGATCCGCTAGCTGCGGTACTACAGCCGGATTCACGTTATTGTTGTTGTTTTCTATAATTTCAATACAGTCAGTTAACTCTGACAAACAAAATTGGAAAGCATGCGGCAGTCGGTCATCTTGCAATAGAAAAGACAAAACATCAGATCCGTTTACCGGTTTCTTTACGTGCTTCATATACATTTGGAATGCTGACAACGAACGCAGAATAGATACCCACTGCAGATTCTCAAAAGGTACCAGGTCAGTTTTCCCATCCACCGGCAGTAAATTAGCCGCATGTACATCGAGTATTCTGGTGGTCATGTCTGCAGACTCAAGCAAGCCGCCAACGCGTAAAAACTGGTAACCTGTATCGCGACTGATAGAGCTTGCCATGGCACCTGCAATCGTCAGCGACTGTCGCTCAAAAAATTTTAACAGGCGTTGTCGACTATTACTGCCGAGGTTCGGTTTCGCAAGCGACAGACCTTCGCTGCATAAATGTTTTATGGCTTCATAGAGGTCATTTGACATGCAGTCACGAGACGATCGCAAATTGCCACTGATAGCATTGAGATTGTTCACCAGTGATCCGGGGTTTTTACTGTCGCTGATCAGAAAATTACAAACACTGATTGAATCACTTTGAGTACCGAGTTTGGCAAATTGTTCGTCAGCACCTGTAATTGATACCAGAGGCAGCCATGCTACTGCAGGATCTGCTGTTGGAAGGTCCATCAGTAAGTTCGCGTGAACACGAATAAGCCGTGATGTATTCTCCACGCGCTGCAAATAACGGTTGAGCCAAAATAAATTGCTGGCGACTCTGGCAAGCATTAAGTCTGACCATCAGAAGAGGGCAGTGATTGACTCATACTTTGCCCGGAGCTGTCAGTCTGATCGGTTGTTGATCCATCTGATTGTACGACCCAGGTATCTTTACTACCGCCCCCTTGCGAGGAGTTGACTACCAGTGAGCCTTCAATCAGTGCAACACGAGTCAGACCTCCAGTGGTGACATGACTAACTTCAGATTGTAAAACGAATGGTCTTAAGTCAACGTGTCTTGGAACTATTGATTCATCGATCAGTGTTGGAGAGGTAGAAATAGCCAGTGTTGGCTGGGCTATGTAATTACGCGGATCTGCCAGTATATTTTTACGCGCTGCATCGCACTGTTCCTGTGTACTGTGCGGGCCGATCAGCAAGCCGTAGCCGCCAGATTCGTTGGCAGGTTTTACCACCAGTTTTTCAATGTTCTGCAGCACATATTCACGTTGCTCAGCATTTTCGCAGCGATAGGTGGGAACGTTGTCAATAAGAGGTTCTTCATTTAAATAGTATCGAATGATATCAGGCACATAAGAATAGATGACCTTGTCGTCCGCCACTCCGGCACCTGGTGCGTTGGCAATGGCTACGTTGCCGGCGCGCCAGGCTCTCATCAGACCGCGTACACCCAGTGTTGAATCAGGGTTAAAGCACTCGGGGTCAAGAAAATCATCATCTATTCGACGATAAATAACATCTACTTTTTTAAGCCCGTCAACGTTTCGAAAATATACACATTCATCTGAATCAACTATCAGGTCTCTGCCTTCGACCAGCTCTGCTCCTAATTCACGAGCGAGAAAGCTATGTTCAAAGTATGCAGAGTTAAAGACGCCGGGGGTTAGTACGCAGAGCACCGGTTCTGATTCTTCACTAAGTGAACGTAACATTTGACCCAGATTGTCGATGTAGTCATTTACCGGCAATATCTGGCAACTGCTGAAAACCTCAGGCAGAGTGCGTTTCATCACCTCACGGTTTTCGATCATGTATGAGACTCCCGATGGCACTCTGAGGTTATCTTCGAGTACATACATAACGTCATTGTGATCACGCACCAGATCACTGCCACATATGTGCGCCCATACGCCGTAGCGAGGTTTATGCCCGCGACACTGTTCGCGAAAATTGCATGATGTTTCCAGTAGTGAGGCTGGCACAACACCATCGGTGATTATCTGTTGATCGTTGTAGAGATCATTGATAAAAAGATTGAGTGCCTCAAGCCGTTGAATTAGACCTGTTTTAATTTGGCTCCACTCGCCAGCATCAATAATCCGCGGAATGATATCAAAAGGCCACTCCCGGTCGATATTGCCGTTATCGGAGTAGACGGTAAACGTGATGCCCATTTGCTTGATGGAAAGTTCGGCAGCATGTTTGCGTTCTTCAAGTTCGCCGGCACTTAGATTGCTGAGATACTTAACCAGTGCCTGAGCTGTCGGCCGCGGTATTCCATCGCTTTGAAAGACTTCATCTGAAGTAGGACTGCTATATTTAACCATTTGCCGGCGACACGCCATACATCATCATGAGCTGTGGATAAATTATACTGACACAGTTGCCGTCATTCACGCAACTTATTGAGGATACACGGGCGGGATAATGTTCTTCGTCAATGTAGCAGTATCACTCTGTAGAGATTGTTAATGTTTTAACCGACGCACAAAACCTGTAGTTATTCAGGCGTATACAGAATCACTAAATACAGCTCTATGATCGGAATAATCACCCTTTAACATGTCTTTTTATAATCGATCTACATCAACTGCAACATCAAGTTTTGTTTCACCGCCTCCGAACACAACACCGTGTAACGGCGCAACATCTGCGTAATCTCTGCCCCACGCAGTCGTTATATATTGTGCATCGGGTCGCTTATTATTGGTTGGATCAAAATCAAACCAGCCTTCGCCGGGGAAATAAACCGAGTACCATGCATGAGAGGCGTCTGATCCCTGGAGCTTCTTTTGTCCGGGCGGTGGCATAGTTTCGAGGTAGCCGCTGACATAACGTGCGGGAACGCCTGCATATCGGAGTATTGCTATGGCCAGATGAGCGTAGTCCTGGCATACACCTTTACGTTCTTTGAGAACATCTGTGATCGGTGTAACCACAGTAGAGAAGCTCGGGTCGTATTCAAACTCG
Organism: uncultured Granulosicoccaceae bacterium; assembly: GCA_964550655.1. Lineage (GTDB taxonomy): Bacteria > Pseudomonadota > Gammaproteobacteria > Granulosicoccales > Granulosicoccaceae. The sequence continues at coordinate 11,003 of CAZKAQ010000118.1, forward strand.
GTGAATATCCAGCTCATCAAGTGTTGTGCAAACTCAAGTACCGGGGTATCCGGCCCGGGTAAATCGCCAAGTGCTGATTCCAGTTCCGCAATTAACGGGACATAAGCCGACGGCAGAAGACAGTCATGTGCCATCAGATCGTTTTTAGCAAAGTGGCTGTCCAACATCGACTTTATGCCTGCGACAGAGACAGAGTCAGGTAAGTCCGGTACGGTGTCAGCTGTATCTACCACAGAGGTTACGGTAATCGTGCAGGCAAGGTGCGATTGATCAAGGTTAAACCTTGATATCGAATTGCCATAGTAATCCAGAGTTGATTGTATGGTTTCAGGGTCGGGTTCTATTTCCATTGAAGTATTTAAAACAGTCTGGTTGTCAGTATGGCGCGGTGTCAGACAGATCTGATTAACCGATTGCGAAACAGACGCACTATAGTTGTAGTCTGTTCTGTGTTTTACTACCAGTTTCATAATTATTTGCCTCCACTGCTAGCCTGCATTATTCATGAGGATTCGGCGCCCAGAGTCAATAGCGCTAAACAGGT
>CAZKAQ010000119.1:0-11458 GCA_964550655.1 uncultured Granulosicoccaceae bacterium
GACTCCTGGTTTGAGTTCATTTGGCAGTCGTAGTAACGTGCAAAGCTGATCGGTAGCGTAATCTATGGGCTGGGTGGTATCAGGTCTTTGGCGTATCCAGCGGGTTGTGTGTTAGCGGATGCGTACTTACTGTTTATTCCCGGGCTTATACGCCCTGCATTATTAACCGGCTTGACTGAACGGTATCATGGTAACTGGTAAATATAACGCCGACGCATGCGATACAGTGTGTGAAGAACTGGATCGAGGCATCTTGAGATGGCAGATAAGGGAGCAAAGCGAACCGATTAGCTTTAGGCGTTTTATCACTCTGCTTATTGATGATTCCGGGTTTCGACAAAACTTCAATAAGCTGCTTGCAGATACCCGCTTTGACTCATTTCGATTTGAAACACCGGCGCTGAGTTACCGCAGTTTCGATAAACCATTTGAGTTTGTATTGATTAATGCGCCGGGTTTAGCTGCAAGACCTGCGGATCCATTGACATTTGCAGAGTATTTCTCTGATGACGGTACTACTAAAAATGTCACTGAAACGCAGCAGTGGGTGGTTGAATGCAGCAGCCTGGGTGGTGATGCCACATTGATAGTACCTTCACCAATAGCGCCTCATGAAAGCTACAATCACCTGGGGAGATTTACACGCTCCGCACCGGTAAGACAGATTGATGTGTTATGGCAAACTGTCGGTCAGGTTTTGCAACGTGATGTCGGTGATGCACCAATATGGTTAAACGCGGAGGGCAGCGGAGTTGCCTGGTTGCATGTGCGCATTGATTCAAGACCCAAGTACTATGGCCATATTGCTTATACGCAGCAGAGTTGATTTGTATTTTGTTGTCAGCTTTGTTGTCAGCGTTCAGGCAGGTTAAGCCTGTTCCAGTGCGCTGTGACTAGCCAGGCTCGGGTCAGCCAGGCTGTGGCCCACTAAACTGGCGCAAAGATCTACCATCAGTGACGCTGTTTTGCCTCGGTCGTCCAAAAACGGGTTTAGCTCAGCTAAATCCAGTGAAGTGACCAGACCACTTTCATGCAGCATCTCCATGACATGGTGTGAGTCGTTATAAGTGGCACCACCAGGTACGGCTGTACCTACGGCTGGTGCTATTTCCGGCTCCAGAAAATCAACATCTAAACTGACATGTAAGGCTCCCTTTGCGGCGGCGACGCGATTTAGAAACCGGTTCAGGGGTTTTGCAATGCCATGGTCGTTGATATAGCGCATATCGTAGATTTCGATCTGCGTTTTTGACAATGCCTGCTTTTCCGCTGCATCAACAGAGCGAATGCCCATCATACAAATATTGCGATCAGCAACTTTATTTGACAGCCGCGGGTAGTATCCTTCGAACCCTTTCTGGCCGGAGAAATAAGCCACTGGTGTGCCATGAAGGTTACCGCTTTCTGTGCTGTAAAGACTGTGAAAATCCGGATGTGCATCGAGCCACAGTACAAACTGTTCCTGATCGCGCTCGTGTGCATAGCGAGTGACGCCGGGTATCGTGCCAATAGAGAGGCTATGATCACCACCAAGAAAGATAGGCAAGTCGTGAGTAGTGATTGCCTTGTATGATGCCTCCTGAATACACTTTGCCCATGAGACTATTTCTTCCAGTTGTTTCACAGATCGATTATTGTGCTCAATCAAATTGCCTGGTGCGGCTGCGAGATTTCCGAGGTCGCTGACAGAAAATCCCTGTCCGGTAAGCATGTCGTTCAGACCAGCCGTTCGAAAGGCATCCGGACCCATGTCACAGCCGTTAACCGTGGTGCCGTTCTGAACGGGGATCCCGACGAGGCAGCAGCTTTTTTGATACATACAGTTTGCTGGTTGACTTTGACGCATATTGTTATCTGTCGCAGGCATTTTTGAATACGGAAAATGAGTGGTAATGATCACCGAATTCGGCGGATTTAACTGTCAATTAGCAGACAAATTGAGCATTTTTTACAAAAAATATTATTTGACGGGAAGAATTGATCAATTTAAGTTTTTTTCGGGGAGCGTAGCTCAACGGATACCCGGAAAATTCGTTTTCAAGAATGGGCGTAACGGATACAAATAACCGGGTCGAGGCAAATCTTCACCTGGTGTCTGTGGCGGTTTTTGCTGGTCGTCCTGTGTCACCTTCAGTTATCACCCCTATATAAGGATGGTCGTTTAGATATTGTTCTTACCAGTCCCGGGGAAAGTCCTTAATTAGAAAAAGACGGTTGTCGCGCTGTTCAATGTATTCACCACTGGTTAATTCTGCCATCACTTTTCCGACCATCTCACGTGAGGCACCGATCATTTTGCCAAGAGCGAGGTGTGAATATTTTTCCGGGATAAACCTGGCGCCGTTTTCTTCAACCGAGAGTTCCATTAACTTGGATGCGAGTCGTTGATAGACGTTCATTAGTGCCAGCGATCTGATGCTATGGGTGGTTCGTCGTAACTTTTGTGTCAGTGCATTGATAATATTGAACGCGATTCCAGGGTTTTCTGTGATAACGTCATAAAAGTCTTTTTTTGATATAGAAATAACTTCAGTTTTCTCCAGAGTGACTGCAGATGCTGTGCGCGGAGAACCGTCAAGCAGAGATATTTCACCGATATAGCTCCCCGGGCCTTCGATAAAAAGAGTGAGTTCGTTGCCATTTTCATCGCTAACAAAAATCTTTACTCTGCCGGAGCGGATAATATACAGCGCTTCTCCGGTTTCACCCTCGTTCATGACTAGAGCATTCTCGCGCAAACTGAGTGACCGGGCTTTGGCTAGAATCTGTTGAAGCGCTTGTTCGTTGAGCTCATTAAAAATGGGAATATTCTTTAGTACCGATAATTTGTTTTCCATGATGTTGCTTCCTGCGGTATTTTTAAATCTCTACTGACTTTGTTTAGATTGCTAATATTTCTGTATTAGGACGACTTATCTCTGGCAGTGGTAATAATACCGTTTTAGTCAGGTAACAGCAGCACGCAAATTAAACAATTTTTTCATATGCTTTCTGGCAATGGCTTCAATTGGCAATGCCGGAAGGAACCTTGAAATGAATGTAGCAGGGGCAGTGTGGATATTTAGCACTCATCCGACGAATAACCCGGATTCCGGAATCTCACAGCGTTATAGAGGTGCAGATGAGTGTGTGCAAGCAAGCTGGTGCGTTCGATTCGGATCATTTTTAGAGCGGAAAAGTCCTCGATGGATGTAAATCCTGAAATCATTAACTGTGCGCATCGAACCGACTTTGATTAAATTGGCGACTGGTTATTCTTCTTTCCTGGGTCAGCCTCTTAATAAAAAGCCACTGATATTTCAACCGCAGGAGTTATAAATTGAAATGTATCTGTGCCATGTTCGTTCTTATTGGCAGATGAACAGATTAGTAGATGAACAGACACTGACGCCTGTCAGGGTTTATCTTTATTTCGTTGTCAGCAGTCTCAAGAACCTTTCGCAGCTGAACACGCTTCACAGAGGCAGCTCAATTCTATTTGTGGGCTTACCAGTGTGTATCCGGCTGTGTCGACGCTGCTGCGCAGCGCGTTGATAGTTGAATCTTTGATGCTGATTTCGGTTACCCGATAACAATCGATACAAATAAGAAACTGCGGTGCTGCATGTTGATGATCGCAGGCAATGTGGACACAGGCGACGAATCGGTTTGCAAGTTTGAGTTTGTGAACCAGCTGCTGGCTTTCAAGGAATTCCAGAATTCGATATACCGACATGGTCGGCATGGACTCACCAAGCTCGTGCTTACAGAAGTCGGACAATTCGTAGGCTGTCATCGCCTGTTTGGATTTCAACAGGCCAAATAACACCGCCTGTCTTTTTTTAGTCAGTTTCGTGCCGTTACTTTGGCATTGTCGCTCAGCGTGAGCGATCGCTTTTTTAGCGCCTTTTTGTGTTTGGTCTGATCTCATCTCACAGACATGGTAGCGCCTGAGCGCTGAGTGGAACAGAACTTTGGTGTAAAGTTTGCAGAAATATCATGCTATGATATATTATATCATTTAAATGTATAAAGAATAAAACCATGTTACGTGCTGCTGTCACACAGATACGGTCAGCCTGTCATGGCAGAGAAAAGGACACACTTGGCCTGGTTACCAGTTTCATACACTGTCTAAAATCAATATAAAGTGGAAAGCAAACAAGCGATGAATACACAACTGTTACTTGATAAGGGTTCTATTGCGCTGTCAGTCGCCTGTGGCGTGCACTGTCTGGCCTTGCCGGTAATTACGGTGATGAGCCCTGCATTGATTGGATACGCGATCGCAGACGAGGTCTTTCACCAGTGGCTGGCGTTTGCGGTATTGCCACTCAGTGTTGTTGCACTAACGATGGGCTGCAGGCAACACAGGCGTGCCAGTGTCGTTTTAACCGGGCTGGCGGGTTTGCTGATAATTTTACTTACCGTGATGTTCGGCCATGATGTATTGGGTGAGACCGGTGAGAAAATCGCCACAGTCATTGGTGCGAGCACAATCGCCATAGCGCACTTTCGAAACTATCGCCTTTGTCAGCAACAGCATGAATGCGGCAGTTGAAAAATTTTTAAAGGCGCGGACGATATTATACAGTCATACATTGCAGTAGCTTGCAGTTTGACAGCATGCCACTGACTGTCTGTTAAACAGCTTTCAATCTGTTAAACAGCTTCAGGCAGGTAGTTTGTCCTGTAGCTGTTTAAAACTCGTTGTTCTTTAAAGATCAACCCGCTCTTTGACCAGTTCTTCGAGGTTGGGATGCGGGACCAGATAGTCACCGATCGCCAGGTAGTCGATGTTACCCAGCAGGAATGCCCTGACAGCGTCTTTCGGTGAACAGACTATCGGTTCTTCGTGCATGTTGAAGCTGGTGTTGATCACTGAAGGGACGCCGGTAATTCTGTGGTAGGCACTGATTATTTTATGGAAACTCTCGTTGCTGCGTTCACTTACAAACTGCGGCCGTGCGGTTTTGTCTACGTGAACTGCAGCCGGGCATTTATCAGCCATAAGGTCGGTACAATCAAAAGTGATTGTCATAAACTCCGAGGTTTTCTCACAGCCCTCGCAATTTAAAAACAGCTTGTACTTTTCGCTGTCCAATACCGCTGGTGCAAACGGCATGAATTCAGTTCGTCCGAGCTGATGATTTAACCAGAGGTTTACCTGTGGATCGTGTGCCGCGTACAACACCGAGCGATTGCCGAGCGCTCTCGGACCGTATTCCATGCGACCATTGAATCTTGCAACAATGTGATTTTTGGCCAACAGTTCGCCTGCAGCTTCCTCGAGGCTTTCGGGCTTTTCATACTGCAGGTTATTTGACTGCAGTTCTTTTTCGATTTCATCGTCAGTGTATGAGGGCCCATGATAAACGTTGTCTACCGGCTTTGAGCGTTCGCTTTTGTCGAATACAAGCATGGCTGCACCGGTGGCACAGCCTCCGTCTCCCATATTGGGATAGACAAAAACGCTGTCTACGCCGTCTATTTCATGAATACGCTGATTGAGTTTTACATTGGCGTTCACGCCACCGGATACTGCCACATTACGTAGCCCGGTTTTATTCACCCAGTACTCGCAAACTTCTTTGGTGACCTGCTCAAGTACATGTTGATACGCTGCAGCGACGTCACGCTTGGCATATTTTTGTGCAAGTGCTCGGGCAAAGTAGTAATTCATACTTGCTTTGATGCGTATATCGCCGTCTGTTGTATCAAACCGTTCGCGCAGTATCGGTCCGAGTATCTCCGGATTACCGTAGGCTGCCAGACCGACTATTTTGCCTTCATGTCTGCCGGGCTTAAAACCCAGTGCACTAGTGACCATTTCATAAAACTGGCCGAGCGAATTAGGGAATGCAAATTTGATTAATGGCGTGAGGCCATCCGCGTTGCCTGTATAAACGCCACCGCAGTTACCGGATCCGTAGCCGTCAAGAGTTACTAAAAGTGCTTCATCATAGCTGCTTGAATAGAATGCATTGGCCGCATGAGTGTCGTGGTGGTTGAAGCGTTTTAGTTTTCCTTCAAGGTTAAATTCCTTGAGTCCTTGTGCGAGCTCTGTGCCGATTCGTTGGTGGTCTGCAATCGCTTGCTTTATCCATGTGCCATAAAACTTTTTATGCAAAGCCCAGTCAACTTTGGCGTTACCTGCAGAAAAACTGTAAATCCGGCTTTTCAGAAAGCTCTTTGACGGCATGAATTCTTCTTTCTCTGCATCAAGCCCCGGAATCTGCGTGCTCAAGTCGGGTTTGTATCCGTTTTGATCCAGTTGTCTGAGTGCCTGAAGTGATGCGCCAGTGCAGTCACTGCTGTGATAGTTTTTATCGATATCGACTGATTCACGCATTAAACGCGCTTCTTCATCGGCATCAAAAAAAGCATAGGCAACTGCATCTACGTCTGCAGCAGTCCAGCCGGTTTTTTCAAAACCCATTTTCATGGTAAGAGTCGGGAAACCGCCCTGCAGTTTGGTGCGGGTTAGTCTTTCTTCACCACAGGCAAACAGTACCTCGCCGTCCTCCATAAATGAAACTGTTGAATCTTTGTCTAACGGACTGATACCGATAACCTTCACACGCGTTCTCTTGTAGCTGTATTAGTGGTAGCTGTATTAGTAGTAGCTGGTTGTTGTTGCGTGAGATAGTCACGCTCAAGGCCTTGCGCAATCTCTGCGATAGTGGCGGGTTCGAATGACTTGTTTTCTGCAAGCCAGCCGAGCACCTGCTCGGTGCGTTGAAAAATATCGTCGACGTCTTTTTGGGTTGCAGAGTAGGAGTTTCCGCCTTTCATCAGTGAAGAGCTGTGTATGGTCAGGGGGATGCAGGGAAGATTTAATTTTTCCAGGAAAGTCAGCAAGGCAATCATTTCATCCGCCGGAGTGAATTCAAAGTTGAGCCAGACGCGACGTACAATACCGGTGGTACCTAAAATACCGCTGAGCCTGAGGTGGCGAAGAAAACTGTGTTCAATGCGATCAAAGGCTTCCGCCCAAAACTCCATGTTGTTGCGGGTATATGCCAGTGTGCAGGGGATTTCCCACATGGCTGAAGCGCCTTCCTGAGTTGGATTCAACCGGTTTGGCTGGAGATCGCGATCACGATAATCAGGTGCGCCGTCGTCATCCCATTTGGTAAACGGCACCACCGAAGCGTCGGCTATGAATGCTCGATCCGGGTGCTGTAAGAATTTCTGGATTTCCGGACCGCAGGAATATCGCCCGCCCCGAAACGATCTGGGCTTACATCCATGTTCGGTAAAAATCCGCCACACCGTGTCCAGCTTCTGATGAATGACTGAAGCAGGACTGTTGTGTAAGAACGACTGGCGCGCTGAGGTGTTGTCATCGGGGGAAATCGGCGGTGTTATCCATGGATGAATATGCATGCCGAGTTCCGCGTCTTCGTTAGCGGTTATGTCAAGTATGGTGGCGCGCCCATTTTCCTGATTCATCACCGACCAGTTTGTAAACCAGGTGGTACGGGCACCATGCGTTTTGCACAATGCGTGAAACGCAGGCGCAGTTGAGAGGTTGCGGAGGGAGTGGCTGACTACAGGCCAGCCGGCGTCCCAGTCCCATTCCTCTTCTGTGTCTATTGTGACAGCGTAGTTGGTGGGCAAGTGCTGGTGCTCAGTTGATATTGCTTGTATAACTCAAGCTTATTAGAGATCGGGCCGGACTAAAGAACAAGACCCGTCAGTGTAAAACACTGACACAAAATAACAAAGATGTTTGCTGGAAACAAAACAAGCTGGGTGGTTAGTGTTGCTGGTCACAAAAATTAATCGTGACATGAACCGGTGTTATATTCTGTTTACAGTTGGAGCGGAATAATCACAAAATCTTAACTGATAGCGTAGTTTTTGTGTACTTTTGGTCCTGGAATGTCAGTGTCGGTTTGAAGACAAAGCCGCGGACAATGCCGTGGCTTTTAGATCACTATGTTGGTTAATAGTGATTACTACGATGGTTCTTTTGGAACCCCCAGTTATACCGACGAACATACCAGCACGGAACAGTTCGGTGTCGACAATTTCGAGGTTCTGCTGTCGATCGAGTCCGCCTGACGAGTTGATAAAGAACTGCGCTATTCGCCCGTCGTTGTTAACTACCTGATAAAGGGCGTTTTAAACTGAATAAACTCATTACGGAGTACCAATCCCTGATGGTCGTTAAAATACCTGTCGTTGGATATCTCTCGATACGTCAATCTAAAGTATTCCTGTTATGTCTTTGCCTTTGGCTGTTCAATGTCAGTGTCGGTGTTGTACACGCGCAGGGAACACCGGAGTCGGCAGGGCCTGTTGCTGAGAGCATTGGCACTGGTTCAATAGCAATCTCATTGGCAGAGGTCTCCAACGGTTTTGACGTGCCGGTGGTAACAATAAGCAATCCGATTGACTCAAATATTTTGTTTATAGCTGATCAGAGCGGTGTGATTTCTGCCTTGAATCAGCAAACCGGTCAGATCTCTGCTTTTCTTGATGTTACCGGGTCACTGGTGCCTTTAGGTGTTATTGGCCCCGGTAGTTTTGATGAGCGTGGATTACTCGGGTTTGTATTTCACCCTGACTACGCCAGCAATGGACTGTTATATACCTATACTTCCGAACCGGTTAGTGCTGCTGCGGATTTCAGCACCCAGCCGGCAGGTACCAGCGCTGATCACCAGTCTGTGATTACCGAGTGGCGAGTTACCGATACAGCCGATCCTGCCACAATAGTAAACACAACAACACGGCGCGAATTACTCAGGCTGGATCAGCCACAGTTTAATCACAATGGCGGCGCGCTTGTGTTTGACAGTGCCGCTAATTTGTTAATCGCCCTGGGCGATGGTGGCGGCGCGGACGATGCTGATGGCGCGGAATTTTTGGGTGGGACTATTATCGGCCATGGCGATGGTAACGCCCGGGACACGTCAAATCCCTACGGCAGCATTCTCAGAATCGATCCACTTGGAGACAACTCTGCCAATGGTCAGTACGGTATACCGACAGACAACCCCTTTGTTGGTGCAGAGGGCGTTGTATCGGAGATCTACGCCTATGGATTTCGCAACCCTTACCGTATGTCATTTGATCCGGTCACAGATGATTTTTGGGTTGCCGATGTCGGACAGAATTTTATTGAAGAAATAAATCTCGTGGTTGCCGGTGGTAACTATGGCTGGAACGAAAAAGAAGGCAGCTTTTTCCTGCAACCAAACGGCAATGACGCCAGCACAATAACCACTGTAGATCCAGGGGTCTCACCGGATCTAACAGACCCGGTTGCTGAATATGATCGGGATGAGGGGCGTGCGATTATCGGCGGGTTCGTTTACCGGGGCACGCAAATACCGGCGCTTGAAGGGCGTTATGTGTTTGGTGATTTTGGCGGGTTCACCGGAACAGGTAGTCGGCTTTTTTATCTTGACGCCAATAATGTCATCAGGGAGTTCGACATGGCAGATGAAACGCTGCAGAGCATGTCCATGAGCGGTATCGGTGTTGATAACGATGGAGAGCTCTATGTAATGGGTAATACCACCGGGACACCATTCGGTGCAACCGGCAGAGTACTGCGTTTGTCACCTTCAACAACTGAAAATGAAACAACTGCTGGTGATACTACTGGTGATAACGCCACTGGTGATGGCTCTTCTGGCGGTGGTGGTGGCAGTATCGGCATAGCTTTGCTAAGTTTTATGTTGGCGGCGGGCATAAGATCCGGACGAAGAGAATCTCTTGACCTGTGTTCGCATGCGATATGCCGTTTGCCGGTTACAGGTATTTTCCGACTCTGGTAATCACGAAACTATAACTTCTGTCTAAAACTTCTGTCTGATTGCAACTAAGCGAGACCTGATTAGTCTTAAACGACATTAGAAATTCACGTAACGGCTGATATCTTCCAGGATTGCCGTTTGCAGGACGTGACATCCGAATGTCAGGTCTAATTGCGGAGCGTTCAAAGAATGTCCAGACAAAATAAACACCAAATTCTGATTGTTAATAGTGGGCCGAATACCACCAGCCTTTTAAAAAGCAGCTGCCATGATCTCAATGTGGATTTCAACGCCGATGCCAGTGCGAACGATGCCCCATCAAACGTTAATTGGGACTTGCTGATAATTAACACGGACGATAACACATCAAAGGCTTTGGATATATGTGGAACAGTCAGATCAGTAAAGCCTTTTAGTCAAATCATTGTGTTGTCTACAGAGCACGACGACGCAGCAATTGCACAGTGTCTGTCGCAGGGTGCTGACGATTATATTTCTATTCCATGCAGTGCAATTGAACTCAGGGCCAGAGTATCTGCAGCATTAAGAAGATCAACAGACTTGCAACCGCTGGTTGATAATATCAAGTGTAACCTGCCTGCGGTTAAGTCTGCTATAGATCCGGACGTGGTTGCAGCTGATTTCAAAATATTTCCTCTGGCAAAGAAAGCAATTATCTCGGGTCAGTCGATCGCTCTCACCCGAACAGAACTTTCGTTGTTGTCATACCTGGTTGCCAACAAGGGAAAATCCTGTTGCAAACTCGAACTGCTGCAGAATGTACTTGGCTATGAAGATGTATGTTACATGCCGTCTCTGTATACGCACATGAATCGATTGCGCGGAAAGCTTAAACAAAAGAAAATTGAATCTCCGTTTATTGAAACCGTCTGGCGCTATGGGTACAGACTGGCGTTTGTACAGCAGGAGCTGTCAGAGGTTTGATGAACTGTCCCTGATGCTGTCTTTTAAGCCCTTCATTCATGCGGCCATTACAGACCTCTGTAACCGTGGCCATTTCAGACTTGCTTTGTTATCCCGTTGTTGCCGTGGGAATTGTAAAGCATGGCTTGTCTCAGGAACTAAAAAGCGAATCTCAAATGAGATTCGCTTTTAGTTTACAACTCAGGTTCGACAGTGACACGCAGGCACGCATTTATATAAATGCACTACACCGAAGAAGCTGATAGTTCAAAGTATCTGCAGTACCATTATGTGGGTATCACTGTTATCCAGGTATTCCGGAAGATCATCAAGGCCTGCCTCGAATACGATCTGAACAGTCTCACCTTTGTTGCACCCGTGTTTTTGTAATTATCAGTGTATTATTCAACGATAGACGCGAGTGGTGACATAGGTAACCAGACATCTTCCATTAGAATAGAGCTACCATCATGTTTTCTGGCTCGTGCAAAGAACTTGTAGTGATCCACGGCGAGTGAAGCGATATCATGTGACTCAAGCGTGGTGAGTTCAGAATCATTAACGATGGTATCGCTGTTTCTGTCAAACCAAATCGCAAGTGAATTAAGCTCTTTCCCGCTTATCTGGCCGTCATTGTTGGTATCGAGAGCTGCCAGCTCAACAAAGCCGTCTTCGTATACTCCGGGGACGTTACCAAACATGTGACTGCCGTCAATCTGTCCACTAGCCCGAACTATTCATGAAATGGCGAGCATATGGCGCAGAGATTTGTTTTCACAGTG
>CAZKAQ010000120.1:0-11456 GCA_964550655.1 uncultured Granulosicoccaceae bacterium
CTGTTTAGCGATAATGACTCTGGACGCCGAATCCTCATGAATAATGCAGGCTAACTCCCCGCGTATCCGGTAATGCAAAAATCAAATCAAACAGACAAAAGCAGCAGTGACGCAAATACCCGCGCATTGACTGTCGACGAAGCACGACAGGCTATTCTTAAGTCAATTCAATGCACCAGCAGCACAGAGTCTGTCGAGATCACTGACGCAGTTGGCCGAATAACAGCAGAAGAAGTAATTGCACGCGTTGCGATTCCGCCTTTTAAAAACTCGGCGATGGACGGCTATGCTGTGCGGCACCAGGATGTATCACCCGGTCAGCGTTTCAAAATCATCGGTAAATCACTGGCAGGCCACCCATATCAGGGCTCGATAGCCACAGCAGAGGCGGTACGCATAACTACCGGTGCCGCAATACCCGAAGGTGCGAGCGCTATTGTGATTCAGGAGCTGGTCACTCTGGAAGACGACACCTTTACCACCGGTGCAAGTGTCTCAAGCGGTCAATACATCCGAAATCCAGGTGATGATATCCAACCCGAACAAACCGTATGCGCTTTAAAAACACAACTGACCGCTGCAGATATCGGATTGCTTGCAGCACAGGGTGTCAGCCGGATTGAAGTCTTTGCTGCTCCAAAAGTCGGTGTGTTTTCTACCGGCGATGAATTACAAGCACCACCGGATAAACTCGTTCACGGACAGATTTTTGATAGCAATCGGGCAACAATACGCTCTTTATTAAAGAATGCCGGCATAGATTGCATCGATCTGGGTATCTGTAAAGACAATAGAGCAGCTATAAACACGATCATAGCGTCAGCTCAAAAGCTCGATTTTGTACTTTCCAGCGGCGGAGTTTCTGTAGGCGAAGCTGACTATGTAAAAGATGCGTTAGAGGAAAATGGCGACTTATTATTCTGGAAAGTAGCAATGAAGCCAGGCAAACCCCTGGTCTCAGGCAAACTTTCGAGTGGTACACACTACTTCGGACTACCCGGAAACCCGGTATCGAGCATGGTGACCTGCCTGCAGTTTGTCATTCCGGCAATAAAAGCATTTTCCGGTGCCAGCTACCATGCTCCACCCGTGCTTAGGGCAAGAAGTGTTGATGAATTGAAAAAAGAACCGGGACGATTCGAATTTCAGCGTGGAATCACGTCTGTTACCGAACATGGTGAACTGATTGTCTCAACAACCGGGCTGCAGGACTCTCATGTTTTAAGTTCTATGAGCAAAGCAAACTGTTTTATCTGTCTGGATCAGTTTGCAGATGGAGCCAAAGCTTCCGAGCTGGTAAATGTGGTTATGTTCAGCTCATTTGATGGTCTGTAACAGCCAAATACAGTGAAGATTAAAACGATCTTCGCTTAAAAGTTTTCCACATGTCGTTACGATAGGTAACAAAACAGACTGTGATAAAAACAAGGCGACTACACTAGTTTAAGTGCAAACATTGTCTTCAGATGCAGCAAAGGTGGCCGGAGCCACCTTTGCATCGGGGAACTGCAACTGATTTGCCTGTCATCTTGTCAAGTCTTTATGCTCGCTTTGATGTAGGCTAAGTCATTGATTATTATGACTTATTAAATCAACCAGCTACCGTCTCTTCTTCTTTTTCGAAGCTTTCTTTTTCGAACGCTTCTTCTTAGAGGCCTTCTTTTTTGAACGCTTCTTTTTTGAAGCTTTCTTTTTAGAGGCTTTCTTTTTTGAACGCTTCTTCTTAGAGGCCTTCTTCTTTGAACGCTTCTTCTTAGAAGCCTTCTTCTTTGAACGCTTCTTCTTAGAGGCCTTCTTCTTTGAACGCTTCTTCTTAGAGGCCTTCTTCTTTGAAGCCTTCTTCTTCGAAGCTTTCTTCTTACTTACTTTCTTTTTGGATTTCTTCTTCTTTGAAGCCTTCTTTTTAGAAGTAGACTTCCTTTTAGAAGCACTGCGTTTTTTACCAGCTGAGCGTTTTTTCTTTGCTGCAGCTTTCTTTTTGGTTCGAGCCATATAAGTTCTCCTGAGAGTTGTAGGCGAGTGGATTATAATCGTTAATTCATTGAATTCAATAAAAAACGTACTTTTTGCAGCACTTTTAATACAAAAAAAACACCAACAACCACTAAAAACGCATTTTATAAAACAAAATAGCTTATAGAGTTAGTTATTTTTTATACTTAACAAACACGTCTTAACTACTTTAGTTTTGGGAATTATCCCTTAAAACAACGGATTCACGGCACTTTAGCCATGATTTTAAATGGTCATGCCGTTGCAAATGCGACCTGATTGTTACAATCACGTCTGACCTACCCGATAAACCTTACAATTTAATGAAACAAACAAAAAAATAATGAAAAACCCTCCTGTCGCATCACTAACCAGACGTTTACTTGCGATCTTCTATGATTTTTTGTTGCTTCTGGGCGTTTTATTCGCTGTTAGCGCAGTGGCTGTTTGGATAAACAAGGGAGAAGCAGTCACTCATCCGTTGTATTACGTGGCACTTATAGCCACTACATTCGTTTTTTATGGTGGTTTTTGGACTCATGGCGGCCAAACATTAGGTATGCGCACCTGGAAAATCAAATTAGTCACCAATACAGGTGACGAAGTAAGCTGGAAACAATCAGCAGTACGTTTTGCCGCAGCAACTATAGCTCTGTTACCCGCCGGCATCGGTCTGCTATGGATGTTATTTGACTCAAATCGCCTTGCGTGGCACGACAAACTGTCTTCAACTCAGTTAATCAGCCTCAAAACACCCAAAAAAAGCACCGATGACTGAATCAAACGCAATACGCGTCAGCAATACCCGTTAATCAGCAGCAACAGAACGTGTAAAAACGTTTCAAAGAAGTCAAAAGTATCAAATTGCTAAAAACGAATTGAATTCGCGCGCAAATATAAAATTTATATCACAGCGAAACGCATAACAAAGACAAAGCCGGGATAGAAAGAACTAAAAACCGCCAAACTCAAAAAGTTTTACCGCACTTCCATGGATCTGCACGCTAAAATTTTATCCAAAAGTACATTTCTGTTTAGCCTAACGAATTCTTACGACACCCCACAGCGCCAGCAAACTGAAAAGACTGAGCGGCAACAGCGTGCTAACTGCCGGTGACAGACCATTAGCAAGCCCCAGATGGGTACACACACGATTTATCAGGAAATAACCTATCCCGAGCAGTATACCGATGAGCATCCTCTGCCCGACACCACTGCTTCTTTGAGATGTAAAAACAAAAGGCAGTGACAACATCAGCATGACAAGTGTCGAAAGCGGATTGGTAATTTTCATCCACAACGCAAGCTCAATAGGGCTACTATCAAGTTGATTGCGGCGCAGGTAGGTGATCTGATCAAGCAGATTTCCAGCCGACATTGATTCCGGATCAACTGACAAACCTTGCAGCAACTCAGCATGGATCAGATTCTGAACCTTTTTTTCATCTGATCTTTCAGTTATCAGTGAATCGGGCATAAAACTGGTTTGCGTCACCTCTTGCAGAAGCCACTGGTTATCCTTCTGTTGCTGCGCGCTTTTGGCATAGACAACACTCTTTAACTCACGCTCGTCGAAATCATAAATACTGACATCGACCAGTCTCAGATCAGGCAGTACAGATTTAATATTGATGAATCTGGTGTCTGATTTGGCCCAATAACCCGTTCGCGACCTGATAGAAATACTTTTCGACAATGCTGCGGTACGCAGCTCCTGCGCCTGGCTTTCACTGGGCGGCATGACATACTCACCCAACAAAGTAACCAGTCCCATGAGTAGCAGACCAATCAGCGCGACAGCACCTGCCAATTGCAATATAGAGATGCCGGCCGAACGCATGACGGTCAGCTCGCTGTTTGAGGCCATAGTACCAAGGCCAAGCAAACTGCCTAATAATACTGAAGACGGAAACAGCTCATAACCGATACCGGGCATTCGCAACAAAATGTAAACAAGCGCCGTTTTAATTGAATAATCACCTTTACCTACATCATCGAGCTCACCGATAAAACTAAACAACGCAGACAGCGAAACCAACACCACTAACACCAACAGGGTGTTAACAAACACCGCTTTACCGATATAGCGGGCGAGCAGGCTCATGGGTTAGCCACCGTTGATGCATAAATTCCGGCACGATTACCAAACAACCAACTTGTGCCGTAGCGTTTTAAGGTGAGAATCAGAATCAGGACTACTATCAGCAAATGCACCCAGACAACGCCTATCCATGGAGGAATTGTCCCTGCTGCCACCCATTTGCGACTTAACACCAGCAAGTTGGCGTATGGCACATAGATAAGGATAGCGATAGCAATTTTGGAATAACGACCTTGTCTGGGCGATGTATAAGACAGCGGTACTGCCAGGAGAGCAAGTAAAAGCGCTGCAACCGGTATAGAAAATCGCCACTGCAACTCTGCCTTTGACCGTAGATCGTTGCTATTGATGAGTTCGCTGAATGATTTTGCAGAGTTCTCCAATGCACGGCTGGTTTGTTCGCTTTGCGGGATTCTTACACCGTGACGGGCAAATCTGGTCTGTTGATAGCTGTCTGCACCGGGTTTTGAAATAGTGCTCACCCCGTTTACGAAAACGATAAATTCTTCATCGGTTTCTTCGTCTCGCTGGTAAATGGCATATTCAGCAGTTTCAACTTCAAACGCACCGTCTTCGAGATCACGGTGCACAAATACTCTATTGAACTGTTCTTTATCCTGCGACAGAGATTCTGTAAACACCACGGCACCACCGTTCAATATTTCTACAAAACGACCGGCATCAAGCAAACTACCTATGGACTGGGTGGCGATTTGTTCTGTCAGTTGTCTTTCATAGCGTGCCGCCCACGGTGATGCCCAGAATGTCAGCAGCGTAATCAGTAACATGCCGATCAGGCCGTTGGTGATGGTTGGACGATAAAGCGCTCCAAGCCCGGTGCCGCATGCGGCAATAGCCGACATCTCACTGTCGCGATACATACGCCCGAACGCCAGTAATACGCCAAGGTAGAGACCGAGCGGTATCAGAGTCACCAGCAGATTGATGACTTTTACACCTACCAACAGAAAAAGCGCGTCGGCAGGCAATGATCCGTCAGTTACCTTTGAGAGAAAACGCGCCAGCACGTTAGCAACCATAATCACGAGCAGCACCACGGTCACGGCAAACCAGGAGGCAGCAATCTCCTTAAAAATGTAACGATCAAGCGTTCTCATGCGGAGAATTGGTTATCCCGGTGATCAAGCGTTAAAAAAACCTCAGAAGTCTCGTGGCAGACATCAGAGCAGACTCCTGATGCGTGATGATACCAAACCCAGTAATATTGTTGTTTGCGATTGGCTGAACACAATTCAGTGCAAATAAACGCCAGACAATTCACCAGACACAGGGGCTCAAACCGTTGCAATTAAAACACTCAAACGCCGATCCACTCAATGCCGGAACCGGATGCCTGATACTGCCTGTCGGAAACAGAAAGAAACTCACCGGCACCATTGCACTGGCAGATACCGGCAGTGACAAATACTTAAGCAAAATACTCAAGAAGAATGATCTCGCTGACAGCGTCGGTGCCACACTCATGCTGCACAACGTGCCGGGACTCAAAGCGCAAAGAGTATTACTGGTTAGTGCCGGCAGCAGTAAAAAGATCACTGCACAACAGTTTGATCAGATCACCCGGGCTACCGCTACTGCGCTTTCCACTCCCGCAATAAAAGACTGCGTCAGCTGCCTGAACGATATTGAAGTCGAAAACAAAGATCTGACCTGGCAATCCAGATCATTTGCACAGGCGCTGGTTGTCAACGATTACACGTTTGACTTACACAAGAGTGAGAAAACCAAAAACAGCGCAAAGTTTAACGGCAAGGCAACACTCTTTGTCAGTCAAAAAAGTATGAACAAAGCCGTTGAAACCGGCATTGTGCAGGGTACCGCTATTGCCAACGGCATGGGGCTGGCACGCGACCTTGGCAACACCGCCGCTAATGTCTGTACACCCACCTACCTTGGAAAAGAAGCCAAACGACTTAGCAAAACTTTTCCTTCCATAAAAACCAGTGTTCTCAACGAAGCGCAAATGAAAAAGCTGGGCATGGGAGCACTGTTAAGTGTTTCAGCCGGCAGCGCAGAACCGGCGCAGCTCATCTGCATGGAATATAAAGGTGCTGCCAGTTCTAAAAAACCTGTGGTACTGGTTGGTAAAGGTGTGACCTTTGACACCGGTGGAATCTCTATCAAACCATCCGCCGGCATGGATGAAATGAAATTCGATATGTGCGGCGCCGCCAGTGTATTCGGCGTCATGCAATCGATTGCTGAAATGAAACTCGGTATCAACCTGATCGGTGTGGTTGCAGCCGCCGAAAACATGCCCGGCAGCAAGGCCACCAAGCCGGGCGATATTGTCACCTCAATGTCCGGTAAAACCATCGAAGTACTGAACACCGATGCAGAAGGCAGGCTGGTGCTCTGCGATGCACTCACTTATATAAGTAAGTATAAACCCGATGTGGTGATCGACATCGCCACCCTGACCGGTGCTGTCATAGTCGCACTTGGCAACCACACCACCGGCCTCATGTCTAACAATGACAAACTCGCCGATGACCTCTACACCGCGGGCATTGACTGCCATGACAGATGCTGGCGGCTGCCACTCTGGGAAGACTACGAAAAACAGCTCTCCAGTAACTTTGCCGACCTTGCCAATATCGGTGGTCGCTCAGCGGGCTCGATAACCGCCGGATGCTTTCTGCAAAGCTTCGCCAGAGAATACAAATGGGCACACTTAGATATAGCCGGGGTTGCATGGAAACAAGGTGGCGCAAAAGGATCAACCGGCAGGCCGGTGCCACTACTGGTGCAATACTTACTCAACCGAAGCTCATGACCAACGTACAGTTCTACCTGATCGAGACTGACGATACGTCTGAGCAGTTCAACTACGCACTGCAACTGGCTTTGCAATATCTTGCGCGTGGTAAACATTTGCATATTCATACCGGCTCGGCCAGTGACACAGAACAGATGCGGCAGCTGTTTGCCGACAAACTTGCTCATGGCAAAGATCGACTATCCATCGACCACCGCAACGAGCCCGACAATAACCGCGACGTACTGCTGAACCTGTCGGCCGAAGTACCATACTTTTTCAGCAGTTTTGAATCCACACTGGAGATTATCTGTACTGACAGTACTGGCAAAGATACCGGCCGCGAACGCTACCGGTACTATAAGTCCAGAGGTTATCCGCTGATACATTGTGACGTGCCTTCTCAGCTGGCTCTGTAACAAGAACTGCCGGTGCGGTATTCCTCTGACTTATTTATAAGTGTCACACATTGCTGCCATGCTCCGCCGGTAGGCCACTAACCTGCTAGAATCGTGACATTCCTCTACAAATTAAACAGCTGCAATTAATGGAAACCACCTACAACCCTACCGCCATAGAACAATCCTGGTACGAGTACTGGGAACGCGGCAATCATTTTGCGCCATCGGGCAACGGTTCTCCCTATTGCATCATGATCCCGCCACCCAACGTGACTGGCACCCTGCACATGGGCCATGCCTTTCAAGACACGGTAATGGATACCTTAATCCGCTATCACCGTATGAAAGGCGACAACACACTCTGGCAACCCGGCACCGATCACGCGGGTATCGCAACGCAGATGGTGGTCGAGCGGCAACTCGCCGCAGACAATCAAACGCGACACGATCTCGGGCGAGAAAAATTTGTAGAAAAAGTCTGGCAATGGAAAGAAGAATCAGGCGGACAAATCACCCGCCAGCTACGACGCATGGGCGCCTCTCCTGACTGGTCACGCGAACGATTCACCATGGACGAAGGTTTGTCCCATGCAGTCAGAGAAGTTTTTGTCTCTCTTTATGATGAAGGTCTGATCTATCGCGGCAAGCGTCTCGTCAACTGGGATCCGGTACTGCACACCGCACTTTCAGACCTCGAGGTACTCAGTGAAGAAGAAAATGGTCACTTGTGGCATTTGCGTTACCCCTTAAGTGACGGCAGCGGACAACTGGTTGTCGCCACCACTCGACCCGAGACCATGCTTGGCGACAGCGCTGTTGCAATACATCCGGAAGATGAACGATACAAGCAGTTGATTGGCAAGACCGTCACGCTACCGCTCACCGGGCGTGAAATACCGGTAATCGCAGATGACTACGTTGACCCGGAATTTGGCTCCGGTTGTGTAAAGATCACACCGGCACATGACTTTAACGACTATGCCATGGGCCAGAGGCACAAGCTTGAAATCATCAATATATTTAACGATAACGCAGAAGTAAACAATAACGCACCCGATGCATACCAGGGCATGGACCGTTACATTGCAAGAAAACAGATCATCAAAGATCTGCAGGCACTTGATCTGCTGGAACGCATCGACGACCACAAACTGATGGTACCCAGAGGTGATCGATCTAACGCTGTCGTTGAGCCCTACCTGACAGATCAGTGGTACGTCGATCTGACCACAGAAACACAAGCCGATGGTCGTCCGGGTGGCGCAACACTTATAACAAAACCTTCAATTGACGCAGTAAAAAACGGCTCAATCAAATTTGTACCGGAAAACTGGTCAAAAACTTACTATCAGTGGCTCGACAACATTGAAGACTGGTGTATCAGTCGTCAAATCTGGTGGGGCCATCGCATACCGGCGTGGTATGACGATAACGGCAACGTCTATGTTGCTCAAACAGAAGCGCTGGCTCGCGAAAAATACAAACTGGCAGACAACATCACCCTGCAGCAGGACGAAGACGTACTCGACACCTGGTTTTCATCAGGACTCTGGCCATTCTCTACACTGGGCTGGCCCGAGCAGACAGACGCACTCAAGACCTGGTACCCAACCAGCGTACTGGTCACGGGCTTTGATATCATATTTTTCTGGGTCGCCCGAATGATCATGTTCGGCACCAAGTTTATGGATGGCGAAGTACCCTTTAAAGAAGTGTATATCCATGGTCTTGTACGTGATGCCAGCGGGCAGAAAATGTCCAAGTCCAAAGGTAACGTGCTTGATCCACTCGATATCATCGATGGCATCACACTCGATGAGCTACTCGAAAAACGCACGGCCAACATGATGCAGCAGCATCTGGCAGAAAAAATTGCCAAACAAACCCGTAAAGAATTTGCAGACGGCATACCGGGCTACGGTACAGACGCGCTTCGATTTACCTTTGCAATACTCGCCTCTACCGGACGCGACATTCGCTTTGATCTAAAACGCGTCGAAGGTTATAGAAATTTCTGTAACAAGCTATGGAATGCCACTCGTTATGTATTGATGAATACCGAGGATTTTAGTGCAGACAAGGCAACTGACAAAGACATCGAACTATCACTGGCAGATAAATGGATAATCTCACTGCTGCAACAACTGGAGCAGCAAGTCGCCGGACACCTCGATAACTACCGGCTCGACCTTGCAGCCAAAGAAATATACGAATTCGCATGGAATGAATACTGTGACTGGTACCTCGAACTCGCAAAGCCGGTTCTGAGCGGTGACCAGAGTGATACACAGATACCGGCACCACTTAAGCTCGGTACACAGAGAACCCTATTGCGGGTACTGGAAACCTTGCTGCGAATAAGTCATCCGTTCATGCCCTACATCACAGAAGAGCTATGGCAGAAGGTTGCCCCAAAAGCAGGTATTAGCGGCGACACCATCATGCAGCAACCCTACCCTGTCTGTGACCCCGACCGAATAGATCAGAATGCAGTTACAGAAGTCGAATGGATCAAGTCATTTATTCTGGGTATTCGAAAAATTCGCGCCGAGTACGACATAGCACCAGGCAAGCCACTGCCGGTTCTTTGCGAGAATTTATCTCAGGATAACAAAGAAAAAGTACAACGCCACACAGGTTTGTTGCAGGCACTCGCAAAAACAGAATCGATCACTCTATTAACCGAGAATGAAACCGCGCCGGAATCAGCCACAGCCCTGGTGGGCGAGATGCGAATACTCATTCCACTGGCAGGTTTAATTGATCCGGTTGCAGAAAACAAAAGACTCGATCGCGAAACTGCCAATCTGACCAAAGAAAAAGGCAGACTCGAAGGCAAGCTCGGCAACGAGAGTTTTGTTGCCAAAGCACCTGCCGATGTAGTAGAGAAAGAGAAGCAAAAACTAGCCGATGTACTGGTAACACTCGAACAACTGGCCCAACAGAAAGAACGCTTGAAAAACTTATAGTCTTCACGTGCAGCCGGTAAGTCATTCAGGATCACATGATGAATTCAAAACTACCGCGAGAAATATCAGCTACTGAAATCGATACTTACCATCGTGACGGCGTCGTGCTGCTTGAATCCATTTTTGACTCCCGCTGGATTGATGTACTGAATCAAGGGCTGGCTAAAAACTGCGACAACCCGACTCACCGTGCACGAACCTGGGATCGCGATGCGCAAGGCAGAACCATGTTCTGGGACAGTCAGGCCTGGCAAAACGTGGATGAATATAAGCAGTTTATTTTTGACTCACCAGCAGCAGAGCTTGCCGGCAAGCTGTTAAAAGCCACAAAGATCAATTTTTTCTTTGATGCGGTTTTTGTTCGATCCCCCGGTACGCAATTTTCTACTCCCTGGCATCAGGACGAACCCTACTGGTCAATAGAAGGATATGACACGTGTACTATCTGGATGCCGCTGGTACCGGTTAAAAAAGAAAACGCACTGGCATTCGTTCCGGGTTCACATTTAAATAATCAAATATTTGATCAATACAATTTCGGCAACCTGAACCCGGACGGCAAGACAGACGTCGATCAGGTAAATTTTTCAGGTATTGCTGAAGAATCCATACCCGATATCGATGCGAACCCGGAAAGGTACAACGTAACCAGTTGGGACATGCAACCCGGAGACTGCATTGCTTTCAATAGTCGAATCCTGCACGGCGGATCAGGCAAGCTCGATGAAAATCGCGACCTGAAAGTATTTACCAGCAAATGGTTAGGTGATGATGCACGTATAAAATTCCGAGAATGCGGCATGGACCCGGATCACAGTGCGATCATGACTGAGCATGGTCTTAAGCCAGGAGACCGCCCCGGCACAGATCTATACCCAATGATCTGGGCACACGACAGCGCAGATCAGTAGAACTCTGCGCAGGAATTGCAGACGAGCGTCACTCTGAATTGAATACAAACTTCAGTTCAGCCGAACATCTCGCTGATGCGCATGACAACGAATCGAGCGAATAAAGCCTGAGGCGAACACTGCCGGCCACTGCATATTCGAATACCGCCTCCTTTTCAAAAAAAAGGAAAATTGCACGGATCTGTGCGATATTGACATTCTTATGTTTACGTAAAGAGTAGCAATATCAACGGCTGCGCAGAATTATGGGATAGCATGATCCTGAGATGTCACCCTGCTAAAAATTCAGTCTATTCCTGTAAT
>CAZKAQ010000121.1:0-11332 GCA_964550655.1 uncultured Granulosicoccaceae bacterium
CTATAAATAAAGACGTAAGAGCCTAATCCGCAGGTCGCCTCATGAATAATGCAGGTTAGTTGGCTCTGATAAGTGGTGGCCATCTTTGTACATCGCCTGTGAGCGTTTGCTTCCACTTTGCCAGTGCGCCCGCAATGTCGCCTGTCGCAACAGAAGTTAAGTCGTAGATCATCTGTTTTTGCTGTGGCGAATTTCTGCTCATCAGATACGGACCGGCTGAATTAACTACCTGCGCAGTCTGGCTGCTGATATCCAGGGGTTCATGTGCTCGAACCATGGCTCTGCAGTTGTCTGCGGATTTGCCTTCCTCAATAGGCCAGATAATCAGATTGCGCGCTGTTGCGGGGACCGCTGCCGGGCTGGTAATCGGATGAATGTCGAGCAGAGCTTCGCAGATTGCAGTTTCGCGCCGCCGGTTGCTGTCGGTGAAGTGGACAAACGAAAGGTTGGGTACCGTTTCGGGGACTTCGAAAATGGTTGAGACGATGAGAAAAGTGCCCTCAGTCGAAGTGAGTGCTGATGATGCCTCTGCCTTGTTTTGCGATGGAGACGGCAACGTTGGAGGCAATGGCGGGGGAGGAGGTGGTAGATTTGCTGTAGTTGCCGCCGGGGCCGCCGGGAGATTTTCTGCACTTGACGCAGGCGCCGATGCAGAACCCGGAATGTCCAATGGCGTCTCGAAAAAGGCACATGCGCTCAGAGCGCAAAGCAGTGATGCGCTGAAGAATATCTTCAATTTCATAATCAGGCTTCCTGGGGGCGTTATTCAGCCGGTAACATCGATATTATCCATTATGCCACGCATAGTGAATAGCGTTACTGGTCGGTATGTCTTTGTTTTGCAAACTGGTGTTGTGTTTCGCCGGGAATACGTTGATCTGCAAAGTTATAACCATTCAGTTATTTGTGCATTTGTCGACAAATAAACCAAGCGCAGGTGTTTCGCAATATTTTAGCAACCTGGCAGGTTGGTGCGGTTGTTTTGAGTGCCGAAAAAAGCTACTGTGCAACAAAATTAGTATAACCACATTTTTTAGTAATCTTGCAGGAGAGCTAAATGTTGAGTAGCGCCGCCCCGTCGCTTGGCGACGCTGTTGATTTGTCTGTGTATGGCATCAACAGTCCGTTGGAAGTTATTTACAATCCATCCTTTGAGACTCTGTTTACGGAAGAGACTCGCGAAGACCTACAGGGTTTTGAACGTTCCGTTCTGACTGATCTCGGCGCCGTAGCCGTTGATACCGGTGAGTTTACGGGTCGTTCCCCTAAAGACAAGTATATCGTCAAAGACGATCAAACCCGCGATACCTTGTGGTGGTCCGATCAGGGGCGCAACGATAATCAGGCAATCGATCAGCAGGTCTGGAATGATCTGCGCACAACGGTTACTGATCAGCTGTCCGGCAAGCGCTTGTTTGTGGTAGACACTTTCTGCGGGGCTAACGAAGATACCCGGCTTGCAGTGCGTTTTGTCATGGAGGTTGCCTGGCAGGCACACTTCGTTACCAATATGTTTATCCGTCCGACCGCCGAAGAGCTTGTCGGCTATGAGCCGGATTTTGTGGTCATGAACGGTGCGAAGGCCACCAATGAAAAGTGGCAGCAACACGGCCTTAATTCAGAAAATTTCGTTGCATTTAATCTTACCGAAAAGATGCAACTGATTGGTGGTACCTGGTACGGCGGTGAAATGAAAAAAGGTATGTTCGCAATGATGAACTACCTGTTACCTCAACAAGGTATCGCCTCGATGCATTGCTCGGCTAACATGGGCAGTGACGGAGATGTCGCAGTGTTCTTCGGTCTGTCCGGTACCGGTAAAACCACGCTGTCAGCAGATCCCAAACGTCAGTTGCTGGGCGATGATGAGCATGGTTGGGACGATGACGGGGTTTTCAATTATGAGGGCGGCTGTTACGCCAAGACAATCCGTCTTAGTGCTGAGGCTGAGCCAGAGATTTACGCTGCGATCAAACGCGATGCTCTGCTTGAAAACGTTGTCGTTCGCGATGATGGCTCGATCGATTTTGATGACCCGTCAAAAACTGAAAATGCTCGTGTGTCATACCCTATTGACCACATCAGCAACATAGTAAAGCCTGTTTCCAAGGGCGGTCATGCCAATAAGGTGATTTTTCTGTCTGCCGATGCATTCGGTGTTTTACCACCGGTGTCGCGCTTAACGCCAGAGCAGACCAAGTATCACTTTCTGTCCGGTTTTACAGCCAAACTTGCAGGTACTGAACGTGGTGTGACCGAGCCGACGCCAACCTTCTCGGCGTGCTTTGGTGCGGCGTTCCTGACGCTTCATCCAACCCGATATGGTGAAGAGCTGGTCAAGCGGATGGAGCGGTCCGGTGCGACAGCATATCTTGTTAATACAGGCTGGAATGGTACTGGTGAGCGTATATCCATCAAAGATACGCGGGCTATAATCGACGCCATTTTAAGCGGTGAAATTGACACTGCAGAGACACTTGAAATACCCGTATTCAATCTTGCGGTACCGGTAAGCCTCAGTGGTGTGTCAGACGGTATTCTCGATCCGCGCCAGACCTATAGTGCAGCGTCAGAGTGGGACGAGAAAGCTCGCGATCTTGCAGCGCAGTTTATCGAGAACTTTGATCGCTACACCGATACGCCGGAAGGCAAGTCACTGGTAGCTGCAGGACCACAGCTTTAAACGCATTGTCTTAAAATCACTTCTCAGGCGTCTGCACTCTGCAGGCGCCTTATCACAATATCGAATTCAACTGTAGAGCATCGGGACATCGACGAGTAATCGGGTAGACCGTGCGTTGTATGCGTGAGCCGGCGCTGCTTTACCGCGATTTATAAAGAAATGGTTAAGGGGTGTCGGGATAATCGTCACGCAGCTTCCGTTGGTTTAGCTGCGCAAAGTGCTGCGGGGTTACTATTTCTTAAGTGCTTTTTTCACTTGATTAATGCGTGCACTGACTCTTGAGGAATCATTGGAGTCTTCTTCTGCCGTTTTTAATGCCAGTTCAAGTTGCCGGACTGCAACTGTGGTCTCATCAATAGAGAAATAGTGGTTGGCCATCGCCTCGTGAGCCGCTGTCAATTGTCCTCTTGATTCGAGCACACTGGCATACTTTCGATAGGCCGCCGGGACAGGACGGCGTGCGCTGCGCAGATATTGCTGCATAGTCCGTTCGGCATCGTTCTTTTTTCCCTGCGGCAGCAGGGTATCGACTAGTACTTCAGTAGCGGCATAGTTGTCCGGCTGTATATCGGTAATGGATGTCAGCAGCGATTCCGCTCGATCATAATCGGAATTCTGAAGTGCAACTCTGGCTGCTGCAAGTCTGGCTGAGTTGTTATAAGGCTGAATCGCAAGTAATTTTTCAGCGAGCGCTGTGGCTTGCTGTGCGCGACCAGTCTCCAGAGACAATAATATCTGACCATAGACGCGGGTGGACTCGCTACTGCTCATGTGTCCTTTGCTGAGGGCTCTTAACATCTGCTCCGGGTCGTCTGTGTGTAAAACCCGCATTTTCATTTGCTGAAACTGGAAATCTATACTGTTCTGAATGCCGACCGGGTTTGCCAGTCGATCAGCACTGTTGCGAGCCTCGGAGATCCGGTTATTGGTCAGCGGGTGGGTGCGCAGAAACTCCAGTTGTTCGGTAACGTTAAGTGCCACGCGTTTGCGAAGTACCTCAAAGAAATCCACCATGCCGCGCGGGTTGTAATTGGCGTCTGCAAGTAGCTGGATACCAATACGGTCAGCGTCATATTCGTTGGCACGGGTGAAGTTAATGGAAGACTGACGGCTGGCTGCAAGGCCTGTTAACAGGGCCGCCTGTCCGGCCTCCGGAGAGCTTTGCGCAACCAATATGGCGGCTAAGATTGTGGCCGCAGTTCTGACGGTCTGGTTGCCCTGGTTTGAGACCGCTCTTGCGATATGGCGTTGCATGACGTGGGCAGCTTCATGGGCTACCACGCTTGCCAGTTGTGACTCGTTTGCAGCGGCAGTAATCAGTCCGCTGTTAATACCTATGAAGCCGCCTGGTATTGCAAACGCGTTTATCTCGGCGTTATCAACTATAAAAAATGTGAAGTCGTCAGGATTGGTGCCTGGCTGCGAAGCCACCAGTCTTTTGCCAAGTTGCTGTATATATTGATTTACTTCCTGATCTCGCACCAGCGGCACTTGTCTGCGGATCTGACGCATGAAGCCGCGGCCGATTCTTCTTTCGTCACGCAGAGACATCACCTGGTCTGCCGGTTCGCCCATCTGTGGCAGATTGAGCTTTGACTGGGCAGCGGATGATCCTGGCAGTACCAGTACAGTGCAGATAGTGAGCAGAGTACTGGCTAACAGATTTATGTGAAAACGTTTTTTCATCATTGGTAGGACAGCAGCGGCGTCACTTAGTTGTCTTAATATCGGCACTCAGTGTAACAAGCTGTGGCTGTCTGTGCCCCCAACACCTCAAAACCGGAAATTAGCTGACGGAAATGTGGGTATGGAGTTAGAAGATCGCGTCCCGGCGAAAGGCGCACTGACCCGCAGTGTACAAACCTCACGTTTGACCGATAGTTGCATGTCAGGTCCGGCATGTAAGCACAGAAAGATCAAGCATTTATAAATTTTTTGATGAAGGATTGAGCTGCAGAACCATTGTTCCCGGCGAATGTGTTGTTATCCATTATTTTCCGGAGTGACTGAATAGCCCCTTCGCAGCGACCGAAAAATACTATTGCCTACAATGTATTCATTTTGTGCAGACCGCTGAAAGACCTAAATGTGCCCAACACCACTGGACGCTGAACTTGTGAAATGTCATATTCTGTATTCGGCGACAAAGAATCGCCAAGCCCTTCGTTAATTCCGAGCGAATCCGTGGGAAAAGACCGTGTTGATCAGCGGTCGCTGACCACCGCAGTGCGAATAACGCCGGCCCCACCCGCGTGCCAGGTGTTTAACCGCATTTTTGTCTGCACAAAATTGTGCGGGCGAATTTGCTGTTGAACCAGCGTTTTACACATTTAACACCCCAATTACAGACCTAAGGTAGAAATCACAGTGGAATTATCCGGTGGTGAGATAATTATTCAGTCGTTACAGGATGAAGGTGTCGAATTCGTTTTCGGCTATCCGGGCGGTGCGGTACTTCATATTTACGACGCTATTTTCAGACAACAACAGGTGCAACATATTCTGGTGCGCCACGAACAGGGCGCGACCCACATGGCCGATGGCTATGCGCGGGCGACTGGTAAACCGGGTGTGGTACTCGTGACATCCGGGCCGGGTGCTACAAACGCAATTACCGGCATCGCGACAGCGCATCTCGATTCGATTCCAATGGTCATTATTACCGGCCAGGTGACTTCGAAATTTATCGGTACTGATGCATTTCAGGAAGTCGATGCTATTGGTTGTACGCGTCCCTGTGTAAAGCATAACTTCATGGTCAAAAGCGTAGATGAAATTGCAACAGTTATAAAGAAGGCATTTTTTGTTGCAACAACCGGCAGACCGGGACCGGTGGTTGTGGATATTCCCAAAGATTTCACCGCACCGAATATAAAAATTCCGTATGAGTATCCGAAAGATATATCGATGCGTTCCTATGCGCCGGTGAGTGGTGGACACGTCGGCCAGGTGCGCAAAGCGGTTGAGTTACTGGCGCAGGCCAAACGACCCGTTATCTACTCCGGTGGCGGAGTCCTGATGAGTGAATCGCACGAAGAGCTGCGGCAACTGGCCCGCGAACTTGGCTATCCTGTGACAAACACCTTGATGGGTCTCGGTGCTTATCCTGCCTCCGATAAACAGTTTATCGGTATGCTGGGTATGCACGGTACTTATGAAGCTAACATGGCCATGCATGGCTGCGATGTATTGCTCGCAATCGGTGTTCGATTCGATGATCGTGTCACCGGTGAGGTGGAGCATTTTTGTCCTGATGCGAAGATTATCCATGTTGATATCGACCCGACCTCGATCTCCAAAAATGTCGGAGTCGATGTGCCGATAGTCGGTGACCTGAAAGTTGTTTTAAAACGTATGCTCGAGTTACTGGCGCAGGATAGTCGGCGTGCCAACCCCGAAGACATTGCCACATGGTGGCAGCAAATAGAGCAGTGGCGTGGCATTAAAAGCCTCGACTATGAATACTCCGATACAGTAATCAAGCCGCAGTATGTGGTGCAGAAGCTTTGTGAAGTAACCAATGGCGATGCCTATGTAACATCAGACGTCGGTCAGCATCAGATGTGGGCAGCCCAGTACTACGACTTCGATGAACCGCGCCGTTGGATCAACTCCGGCGGTCTTGGCACTATGGGTTTTGGTCTGCCGGCAGCACTGGGAGTCAAGCTCGCTTTTCCGGATGCTGACGTCGCCTGTGTAACCGGTGAAGCCAGTATACAAATGTGTTTGCAGGAATTGTCTACTGCTATGCAGTACGGTTTACCGGTCAAAGTTATCAATCTGAATAATCGTTATCTCGGTATGGTCAGACAGTGGCAGGAATTTCAATATGAAGGCCGCTATTCGCACTCATACGTTGATGCACTGCCTGATTTTGTAAAGCTCGCGGAGTCTTACAACCATGTTGGAATGATGATTGAAAATCCGGCAGACGTTGAAGGTGCGCTTCGCGAAGCCTTCTCGATGAAAGATAAGCTGGTTTTTCTGGACTTCCAGACTGATGATAAAGAAAACGTCTACCCGATGATTGAAGCAGGTAAGGGTCATCATCAAATGCGACTGCACCCGAAGACGGGAGCACTCAACTAATGTCAGTAAGTAAACACGTTATCTCTATGCTGCTGGAAAACGAATCAGGTGCGCTCTCGCGTGTGGCTGGTTTGTTCAGCATGCGCGGCTATAACATTGAGTCGTTGACCGTCGCACCGACTAATGATCCGACTCTATCGCGCACGACACTGGTCACCAGTGGTGATGATCGCACCATCGAACAGATTACCAAGCAGCTCAACAAATTGATTGATGTCGTCAGGCTGGTGGACTTAACCGAGTCTTCTCATGTTGCCTATGAGTTGATGATGATTAAAGTGCGCGCTACCGGACCCTTGCGTGAAGAAATTAAACGACTCTCCGACATATACAAAGGCAAGATTGTCGATGTCACCGAGAGCACCTATATAGTCGAGTTGACCGGTAACAGTGAAAAGCTCGACTCCTTTATCAAGGCCGTCGGTGATGAGCAGATACTTGAAGTTGTTCGCTCCGGTGCTACGGGTATTGCTCGTGGTGAACGAGGCCTGAAGGTCTAGCCGAAATTTAGATCTATAAATATCGTACCTGGAAAGTTGCATCTGGCGCGCGGTACCGTTCTAATAACAATTCACTGGCAGATAACTGCCAGTGATCATGCTACTACGCCAGTTCTGAGGTCAGATGAGCGCATCACCAGATCAAGATAAATCGCATCAGGTACAGCAGATAGAGCAGGCTCGGCCTAAACTGGATGGGCGAGGGCGGGGTATCTATTTGCTGCCCAACCTCTTTACCACTGCAGCATTGTTTGCAGGCTTTTATGCGGTTATTGCGGCAATTAATAATCGATTCGAACATGCAGCCATTGCCGTCCTGATTGCTATGGTGCTCGATGGACTCGATGGTCGAATTGCACGCCTGACCAATACCATGAGTGCTTTCGGCGCAGAATATGACAGCCTCTCTGATATGGTCTCGTTCGGCCTCGCACCATCACTGATTATGTATGAATGGTCTTTGCACAACGTCAGTCGTCAGGGCTTCGGTCAGGCAGGATGGGTTGCCGCATTTCTTTTCACCGCCTGTGCTGCGTTAAGACTTGCGCGATTTAATGTTCAGGTTGGAACAGCGGACAAGCGGTTTTTCAGAGGGCTGGCCAGTCCTGCAGCAGCCTGTCTTCTTGTCTGTACGGTCTGGGTTTTTCACGACAATGGTTTTACCGGCAGTCAGGTAACTGTGCTGTCAATGATCGTGACCATTGCCGCCGCGCTATTGATGGTATCGAATTTCCGTTACTACAGTTTTAAGGATATTGGTGGCAATAAACGCGTACCGTTTTTTGTTATGTTGATGCTGGTGATGGTATTTGTTTTTACCTCGCTCGATCCGCCGGCAGTGTTGTTTTCAGGTTTTGCGATTTACGCCTTATCGGGTCCCGCATTTGATGTAGTACGATGGTTTAAACGTCGCAGGCGTCGCATTGAACCTTCATCCAAATAGGTTGCAATAACCGGTATTCGCAGATAGTGGCAAACCAGTTTAGCTCAGGCAGTGTTGATCGACAGTACCTCAAAGCAATGGGTATTGATCTGTGGGTCGACAAAAAAAGTACGCTACACGCATCGGTGCCAACCTCACCTGCGGTATCTACTTCAGTAAGCTCTGACTCCGGTACCGCTAAAGCACTCGCGCAAATGTCGGTAACAGAATTTACAGCAGCTGTCGATGACCTGATGCTCACTTGTTCTGAGCCTTTGAGAAGTGCCGAGTTACTTGTGGTAACAGAAGGCTCAGGTCTGACTGAAGCCGGTCGCAAGCTACTTGAATCCATGTTCAAGGCGATTGAACTCGACACTACTCAGTGGTTTCAGGCAGCTATAAGCAATCCATCAGATAAGGAAGCTGTTAAAGCAGATGACAGCGCCAACCGTGGAACTGTTAGTGAAATAGAGAAAGCGGTCAACCCGAAGGCTCTGGTAGTACTGTTACAGACCGGTGGCAGTGCCTCAGCGCTGGATGCTTTGCGAAATTTTCAGCATCGACCCCGCATGTTGCAGTCATTTGTTGTTGTGAGCTTTCATCCACAGGATCTGCTTGACAACCCGGATGCCAAACGACCTGCCTGGGAAGATCTCAAGCAACTACGGCAATGGCTTTCTTAAGCTCAATTGCGTGTGAGTTTCCGCTCAGCAGGTGCTGCGTGAACCGGTGTTTTTATCGTGACTGAGAACGATTTGTCTATCAGCGCGATGCAGCCATCAGACATGCAACAGGTTCTGCCTATCGAACGCGCCTGTTACGATTTTCCATGGTCAGAAGATCTGATACTTAATTGCCTCAAGGTAGGTTATCACGCATTGGTGCTACGTCAGGCGGATTGTATTCGCGCCTATGCGTTTGCCAGCAGTGCTGCCGGCGAGTCGCACATATTAAATGTGTGCGTTGATCCGGCCTACCGTGGGCAGGGTTACGCCAGAACCTTGTTACAGCAATGTATTGCCACTGTCATGGTGCATGGTGCGAAGGTGATATTTCTTGAAGTTCGGGAATCCAATCGCGCTGCTATTGCGCTTTACGAGTCGATTGGCTTTGTTGAAATCGGTCGGCGTGAAAACTACTACCGGCGTAAATCGCGCGCCGGTGGCAGATCGTCCGGGTCTCTTTCAACGGTTCGGGAAGATGCGCTGGTTATGTCGCGTGATTTGACAGTTATTTCCCACGCTGACGATATTTAACACCGGCTCAGCGCTGCGCGTTTGCAAAGTGCCTGCGGCAGATGTTCCGCCGTTGCATTTCAGCGCACTATACCTGCGGATAAATACTGTTTAATAAGCTACAATATCGGGCTTTGCATCAACGCAAGACTCTAAATCGAAGTCCCTCGCCATATGACTGACAGTAACCTATCCAGTGAAATAAACCGGCGCCGTACTTTTGCCATTATTTCGCATCCGGATGCCGGCAAGACCACGCTGACTGAAAAACTGCTTTTGTTCGGTGGTGCGATTCAGCTGGCTGGCACCGTCAAAGGTCGCAAGGCAGCCCGTCATGCAACTTCTGACTGGATGACCATGGAGCAGGAGCGCGGCATCTCGGTAACTTCTTCAGTGATGCAGTTCCCCTACAAAGACCGGATTGTCAATCTGCTTGATACCCCCGGTCACGAAGATTTTTCTGAAGATACCTATCGCACCCTGACAGCGGTAGATTCAGCGTTGATGGTGATTGATGTCGCAAAAGGAGTAGAGCCGAGAACAGAAAAGCTGATGGAAGTCTGTCGCCTGCGAACCACTCCGGTGATGACCTTTATCAACAAGCTGGACCGTGAAGGCCGTGACCCGATTGACCTGATGGACGAAGTGGAGCAAATGCTGAACATCAGTTGCGCGCCGATCACCTGGCCGATCGGTATGGGAAAGCGTTTTAAAGGGGTTTATCACCTGACCAGAAATACCGTGCACTTCTACTCTCCGACACACGGCGGCAAAGTTCAGGAAGGCGAAGTAGTAGAAGGGCTGGATAACCCGAAGATCGATGAAATCATCGGTGCCGATATGGCACAGGAATTCCGCGACGAGATTGAACTGGTGCAGGGAGCGAGCAACAAGTTTGATTTTCAGCAGTATCGTGAAGGCAAATTAACGCCAGTGTTCTTCGGTTCTGCAATAAATAATTTTGGTATTGCCGAGTTGCTGGATGACTTTGTCGAGCACGCACCCAAGCCACAGCCACGCGAGACATTAACCCGCGAGGTTGATCCGCTTGAAGAAAAGTTCACCGGCTTCGTGTTCAAGATTCAGGCAAATATGGATCCACAACATCGCGACCGGATTGCTTTTATGCGTATTTGTTCCGGCAAATATACAAAGGGTATGAAAGCTAAACATGTTCGCACTAAAAAAGACATTAAGTTTGCAGATGCACTGACGTTTTTCGCATCAGATCGCGGCAGTCTCGATGAAGCCTTCAGTGGTGACATCATCGGCGTGCACAACCACGGCACTATCAGAATTGGTGATACCTTTACCATGAATGAAGAACTGTTATTCACCGGTATTCCCAACTTCGCACCAGAGCTTTTCCGCCGGGCCGTACTTAAAGATCCGTTAAAAATGAAAGCACTTCAAAAAGGCCTTGGTCAGTTGTGTGAAGAGGGCGCTACACAGTTGTTCAAGCCGGTCAATAATAATGATCTTATATTGGGGGCTGTTGGTATTCTCCAGTTTGATGTCGTCGCTCAACGATTGCAGGATGAATACAAGGTTGATTGTCAGTTTGAAACGGTTGCAGTGCAGCAGGCCCGTTGGGTTAAGGTGTCGGATGACAAGATGCTGAAAGATTTCAAGACCAAAGCGACTGCAAATCTTTCGATTGACCATGCAGATGAACTGGTTTATCTCGCACCCACCAGAGTCAATCTTCAAATGACGCTTGAGAGATGGCCGGATATCGAGTTCATGGCTACGCGCGAACAATCGGGATTGGTATAGATATCGAGTCTTCAGCCAGAGTGCAGCAAGAGCAATTGTGTAACAGGTATTGGTTTGTAAAAGTCAGTGCTCGAGGTGAGAGGTTGTGTACGACTTTTTCTGAATCTGTACTTCGGCTTTGTGCCCA
>CAZKAQ010000122.1:0-11121 GCA_964550655.1 uncultured Granulosicoccaceae bacterium
AACCTTAGCCTGCATTATTCATGAGGATTCGGCGCCCAGAGTCAATAGCGCTAAACAGGTCGCCCTATCGCCTGAGAAGCGTGGCCCGCCACGCGCCGAAGGGGATAGAGTGAGATGTGACGCGCTATTGGCTCTGGCGTCGAATAGACAGTCTGTCATTTTAGGATTGAACATAAATTCACCACAAAAACTATAATTAAAGACATAAAAGCCAAGTTCGCAGGTCGCCTCATGAATAATGCAGGTTAGAAGCTTAAAATATCGCTCAGCAAAGAATTATCGATAGATAAATTTTTTGGCTTTCTGTTTGATTTGCTCAATGTACTCGACCTTTAAAAACAAGAATATCCCTGTGACAAAATATGCACATATAGTTAATTGCTCAACAATTGTCGCAGTACCAAAAAATTACTCTAAATTTGGGAATGTGGCAATTGCAAGACCCCTTTTGTTTGGGGTTCTTTAACAATCACTATAGAAGTCTTATGGGAGTTTTGAAAAATAGGCGATCTTTTCATGAAGAATACCTTGATCACTCGCTTTAATAACGGCACTACCTTGTAAATCTGTACCATTAGCGTGCCACCAACACCACACGATTGCGGTGTTATCGGTTTCTTGATGGATCACTATATCTGTGTATTTAAGAAATGGTTGGGTGTTTTCTGCGGCACCCATTTGAATCGCAAGGCTTTTAAAATCATTGACGAAATCAACAAAATCCTCACGTTGGATAGTGCCTGTATCAGGATCATCATAAGTGAATTCTTCGTTGGTAGCACTCAGGCTAAGTTCACCATTCCCTATTTTCCATCCTTCCAAATAGGTCTCGATTAATTCTGATAACTTTGTATTGGTCATTATTAAATTCACTTCTCATGCAAAAGGAGGTTTTTAAACAAAAACACACACCCTAATTTTACGGTGTTTTTAAGTAGGTGTTGGCATATCAGCTGGATCAATCCCCGGACCAACGGTAAAACCCGATAGCTGTTTCCAATTCACAGGATATGCAGCATAGAAAATGCGTGAACCCGGGCATCATACCGATTATGAGTTTCTTCCATTGTGGCGAGAAAAACATCGTAGTACGACTCTCCATGAAATATCCAAATTAAGGTTGATGTGCGGCTGATGCAGGGTCAGAACGCGAACAACAGACAGTGCAGCGAACCGTATATGTGTACGTCTGTGTAGTGTATCTACTAAAGCTTGCCGGAGAGTATCGGGCTGAACCTCGACAGATGCACCACCACTTCGGTCATAACCCGTAAAAGCTCTGCTGGAAGAACGGGCTTGTGTAGCAAGCGAATGCCGGATGCCTGTGCCTCACGAACACGTATTGCAGACGTATCGCCCGTGATCAATAAAGCAGGAACGTCTTGGTTAAGTTCTTCTCTGAGTTGCTCGACCGCCTGGCTGCCGGTTTTACCTTTACGAAGCCGATAGTCGGCGATTATTAAATCGGGCACCAGATTTTCACTAACCAATAAATCGCGCGCCTCATCACCGGATTCACAGGTGTGAACCCGACACCCGACATTATCGAGCGTAACCGCCATGCCTTCGCGAATGTCTTTTTCATCATCAATCACTACCACGTTCAGTCCACGCAACAGTTCTGACACAGCGCTGTTATCAGGGGATGCATAGGTGATTTCCGATTTCGGTGTCGCCTCGCTCTTCGGCATGCGAATCGTAAAAACACTGCCGCCGTGCTCATTTGATGAAAGCGTGAGGTCATGCCCCATGAGATTGGACAATCGTTTAACAATTGACAAGCCGAGTCCGAGACCTTTGTTACGGTCACGTTCCGGATTGTTCAATTGATAGTATTCAGAAAAGACTACTTCGCGGAGTTTTTCAGGAATACCGGGTCCGGTATCGGAAACTCTTATCTCTATGTTTTGCTCTCCGGTATCAAGCGTTGAGTCGGGCTGATCCCCTTGTTCGCTGTGAGCCTTTCCGGTTATCAGTTCATCATCTTTGGTATCACGGGTACGGACGTCCACAGTGACGTGTGAGGACGGGGCATGCAGCAGTGCATTTTCCAGTAAATTTCGCAGAATTCTCGTAAGCAGTAGCTGGTCAGAATAGACGTACAGATCGGTTGATTCGATGGTCAGCGTAACGTCTTGTTTAATCGCTGCGTCACGGTATTCCTCGCTTAACAGTCGAAATAGTTTTTTCAGAGAAACCCGGGTTTTTTCGACCTCTACAACGCCCGCATCAAGCCGGGATATATCCAGCATGCCATTGAACAGTCCGTTTAGCGCCGATGTTGACGATCGAATCTTAGCCAGAATTTTATGGCCGTCTTCACCGGTGACGCTTTTCTCAAGCGAACTCAGGAACAATCCCATAGCATGCAATGGCTGTCGTAAGTCATGACTGACGGCAGCGAGAAACTGACTTTTAGCACGTTTCTCAGCTTCGCCACTGCGTAGCTCGTTTACCAGTACTTCTTGTTGCACGTGAGCCAGTTTGAGTTCTTCGGCCTGTGCGCGTTCCTGTCGGAGCATTCGCCAGATGACATAGCCGGTAATGGCCAGCGATACAAGAAAAACAAGCACTAAAAGATGAGCCAGGGTCTGTAGTCGGACAATGGCAGCATTAAGCTCCACGCTTCTGTTTGCAATTCGCTTCAAGTGCGCAGCAGCTACATTTGAGTTCAGCCTTGAAAGCGCAGTGATACTGTTGCTGACCTCATTGAGCTGATCTTCTGTCAACACGATATCGGGTTGCATCAGTGGATCGAGTGATTCAAGAGTCTCTTTTGAAGCGTTTCTGAATTTAACCAGATCGGGATACTCTGTTATCGAATTGAACTGTTTCAGGTATACGGTGGCACTCCAGACAATGTCAAATTCCTGTAGATAAGCTGCGCGCAGTTCCTCTCGTTTACTCTCATCTGTATTGATACGATAGTTGAAAAGTGCTTCAGCCAGACGCAGTGCATTAGTTGAATTTTGCGTATTGAACTGGAGCAAAGATAAGCCTGAGCCGCTATATGTCCAGGCTACATCTCTTTGAGATTTTTCAATCTGGAGCGTGACGTAAATAAGCAGCAAAGCACTCAAAAGCGCTCCGGCAATACCGATACAAATGAGGCTGCGTTGATTCAAAGGATTTCTATTGAGGTGAGTTGCCAGACAGCTAAATTTCTGAATTTCGCTGGACTAAGCTCCTCATGATCATCAAATGGAAACATTATCCAGAGGGGGCCAAGCTTGCGCACGGACATGTATTCGCCATCTTTTTTGTAAGCGATTATTACCGGGTATTTTTCGATATCAACACCTTCAAACAGAATCTCATATCCATCAAGTGCACTGGCCTGGAATCGTACTGAAGGCGTTTTCAGATATTCCATGAGTGTACTGATCCGAACGCCTTCCCAGGTCACCTTACCCTCTGTCCATGGGGTTGTCGTAGTGATGGTTTCTGAGGGTAAACCCTCGAGTTCCGAGAATTTTATTTCCAGCGGTTCCTGCTGAGTCTCAACGCCGTGTTTACCAGTGACAACAAGCACAACCGGGTCGTTTGCGTTTGAATGCACCAGAGGACTTAGCAAAAGTGCTGTTAAAGCCAGCAACCAGCTTATTCGAGTAATTGTTGTCCTTAACATGGGGTACCACCTTGGTTTGGTTACGTTTAATTTCCAGCAGGTGCGAGTCTCATACTACACACCGTGATGTGTCTGCTTTTGGGTAGGTTTAACCTGGGCGAGATCGCAAAAAATTCGATAATTACAGCAGAATTTTCTGTCAATGAAAGAGTTGCAAATAAAGACTAAGATTTTCACCGGCTGAGTGGTAATTTCAACTGGTGAGACACAAGCTGCCCGACTATCAGCTGCAATAGACTGCAGGAAAGCAAAATATGCGCATATATTGCGATCATCCAATGAAGATATGATTTGTTTCAGCACAGCACTCTCCCTGTGTTAACTGGCTTGTTCGTATATGAATTAGTCTCGGAAGAACAAGATCTCTTATCTGGCGGCAATTGCGTCGACCAGGCACTCAGCGAAGTTTGTAATTTCGCCCACTCGCCGAACGTCACTTTAGCTGACTTATTTTGTCTATTTCAAGTTTCAATATCTCACTTTTGATCCGTATTGCGACAGTATAGAGAAATAATCCACGAAATACCTTCTGTGCAATTCAATGGTAGATCCTCCCCTGTCTATCCATAATTCTCATTTTCGAAACACAACGCACTGTTTAAAAAAAGCAGACATTGCAAAGGAAAAAACTGAGATCGGCTTCTCCGTGTAAACTTGCAGTATTTGGCAAGGTTATTTCTGTAATCAGCTGTAGAAGTAACTTCCTATGCCTAAGCCTCGTAAGCTTCAAATATCGCTCGAAGCCACGCCCTTCTATCACTGCGTATCTCGATGCGTGAGACGCGCATTTCTTTGTGGAACGGATGCTGTGACCGGTCGTTCCTACGAACACCGCAGACACCAGATCGAGCATGATCTTCTAAGACTCGCTTCCATCTTCTTTATTGACGTCGCGGCGTTTGCTGTAATGTCAAATCACTACCACGTAGTTCTACATGTTGATTCTAAAGAAGCTAAGGCAGTCGATGCAAAGGACGTTGTTCGACGATGGCATCAACTTTATAAGGGCAGAGATGTTTCCCGGCGTTACCTCAATGGAGAAACTCTTGAACCACATGAGCTTAATCAGATTGATGTACTGATCGATACCTGGAGATCAAGGCTCTATAATATCAGCTGGTTTATGAAAGTACTCAATGAAAACATTGCGCGCCTTGCCAACAAGGAAGATGAGTGCACCGGGCACTTCTGGGAGTCCCGCTACAAATCACAAGCGCTACTCGATGAGAAAGCCGTACTCAGTGCCATGACCTACGTAGATCTGAACCCTATACGCGCTGCTATGGCGGCAACACCTGAAACCTCAGATCATACCAGCATCAAGCTGCGCATCGACTACTGGAAGAAAAAAGCCAATCAACAGCAGTCCGACCAATACGACCTACAACCAAAATCACTTTTTCCTTTTGCCGGTAATCTAAGACAACCGATGCCACGCGGACTGGTGTTCAATCTTATCGACTACCTGGAACTCGTCGATTGGACTGGCAGAATTATCAGAGAAGACAAACGTGGTGCTATCTCTGATGCAGCTCCGCCAATACTACAAAGACTCGACATCTCCACCAAACACTGGATCGAACTAACCACTAAATTCGAACAGCGTTTCAAAGGTATTGCCGGATCTGCTCAATCCATAAAAACACTATGCGCGTACTTCGGGCTCAGCAGGCAAGTTAATCGAAGTAACAGCGAAGTTCTTTATAGTTAAATAACAACTCTGATCAAAATCTCTTTACTTCTCATTCGGGAAGGCTCAACGCTGCGCGTTAGTGAATTACTCGCCGGTTTTCAGCCCTGTTGGCATCATAAATCCACTGTCTGCGACTGAAATTCGCCAATCTCTTTACCGTTCTGGCAGATTTTTCGAATTGAAATTCTGAAAACACTTTTCCGGTTCTTTTTTACCTTGCCTGTCCGAGTTTATTTCTGGTGCATGAACCCAATCGTAAGGCTTTTTGCCTTCGTCAGACTGGCAAATATCATGTGCACGATCCCATTCAGAACCTGTTTTAAATTCACCTTTAGCAATCCACCACAATGCCTGATAGATTGGGCTGGCATCAGTTAAAGGTTCATCGCTTAAAAGATTTTCCTTAGGTATTGTCATGATAGGTTTCGTTTTATTTATCGTAGGAATGGAGGAGAAATATGCCGCTCCGTGGAATATCCATCTTCTACCACGCCCTCTATTCATGGCATGGTAAAAATCGTTCTCATACTGAATACGCGGCGATCCTGGCATTTACTTCTACTGCTTACTACTTCATTTACAACAGTACCGTAGAATTTATGCACTCAGAAATTTGAACTTTACAAAACTAACCCCTTATGACTTACTGACTTCTAACTTTCGCGTATTTTAAACACGCAATAGTTAGATATATCTTGACCATATCCTAAAAATATTATAACTTTCGCGTATTTCAAATACGCGAAAGTTAGAAATGCTGCATTTAGTAGGGGAAAATCTAGACAAATCCCGAGCTCACTATCAAGCAGAAACCGGCAAAATAGTGCAGTTAGTAAGGGGGATTTATGCTGATTCTGACGATAATATTGATGACCTGGTATTACGCCATGCAGTTCGCATAGCCCACTATCTCTATCCACGTGCCTATCTAGCTGCGGCAAGCTCAGTTTTGTTGGCCCCCACACGAGATGGAAGACTACTAATTAGCGGTCCTCGAAGCCAGCGAACTCGAATTAGATCGCTGGAAATCATCCAGAACAAGGCACCACACAGTCCATCCACCGCCATGGGATTTATCAAAGACGGCCTGGGCGAATTTCAGATTAGCATTTCGACGATCCGTCAACGCTTTCTCGAGGCCTTTCGCCTTCGAAGCGAACATGCCGCCTCCATAGATGATTCGATGCGTGATGACATTGTACGCCGACTGGTTGAAGAGCATGGAAGCGCAAAAGCGGCCGCTGATGCGGTTTGGACGCTTGCTCGAGAGAATGAATGGTATCGAGAGGGTGAGCAGGCCGAGCGCTA
The DNA here is from genome assembly GCA_964550655.1 of uncultured Granulosicoccaceae bacterium. Lineage (GTDB taxonomy): Bacteria > Pseudomonadota > Gammaproteobacteria > Granulosicoccales > Granulosicoccaceae. The sequence continues at coordinate 6,630 of CAZKAQ010000122.1, forward strand.
TCTTCGTACGCAACTCGCTAGCGTCAAACCGATACGAAATGAAGCTGCCATAAATTTCACAATAGCTTGGCATGGCAGACCCATCGGAGCGCTAAGTCATGACGGATTTGAATGGCGCTGGAGGCCGGGAACCGGGTTCAATTTACCTTTGGTACGCCAGACGGTACCAGGAAAATTGCCATCATTTATTCTCTCGCTACTGCCTGAAGGGTGGCTCGAAACAGTTCTGAAAGACCCAGATGAGCGGGCGATGTTGAAGTCTGGAAAGCGCTATATGTCTAATATTGCAATTGCACAGCAGCCGGACGAAATCACTAGGGTTCCTGCAGACATACTGATTTCGAGGCTTGCTAATCACAATCATCTTGGGTTATTCACGGGAGACTATGAGGGGCCAGGTTTCGACGATATAGCGCAGAATTTCGAGAAAAATATAGCGCAGCTTTACAGCACTGATGATGTACCCCGTCTGTCTGGCGTACAGCTAAAGGTTCCCATGTTTTTGAATGAAAATGGGGCCCTTGTTCCAAGTGTCAATCTGCCGTTTACACACATATTGAAACCTGGAGGTACCGGAGGATTTCAAGCACTTGCGTTGATTGAATTTTTAGCCTTGAAGTTAGGACGTAGTGTTGGATTCGAGGTACCCGAGATTGCACTCATTGTGATGCCGGATAAAATACCACCGGCACTAGTAGTAGAACGATTTGATATTCGTAGAACTGAAGAAGATATTCATCTGATGGCGTTGGAGGATATGTGCTCAGTACTGGATCTGCCCCCCGAATCAAAATATAACGGAACAATTGAAAGAATAATTCGGGCTGTTAGACCCCTGTCAACCTCTCCAGAGGAGGACACGCAAACAATATTACAGCGTGCCCTATTCGCATGGCTTATCGCAGACGGTGATTTGCATTTAAAAAATTTAGCACTCCTCAAAACCACCCTCCCGGGCTCGGAAAGCTTTGAGACTGTTAAGCTAGCCCCACTCTATGACGCCGTAACAACTAAGGTTTTCCCACAACTTGAAAATGATCGTATGGCGCTCGCCCTCAGCGGAAAAGACGATCGATTGAAACGAGCCGATTTTCAAAGGCTTGGTGCTACCAGTGGTTTAAGCGCATCTAAAACCAATAGCGCCATAGACCAGGTATTACAACGACTCTCCACAGGCTTAGACGAGGCATCTCTTTCATTCGTTCCAGAAATTGGTGAAAATGAAGCTGCAACAGTCGAACAAATGTTATCGCTTTGCAGGCAGCGACTGGAAGATTTCTCGTAACATTCAAACCATGTAGCAATGCTCCAATGGCCGCTTTGCTGTTTATCTGATATCGATACTATCGTGACAAATAACAAGAAATATTTCATGCTATAGAAACAATATTTGGGTTCAGGTCTTGCAATGCTACATCAGCAGAAACTTATTCGCCCATGTGGCAATCCACGACCTGATCGTATGCCGTAACGGAACAAAGGGGTCACGGAACAAAGGGGTCAGCGACGAATATGGGGTTATTCGCCATGTGATGAATCTTGAGGCCGTGAATACCTATGAAGGCACCCATGATATACATGCTCTTATTCTGGGGCGCGCCCAGACCAACTTGCAAGCATTTCAATAGGCAGTAATCACATGAGCACGTCCGTTGTCAGCCTCACTCTCGAAGACGAACTGGCTATCGTTACGATAAACAACCCGCCGGTAAACGCAAGTTCGCACGCGGTTCGCGCAGGCATTGCATCAGCGATCTCCCAGACTAATGAAAATCAGACGGTAAAAGCGGTATTGCTAAGGTGTGCTGGCTCCACATTTGTCGCCGGTGCAGATATAAGCGAGTTTGGCAAACCACCACAGGCACCTACCCTACCCAATGTTATCAATGATATCGAACACGCTCGAATCCCCTGGCTGGCCGTAGTACATGGAACTGCTTTAGGGGGCGGACTGGAACTGACCATGGCTTGTCGCTTTAGAATTGCTGACGAAAAATCATCATTCGGGCTACCTGAAGTTAACCTTGGGCTAATACCGGGCGCGGGCGGCACTGCTAGATTACCAAGGCTTATTGAAATGAATGAAGCGCTCAAGCTGATCACTACTGGCAAACCTATCAAGGCCGACAAAGCGAAAGCCATCGGCCTGATTGATGAAACAGTTTCGGGTGACCTTTTGGACGCTGCCAAGTCGTTTACACGCAATCACGTTATAGGGTCGGATCGGTTAGCGGTTTATAAGCGGCCAGTCATCAGTCCAATCTCAGACGAAGAAACCGGAAAAGCTGCAAAAGCCGCATTAAGTCGCCATCAATTTGCCAAAGCCGCTGCCATTGAAACCGTTGCAAATGGCGCGAAATTACCTTTTGCAGAATCACTGCTGTTGGCACAAGATACCTTTCAGCGTTTGCGTGAGAGTGATCAATCCAAAGCGCTGCGACATCTATTTTTCGCGGAACGATCCGTTTCGAAAATACCGGCCTTAAAGGGAGTAAAAGCCTCAACTATCGACGAGGTGGGTATTGTTGGAGGAGGCACTATGGGTGTAGGCATCGCATCTTCCGCCTTACTTAATAGTCTCAAAGTTGTGCTGATTGAAAGAGATGAAGCATCGGCCAGCAATGCTAAAAGCAAGGTTGAAAAAATACTAGCCTCATCGGTTTCACGCGGCATTATCGATGAGGAAAAAAGTACATCTTTTTTGAACAACTTTAGCATCTCAACAGACTACAGCTCATTGGCGAATGCAGATATCGTTATCGAGGCAGTATTCGAAGATATAAGCGTAAAGAACACGGTATTCGAGAAGCTTGATGAGTGCGCAAAGCCCACTGCGATACTGGCATCGAATACGTCCTACCTTGATATCGCTTCTATCGCCAATGCCACAAAAAACCCTTCGCGTGTTGTTGGCTTACACTATTTTTCACCTGCACACATCATGAAACTGGTTGAAGTTATTCGCACCGATGTAGTTGCGCCTGAGGTTCTGGCAACCACACTTAATTTTGCAAAGATCACTGGGAAAATTGCCGTTCCAACTGGAAACTGCCGTGGGTTTATCGGCAACAGGATCATGTCGGCTTACCGCAAAACCAGTGAATACCTGATAGAAGATGGCGCATTGCCTTACCAAGTTGATACGGCGATGAAAAATTACGGCTATCCAATGGGTATATTCGAAATGCAGGATTTGGCTGGATTGGACATTGGCTGGGCTATGCGAAAGACATTGTCTGCCGACGAGAAAGCCGAAAGCCGTTACGTTGATATTGCCGACAAACTGTGCGAGGGCAATCGCTTTGGCCGTAAAACAGGTAGCGGGTATTACCAATATGAGGACGGAAAAACGCCCGTGCGTGATGATTGGGTTGAGCAACTGATTGAGTCAGAATCCACACGCAAAGGAATTGCAAGACGTAGCTTCACTGAAGCGCAAATCATGTCGACTATTCTCGAACAGATAATTACCGAAGCCGCTGCGATACTAGAAGAAGGCATTGCAGACTCACCAGAGGCGATAGATGTCGTGATGGTCAATGGTTATGGCTTTCCTCGCTGGCGCGGGGGGCCAATGTTCGCATCACGTGACCAGACAAATTCGACATCGTCTTAAAGATATTTATCCTGTCGATGTACTTCGTATCTGTAAGCAGATGGCAAGTAATTTAACGCCATTGTATTTAGTGTTGTATGCGAAACGCTGCACATCACCAGTATTGTCGCTTACAAAGTGCCGTGTACAATTGCTTTCCACTTCGTGAGATGTATATATGATTGTAAGAGACACCAACGACTTGAAAGCCAATGGCAGTTTTCGTGAGAAAAAAGGTGCATGGTCTAGCGCCCGTTATCTACTTAACTCAGACCAGCTGGGTTTTACCCTGACGCAAACGACTATTGCAGCTGGTACCCGCCAAACCTACGAATACAAGAACCACAAAGAAGCTAACCTGATCATCGAAGGGCATGGCAACGTCACCGATGAAACTACCAACAAAGTCTATGAGCTAAAACCAGGCTCAATGTATACGCTGGACAAACATGAACGGCATACTGTTGAGGCACATACAGACATGCGTCTGGTATGCGGCGGACACAGGGGCGGACACAGGGGTCAAGGCAGTTTTACAATATTCAATTCCCGCTCGATCTGTTTAAACTGCCGTGGAATATGACAACTTTCCTCTGAAGCGGCTTTGTACTTTGTAAAACTGCCTTGACCCCTACTTTTCTTTTTTCCACCAATCGTTTGTCCTCATCGTCGTTCACACACACCACATGATTAGTTGAATGCAGATCGATTCCGCAATAATATGACATCTCAGCCTCCAGGCATTTTTGTGTCGAAACTAAATGTTAGCCGATATCTATCGGCCCGGAGGCTGACCTCGATGTCTATATGATTATCAGGTTAGTTTTGTAGAATTAAATCTCCATTTGGCGCAATTAATACGTGGCCGATTATTTGAACTTTACAAAACTAACCTGA
>CAZKAQ010000123.1:0-8339 GCA_964550655.1 uncultured Granulosicoccaceae bacterium
TGGCTCCCCGAGACGGGCTCGAACCGCCGACCCAGTGATTAACAGTCACTTGCTCTACCGACTGAGCTATCGGGGAAGGGAACGCGGAAGTGTAGCTGTGGCAGTGCAAATCGTCAAGCGGCAGGGTTTGCCGAGTCGAGTAAATCACCCATTCGCTGCATGGCTTTTTGAAGATTTTCCATGCTGGTCGCAAAAGACAGTCTGACATGGCCTTCTGTACCGAATGCGGAGCCTGGAACAATGGCGACACCGGCTTTGTCAAGCACCCACGACGAGAACTCTACGTCGTTTTTGACGTCCGGGTTAGCGTCGATTGCCTGTTGCACGTTGGGAAACGCGTAGAAGGTGCCATCGCTCTCAATGCATGAGGCGCCTTTCATCTGGTTTAGTGATTTGACGACGAAGTCGTGACGTTCTTTAAAGGCGGCGAGCATGGGTACGATGCAGTCGTTGCCGCCGGTCAGTGCGGCAACTGATGCCCACTGCGAGATTGAGGTCGGGTTGCTGGTGCTTTGCGACTGAATTTTTCGCATAGCAGCGATGATTGGTTCCGGTCCGCCTGCATAACCGATGCGCCAGCCTGTCATGGCATAGGCTTTTGATACGCCATTCATGACGACGGTGCGCTCCTGCAGCTCGGGGCAGGCGTTTAATATGTTGCTGAAGCCTTCTTCTGTCCAGACAATGTGCTCGTACATATCATCGGTGGCGATGATGGCATCGGGATAATTTTTCAGCACTTCACCGAGTGCTTTCATTTCTGCTTTGCTGTAGAGCTTGCCACTCGGGTTTGACGGACTGTTGAGCACGACAATGCGGGTCTTGTCTGTGAGTGCATCGTCGAGTTGTTCGGGTGTCATTTTAAATGACTGTTCCTGCGTGGTTTCAACGCAGACCGGCTTGCCACCTGCAAGCAGTGCGATATCGGGGTATGAGACCCAGTATGGTGCCGGGATCAGAACTTCATCGCCATCGTCAAGGACGGCCTGCGCCAGGTTGTAGAAGCTTTGTTTGCCGCCACAGGAAACAAGGATTTCCGCCGGCTGAAAATTGATGCCATTGTCGTTTTTAAACTTGCCGACAATGGCATTTTTGAGCTCGGCAATACCGTCGACGGCGGTGTATTTGGTTTTACCGCTGTTAATGGCCTCAATAGCGGCACTTTTGATGTGATCCGGGGTATCGAAATCGGGCTCGCCTGCGCCAAGGCCAACTACATCGCGCCCCTGTGCACGCAGCTCTGCGGCCAGTGCGGTCACCGCCATGGTGGGGGAGGGTTTAACCTGTGCGAGCCTGGAAGATATTTTGATAGCCAATGGATTTGCCTGAAAAAGAACTGAGCAGCAGATGGTATCGACGTTGGCTATTGTTGTCCAAAGGTCTCTGCAGATATTCTTAATTAGCGCTGCCATCGTGTTAAGTTAGCGGGTAGTGATTCTCGGTACCTCCCATGGCCAAAGCCCTCAAAATTGATAGTCGTTACAAACCCGCCGGTGATCAGCCAACGGCCATTGCCGGTTTAATTGACGGGTTGGATTCGGGCCTTGCGTTTCAGACTTTGCTCGGTGTTACCGGATCCGGTAAGACCTTCACCGTGGCACATGTTATTGAACAGCAACAGCGCCCGGCTATCGTACTGGCGCCAAATAAAACTCTGGCAGCACAACTCTATGGCGAGATGAAGGAATTCTTTCCGGGTAATGCGGTGGAGTACTTTGTCTCCTACTACGATTACTATCAGCCAGAAGCCTATGTGGTGGCATCTGATACGTTCATTGAGAAAGATGCATCGGTTAATGATCATATTGAACAGATGCGTTTGTCGGCAACCAAAGCCTTGTTTGAGCGCCGTGATGTCATCATTGTGGCGACCGTTTCTTCTATTTATGGTTTGGGTGATCCGCAGTCCTATCACAAAATGGTGTTACACCTTGAACGCGGCAACATTATTGATCAGCGTGAACTGTTGCGGCGTCTGGCAGAGTTGCAGTACACCCGCAACGATATGGAACTAAAGCGCGGTAACTATCGGGTGCGCGGTGAAGTGATAGATATACATGCCGCGGAATCAGACCGTGAGGCTATTCGTGTTGAGTTGTTTGATGAAGAGATCGAGAATCTGAGCTTTTTTGACCCGCTAACCGGTGAGATCCTCAATCGGGTGCCGCGCCTGACAATCTACCCCAAAACCCACTATGTAACGCCACGTGAGATTATTATGGCGGCGGTGGGTGAGATAAAAATAGAACTTAAAGAAAGGGTAGAAGAGTTTAGAGAAGCCGGTAAGTTGCTGGAAGCACAAAGGCTTGAGCAAAGAACACTGTTTGATATCGAGATGATTAACGAAATTGGTTATTGCTCGGGTATTGAGAATTACTCCCGTTACCTGTCCGGCCGCGGGCCTGGTGAACCGCCACCGTGTCTGTTTGACTATATACCGCAAGACGCGATTCTGTTCATTGATGAAAGCCATGTGACGGTGCCGCAACTGGGCGGCATGTATAAGGGTGACCGTGCACGTAAAGAGAATCTTGTCGGTTATGGTTTCAGGTTGCCGTCGGCACTTGATAACCGGCCGTTGAGATTTGATGAGTTCGAATCGTTATCGCCGCAAACTATTTTCGTGTCTGCTACTCCCGGAGACTATGAGAAGCAGCATGCCGGCAATGTGGTAGAGCAGGTGGTGCGGCCTACTGGACTGGTTGATCCTGAAATCGAAGTGCGTGATGTTGCAACACAGGTAGACGATCTGCTGTCGGAAATTAATCTGCGGGTGGAGAAAAACGAACGTGTGCTGGTCACTACCCTGACCAAGCGTATGGCTGAGGATCTGACGGATTACCTGGGTGATCACGAGGTACGGGTGCGGTATCTGCACTCAGATGTAGATACGGTTGAACGATCAGAGATCATTCGTGATCTGCGGCTGGGTGAATTTGATGTGCTGGTCGGTATTAACCTGTTGCGTGAAGGACTGGATTTGCCCGAGGTCTCTCTGGTGGCAATTCTCGATGCTGACAAGGAAGGTTTTTTGCGATCGGACAGATCATTAATTCAGACTGTCGGTCGTGCTGCGCGAAACATACGTGGCAAGGCAATCATGTATGCGGCGTCCGTTACCGGTTCAATGCAACGCGCGATTGATGAAACAAATCGTCGGCGTGAAAAGCAGGAAGCGCATAACGCCGAGCACGATATAACGCCCAGGACTATCAGCAAAAAGGTATTGGATGTAATGGAAGCGGGTACTGCACCGTCGCCCAAAGGTCGCAAGAGCAAAAAAGAGGCGCAGGATCAGCTGGAACAAATAGAGTACGCGAAGCTCGCACCTTCTGATGCGGCGAAGAAAATCAGAAAAATGGAAAAGCAGATGTTCGAGCATGCCCGTGATCTTGAGTTTGAGCAGGCGGCGGCATTGCGCGACAAGATAGATTTACTCAAGAACATGGCTCTCGGGCCAGGCGTTGCCGGTTGATTGTGAGTGCGAGATTGTTGATTAGTTTTTAGACTGTTTGTAATAATTATCTCTTGAAGAATGGCAGCGTATTGGCAATGGAACTCAAAATCGGCGATAGAGTCCTAGTAAAAGCAAAATACCAGTGCTTTTCCAATGCTTTGATATAATATAGAGACAAAGTTTTATGCCACTGCCCGATATTTTGCCGAAATGGCAGATAATCAGGTTGCAGGGGCGTCCACTAATCCATAACCGAACGGAGGCTCAAGTGTTAGAAGAATACAGAAAGCATGTTGAAGAGCGCGTAGCACTGGGTGTTGTGCCCCAGCCATTAAATGCCGCACAGACGTCGGGTTTGGTGGAGCTGTTGAAAGCGCCACCGAAAGGCGAAGAAGAATTTCTGATGGAACTGCTTTCAAACAGAGTGCCTGCCGGGGTCGATGAGGCCGCGTATGTTAAAGCGGGCTTTCTTGCGGCAGTTGCGAAGGGCGAGGTCAGCTCGCCGTTGGTTGACAAAAAACGCGCAATCGAACTACTCGGTACCATGCTGGGTGGATACAACATTCAACCTATGATTGAAGCGCTTGATGATAGCGAACTCGCTGACACGGCGGCTAAGTGGCTGAGTAAAACGCTTTTAATGTTTGACGCTTTCCACGATGTGAAAGACAAAATGGATGAAGGCAATGCGCATGCTAAAAAAGTCGTTGAGTCATGGGCCAATGCCGACTGGTTTACCGACAACGCAGAAATAGAAGAAAAAATCACCCTCACTGTATTTAAGGTGCCGGGTGAAACTAACACTGATGATCTCTCGCCTGCGGTAGATGCCTGGTCGCGACCGGACATTCCGCTGCACGCACTGGCATTCCATAAGTTCCCGCGTGAAGGCTTTACCGATAAACCGCTTGAGACCATTGAAGAGCTTAAAAAGAAAGGCCATACGGTTGCTTATGTCGGTGACGTGGTTGGTACCGGGTCATCGCGTAAGTCTGCAACCAATACTGTGTTGTGGCTGATGGGTAACGATATCCCTCACATTCCAAACAAGCGTGAAGGGGGTTATGTACTGGGTACCAAGATTGCCCCGATCTTCTTCAACACACTCGAAGATGCAGGCGCCATGCCTATTGAAGTCGATGTCTCGAAGATGGAAATGGGTGATGTCATTGATCTCTATCCGCATCAGGGCAAAGTGTGCAAACATGACACCGACGAGGTCATTGGTGAGTTTGAACACAAAACCGAAGTTCTGATGGATGAGGTGCGCGCTAATGGTCGTATACCACTGATTATCGGTCGTGGCTTAACTGATCGTGCGCGTGAAGCGCTGGGGCTTGGTCCATCGGATGTATTTGTCAGACCGGGTGCGACAGAGAAATCGGACAAAGGCTATACGCTTGCGCAGAAGATGGTTGGCAAGGCCTGCGGGGTGGAAGGCGTTCGTGCCGGTCAGTACTGCGAGCCGTTGATGACCACTGTGGGCTCACAGGACACCACTGGTCCAATGACTCGTGACGAGCTTAAAGATCTTGCCTGTCTCGGGTTTTCTGCTGACTTGGTGATGCAGTCATTTTGTCACACCGCGGCTTATCCGAAGCCGATCGATGTCGATACCCATCATGCACTGCCTGACTTCATGATGACACGTGGCGGTGTTTCGCTGCAGCCGGGCGACGGTATTATTCACAGCTGGCTTAACCGTATGCTGTTACCGGATACCGTTGGTACCGGTGGTGATTCGCACACCCGATTCCCGATGGGTATTTCATTTCCTGCAGGTTCCGGTCTGGTGGCATTTGCCGCGGCCACAGGTGTCATGCCACTGGATATGCCGGAGTCTGTGCTGGTTCGATTCAAGGGCGAAATGCAGCCGGGTATTACCTTGCGTGATCTGGTCAATGCAATTCCCTATGCGGCTATTCAGCGCGGTTTGCTTACGGTAGAAAAGAAAGGCAAAAAGAATGTATTTTCCGGCCGTGTAGTTGAGATTGAAGGCATAGATGAGCTCAAACTTGAGCAGGCTTTTGAGCTGGCTGATGCCACGGCTGAAAGATCAGCCTCGGGTTGTACGGTAAAACTGGGTATAGAACCCTACATTGAATACATCACTTCCAATGTCACCTTACTGCGCTGGATGATTGAGCAGGGCTATGGTGATGAAAGAACTCTGGAACGTCGTGCACGCAAAATGGAAGAGTGGCTGGCTAATCCGGTGCTTCTGGAAGCTGACGCCGATGCCGAGTACTTTGAAGTTATCGAGATTGATCTGGCTGACGTCAAAGAGCCGTTGCTCGCCTGCCCGAATGATCCTGATGACGTAAAGCCACTGTCAGAAGTTGCCGGTGACAAAATCGACGAAGTCTTCATTGGCTCCTGCATGACCAATATTGGTCATTACCGCGCAGCGGCAAGTCTGATCCAAAAATCGGGAGACTACCTGAATACGGTTCTGTGGATTGCTCCACCGACGCGTATGGATGAGCATCAGCTCAAAGAAGAAGGGCACTACAATGTCTTTGGTGCGGTTGGAGCGCGGCTTGAAATACCGGGTTGCTCTCTATGTATGGGCAACCAGGCGCGTGTGCGACCGGGGGCAACGGTGGTGTCTACCTCTACGCGTAACTTTCCAAACAGATTAGGAAAAGATGCCAATGTGTATCTTGCATCTGCCGAGCTTTCGGCGGTGGCGGCTATTATGGGCAAGTTGCCCACCGTAGACGAGTATATGTCTTATGCCAAAGCGCTCGATTCGATGTCGAGTGATCTCTATCGCTACCTGAACTTCAATGAGATTGAAAGCTTCCAGAAAGCGGCTGACGAGACCAAAGTCAAGTTCAAAGATATACCGGTTGCTGTTGTAGCTGGCTAACAGAATACCGCCGGATGTATTGCATCCGGCGGTTACTCTTCTTTATACGAACGTACAAGCCTGGTTTAAATTAACGTACAAGCCTGGCGTTCGCTACAGTGCATACTCACGATTATTCCTCTGCCGCAACCGGCTCAAGTGCGCCCGGCTCCTGAAAATAAATTGTGACCTGATTCTTAATATTGCTTGTAACAAGTTCAGGTGGTCGCAGTATAAGGGGGTATGACTTCGGATAAATCCTCACTTGAACCTGATCACCTGAGCGGTGACCCGTTGGCGTTTGCTGCACTGGTCAGGCGATATCAGGGCTCACTCTTCGCCTATCTGGGGCGTATGGGTTTATCCGATGCTCTTTGTGAAGAACTGGCACAGGAGACTTTTCTGCGTGTCTGGAAAAACCGCGAAAAATACGATCCGACCAAAGCCGCTTTGTCTACCTGGATATTTACCATAGGCAGAAATGTCGCGCTTGATACGCTAAGCCGAAAAACAGCATCTGTTGCAGACGAAAAAGATATTGATCAGTGTGCAGATTTTTCTCATGCATCAGATCCTTCGCAACAATACGAACAACACGAATCGATTGTTCGCCTAAGGCAGGCGCTAAGCACTCTCACGATGGAAGACAGAGAAGTCATTGCAGCTTGTTATACGCCTGAAATTGAAAATACACAGCAAATTCTGAATTGTAGCGAGGGTGCTTTACGTACCCGGCTGTCGCGTGCCAGAAAGCGATTGTCAGTTGCACTGAAAAGACTGGATAAATGATATGAATGATTTGGATGAAAACACCGAAGCGTTGCTTAAAGGAGAAATGGTCACTCCGCCGGTCGGATTTGATGACACCGTGATGCAGAGTATTGCGGCCTTCGAGCGTGAACAATCGGTTACCGGTAACAGAATGTCTGACGATGCGGTTCCTCTACAGTCACTTACCTGGTGGCAATGGCTGGCGTTAACGGTGGGAGGGCTGATCGGAGTAGGGCAGGTGTTTAGATTTGTTTTTGCAGTGTGGTTTGTCTCTGCAGCTGGATAAAGGAAAAATTATTATGAATGAACATATAGAATCAAGTAGATCAATTGAGCCTGTGACACGTCGAGTACCTGCAATTGCAGCGTTAATGAGTGCAGCGCTGCCGGGCTTTGGTCAGCTATACAACGGACAGATTAACCGTGCTATCTGGTTCTTTTTAATTTTCAGCCTGGTGTCAGTGCCTTTGATTATGTTGGTGGCGCTGTACCTGCCGGCAGCTATGATGCTCGGTGTGTTGGTAGTGAGTGTAATGCTCGGTCTGGGTGTCTGGTTATGGGGAATTATAGACGCGTGGCGTGTTGCGCGGCGTATTGGGGCTTACAGAACAAAGCCATGGCAAACCAGTGGTCTGTACACTGCTGTGTTTTTGTTGTGTGCCACTCTGGTGTTGCCAATTGTAGTGTCGTATGTGCGTAATCATCAGGTGAAGGCATTCAAAACGCCAAGTGGCAGTATGCTGCCAACGGTGCAGCCGGGTGATTTCATTTTTGCCAATATGAATTATAACTGTCCGAATTGCTGGTGGTCTGTAAAGCGTGGTGATGTAGCGATTTTTGTCTACCCGAATAATCGAACTCAGCATTTTATCAAACGTATTATCGGTATGCCCGGAGATATCGTTGCATCGGTAGACAACGTTATCAGCGTAAACGGTATATCACTATCTGCAGCACCGGTTGTTGGTGAGGTAATTGAAGAGCAATATGAAAATCGTCAATGGACGGTGACTGGCGGGATTTTCGAGGATTTCTCTGTTACGGTGAAACCGGGTTACGTTTTTGTGCTGGGCGATAACCGTGGCAAGAGTAATGACTCAAGAGTGTTTGGTCAGGTACCTCTGGCTGATGTTGTGGGTCGTGCGCGCCAGATTTGGTTTTCTAAAAATCAGGATGGTATCCAGTGGAGTCGGCTTGGGTATAGCCTGAAACCGGATGACGCAGGGCAGTAGTTATTCAGGGTTAGAGAGATAATTCATT
>CAZKAQ010000123.1:8439-11110 GCA_964550655.1 uncultured Granulosicoccaceae bacterium
CTGAAACCGGATGACGCAGGGCAGTAGTTATTCAGGGTTAGAGAGATAATTCATTCAACGTTATAGGACAGGCCCAGATGTAGGCCTGAAGCGTCGATTGATAAACCTGAATCATTGCAATTTTCGACGCTAATGGGTCCGTCGCACATATCTGTAGAATCATTGTCGGTGGTATAATGTGTACTGAAACCGACTTGCAATGCGATGTTATTTCGGAACAGGTGATTAACCCAGATGCCGGAAGTGAAGTATCGATGGCTTTCAGTTTGATTATAAAATGCTCCCTCAGCAACAAGACTGGTCTGATCAGTAAAATTTAAGGAAGAACCGAGTTTCAGACCTATGGCCGGGAGGAATTCATCTACGGTTGGATTCAACCCGTCAATTCTGCCTTCAACTTCAGCAAAACCCAACTGCAGCGCCGGCGCTACGGTTAGTTTGAATGTATCAGACAGTAGGTAGGCGTATTCGTAGTGGGCTGTCACTGTCTGGAAAGTGAAATCATTTTCTACTGTTCCTTCAGTGACGCGGATTCCATCAAACTGTATGCCCGTTTCTCTTTCACTTTCAGCAGTACCGAGAAACTGCGAGTTGCTGCCTGCAGTGGCAAGATAGCTGATATCAATAGTTGATCGATCGGAGAGCTTTTTCTGGATGCCGACGCTGCCGACGAATGTTGAGTTATCCTCTCCCATGAGGTCTAAGGTGCCGCTGCCACAGCCCGAAAGACAGGAGAGCATGGCTGTTGTGATCAACCATCTGCAGAGTTTATCTGAGTGTAGTGTGGCTATTTCCTGCTCTTTATAAAGACAGAGTATAAATAAAATGGAACCCAGTCAGTCCGTATATATAGTTCAGATAAACACGACTGTATTGATATTGAGCTTTGTGGTCAGGTTTTGTAGCTATACGAAGCACGCTGATAGCATTTGTTAAATGAAACCAGCACGACAAAATATTATTTTATAGCTGACATCGAGCGAGTGTACTTTAATATCTGCGACAACGGTAGCTCTGGAGGTAAATTCAAGTCAGAGCACAGGGTGAGCCAAAGGGTGTGATTATGGGTAATTCTATAAAGGGAATGGCGTGTTAACCAGGTTCGTTGCAGAGCACGAATGCTGGTTTGAATTGGCACGTAGGAGGAAGAATTTATTTACTGAAGAAGGAGCAGAGTCGTCCTGCTCCTTTTGTGTTTTACGCTGTGATCTCAAGCGCTGTTGGTAGTAATCATCAATTTCATCGTCCAGCTGACGTCTTGATTGATGCCTTTTGCCGGATACCGATTTGGTATGGGCGCCGCCTTTTCGCAATAGTGCACCGTAGCGGACAACGGGATTTCGCCTTGTGGGCATAGTAGTCTCCGTTCGTTAGCAGATTGTGGTTTATAAGGTGATCCGATACGGGGTATTGTCACGGTAACACCTCATAAACTGTCGGCATAATACCATAGCAACCTTAATTCCAGTGGAATGTGGTTAAAATATCAGTGTAAAAATAAATCGATTGTGAAAATATTATGCCGATCCCCGTCATTGACGTAAGCGCTCTGCATTCCGGCAATACCGATGCGATTGATGAACTGGCACGCGAGTTCTATCGTGTCTACTCAACAGCCGGGTTTGGCTACATCGTAAATCACGCAGTACCAGAGACATTGGTACAGCGCGTGTTTGCCGCATCGGCAAGGTTTCATGCATTGCCCCTTGCAGAAAAGCTCAAGCTTGAGCTGAATGAACATCATCGTGGCTATATACCGATTAACACCTCGACCGATGTCAATTCCACACTTGCAGATGTTGTGCATCCGAATCAGTCCGAGAGTTTCATGGTAATGCGTGAGGATGCAGCTGATGCTGAGCAGGTCAAAGCAGGTCACTATCTGGCTGGTGCCAATCAATGGCCAGCGTTAGATGGTTTTCGCGAAGATGTAATGGCGTATAACGATGCAATGTCCGAACTGGCACACCAGCTGGTGACACAGGCATTCCGTTCACTGGGTGCCGGGAGCCAGGTAATGGAGGCGTTTGATCCGCCAACTACCTGGCTGAGGCTGCTCTTCTATCCGCCGTTTCGAACTGACTTTGACAGCTCAGTGGACAAACTGGCGCAGCAGGGCGTTTATGGTTCAGCACCACATACCGATTTTGGTTGCCTGACTTTACTGGCGCAGGATGACATCGGTGGGCTGCAGGTACAGTCACCGCAGGGCGAGTGGATTGATGTGCCACGTATTCCCGGTTCTTTCGTGGTTAATGTCGGCGACATGCTGCACAGATGGTCTAACGGTTTGTTGCGCTCCACACCGCATCGTGTGATTAACGTCTCCGGCAAGGCACGCTATTCGTGCCCGTTTTTTTACGATCCCAATGTGATGTCTGAAATTGCACCGCTTGACTGTTGTATAAATGCCGGACAGATGCCGCGCTACCAGTCGGTAAACTTCGGTGAGTTTCTAAAGTCGGAACTTGTGGCCGGGTACGATCACCACAAAGAAGCAGACTGACCAGGCGGAGGTAAATACCACACTGCATAATCGACCTTAAGAGGTCGTATTTGATTGATTGCGAAGATATCTGCCCGATGCATCCGGTGGTACTATGGCGCATCTTATCCAGCCCGGACAATTCACGAAATCGACGGCATCTCGCTTGATCTTTGATTCCACAGC
>CAZKAQ010000124.1:0-11096 GCA_964550655.1 uncultured Granulosicoccaceae bacterium
TCGCCATGGCACATTCTCGTTACGCAGACTTCTACCGCGCAGACTCCTAGCCCGGTTTATTCATGAAGCGGCGAGCATAGCGCGCGGAGATTTGATTTCACAGTGGATTTTCTTCTCGCGTCCCTTATTTTTAAAAACTTGGCTTATTGATATTTGCAAGAGAAAAAATTCGCTCGGGGCGCGTAGCTGTGGAAACAAAGGTCAAGCGGGATGCCGTCGATTTCATGAATAAACCGGGCTAGTAAGCGATACAGGAAACATAAGTTAAAGTTCAGGCTGCGTCGCCGCCGGTTATGTTGTCATAGCTACTACTGGCGCTCTTCCGGTGCAGGCTCTTGCTCCACACCCAACTCACCCACGACATCCGCACCTTCAGGCGGCGTAAAGGTAAATCGATCCTCAGGCAATGTGGCATTCATTTTAAAATTAATAAATTTTATCTGCGTTGCCTGATCAAAGTTATCACGCAGTTCCATCGCACTGAGACCATTTTCATCAAGCGCCAGGTAGACGGTATTAAAGTCGGTATCCTGAAGCAGCGGTATCAGTTCAAACCAATGCAGGCCGTTTTCAACACCCAGTTCAGTGATCGTAAATTCTGATTCAAGCGTCCTCTGACCACTTAACAGCCCGATAGGCGCGCTCCCGAGGGTTGTTTCCTGCGGCTGAGCTGTCACCTGACTGATATCTTCGTCGTATACCCAGAGTGTCAAACCGTCTGCAACAATGAGCTGGCTGTTCGGCTGCGCGTAAGTCCAGCGAAAACGCCCCGGACGCATTAGCTCGACAGTGCCTGCGGACTCCTGTAAAGCCACGGAATCACTGTCGTACACTGTCTGGGTAAAATCGGCACTGAAAGAGAACATCGAGGAGTTGAAGTCCAGCAGTGCCGATTGAGCCAGCACACCCGGTGCTGATAAAAACAGTGCCACACTTGCGAGCAAACTTTTCATAGAGATTCTAATTCCGGTTATGGCCAGGAGTCTGCGCCCTGAGTCACCAGACAGTCTGTCATTTTGGGATTGACCATAAATTTACCGCAAAAAACCATTTATAAAGACATAAAAAAGACAAATTCACAGCTCGCCTCATGAATTATGAAGCTAGACGGGAGGGGGGGCGATAACTTCCCTCGTACCGTTGTGTTGCACAGCACTAACCACACCGGATTGTTCCATTTCTTCAACAATTCTTGCCGCCCGGTTGTAACCAATTTTTAACCTGCGCTGCACATAGGAGATAGAGGCTTTGCGCGTTTCTGTAACTATTGCTACCGCCTGATCATAGAGTTCATCCTTGTCACCACCGGAGTCTTCGCTGGCCATACCGGGCAATGGCAGCGTGTTTTCCGTCAGTATTTCGTCAACGTAAACTGCTGTGCCGCTTGCCTTGAGCCAGTCGACTACGCTGTGTACTTCATGATCGTCGACAAAGGCACCATGCACGCGTTGAGGTTGCGCAGTACCGGGTGGCAGAAATAACATATCTCCGTTACCCAGCAACGCCTCTGCCCCGCCCTGTCCAAGGATCGTTCTGGAATCCACTTTCGATGACACCTGAAATGCCATACGGGTGGGAATATTGGCTTTGATCAATCCGGTAATAACGTCAACTGAAGGTCTTTGCGTTGCCAACACCAGATGAATACCCGCCGCACGGGCTTTCTGGGCAATACGTTGGATGAGCTCTTCAACTTTTTTACCCACCACCATCATCATGTCGGCAAACTCGTCCACCACCACTACAATCAGCGGCAGTGTATCGAGCTCCGGCGCACCCAGAGAAGGATCAAAAGCTTCTTCCGGTTTATACAGCGGGTCGAGAATCGGCTCACCGGCGGCACGTGCATCGAGTACTTTTTTGTTAAAGCCGGTGATATTTCTCACACCCAGTGCCCCCATCAGCCGGTATCGACGTTCCATCTCACCAACACACCACCGGAGCGCATTGGCAGCCTCTTTCATATCAGTGACCACCGGCGCCAACAGATGTGGAATGCCCTCATAGACATTCAATTCAAGCATTTTCGGGTCAATCAGAATCAATCGCAGCTGTTCCGGGGTTGCCTTGTACAACAGGCTAATCAACATTGAATTAACCGCCACTGACTTACCGGAGCCGGTGGTGCCTGCTACCAGTAAATGTGGCATTTTTGCGATATCAACAACCACCGGTAGTCCACTGATATCTTTACCCAGTGCCAGCGCCAAAGGTGACTTCATGTCGCGATATTCTTCCGACTGCAGTATTTCTGTCAGCTGAACCATTTCGCGGTCTTCGTTGGGTATTTCCAGACCAACGGTTGATTTGCCTGCAATCACCTCAACAACCCGCACACTTAGTACTGACAGTGAACGTGCAATATCTTTTGCGAGACTGGTGAGCTTACTAACCTTTACACCCGGCGCCAACTCAACCTCAAAACGCGTCACCACCGGACCCGGATGTACCTCAACAACACTCACCGTGACATTGAAGTCTGCAAGCTTTAACTCGAGCAAACGGGACAACTGCTCGAGTGATTCTTCCGAATAACCGGAACGTACACTCTCGATAGCATCAAGCAGATTGACCGGCGGCATCTCACCGGGCTTGCGCTTCACTTCGGCCGTATTCTTTTCAAACAACTGAAACTGCTTGTCCGGTGAATTCGGCGTTGGAGACACCGGTGCCGGAGTAGCGGGTCGGGGCTGAATAGATATTTTTCTGTCTGCGGCAGACTTAACGCCTGCAACACCTGCCGTCACTGCGGTTGATATTTTATCGCCAAGCGAAACGACGGGGGCATCATCAGGATCAACGCCACCAAATTGAATATCGGACTCCAGGCCCGGGTCAGACGGATTTTCCCGGCTGACAATCAGTGGTGCCTTACCGGCAGCGCCGCTGTTGCCTCTCGCCCCGCCCAGCTGTACTCGCATACGGCGTGCTTCGCGCCATGCAAGGTGATCTTTTACCCTGGCAACCATGTTGTTCAAGCCGGCTTTGACTTTGCGCGTCGCCTTCAACGTATAAGCACCAACCTGTTCCATAATGGTGAACCATGAAACACCGGTGACAAAAGTAATGGCACCCAGCAACAACGCCAGCAGTAATAACGTCGCACCGAGGGAATTGATCACGCTGACCATGTTACCGGCAACCCATGTCCCGAGGACACCGCCGCCGGACGTCCCAATGGGCAGATCCCCGCGATGCACAAAGACATGCAGATCACTCAGGCCGCAGGCGGTAATCAGAAACAACAACAATCCTGCCGTTCTGGCAAAAATCAAAATAGGTACTGTAGCTGCGTCGCGCTGCCTGAATGCGTTCCAGCCGATCAGCGCGAAACCAAATGGCAGCACATAGGCCATATAGCCGAACAAAAACATGGTGATATCGGCAAACCATGCGCCGAAAATACCGCCTGCATTTTTGAGCTGCCCGTAGCCTCCGGTGTGAGACCAGCCAGGATCACTAACGTGAAAAGTGACCAGTGCAATCAACATCAGGATGGCAATCACAGCAACCAGAATTGCCAGCGCCTCCCGCAAACCGCGCTTGAACAAGGCCATCGCCCGCGCGGACATCTCAGCTTCCATTGGCGTCTTTATTTTCGCACTGCGCGCAAGCGGGCTTTTGAGACCGGACAGCGCGCCCTGGCCGAGTGACTTTAGTGCCGCGGAAGATTTTGAGCCGGCACCGGCCGCCTTTGACGATGACCTCGCAGGGCTGCGGGTGCTGCCTCTTTTGGCGCTTGATGCACTCGCTGCAGCGCGCTTTTTTCGCGGACTGCGTTTTTGCGAAACGGCTTTGGTGGTCAATGATTATCCGGTGTGTGGCAATAGTCTGACTGGTATTTTGCTCGCCTGATCAGTCACCACAAAAGCCCGATGTGTCAACCACCCAACGGAGCTGGACTTCCAGCCACAAGACAGCTTCTAAACACGGTTGTGATGTACAATGCCAGTACGACTTTTCATACTAAGTGGTTCACCGGCTGCAACAAAGCCTGGTGAAGGTATTGTCATGTATACCCTCCCACCCCGACCCGGAAGAAATCCCCAAAAGTTATGAGCGATACCAAACACTGCAAACTGCTAATCCTTGGATCCGGCCCTGCCGGCTACACCGCGGCCGTATACGCAGCCCGAGCCAATCTGGAGCCAGTTTTGATCACCGGCATGGAGCAGGGCGGTCAGTTAATGACCACCACAGACGTCGATAACTGGCCGGCAGATAACGAAGGCGTAATGGGTCCGGCACTGATGGAGCGTTTTCAAAAACACGCAGAACGGTTCGAGACAGAACTGATTTTTGATCACATCACCGAACTCGATCTCAGCAAACGCCCCTTCACTCTCAAAGGTGACTCAAAATCTTATACCTGTGATGCACTGATTATCAGCACCGGCGCCAGTGCCAGATATCTGGGCCTGCCATCTGAAGAAGCATTTAAAGGCAAAGGTGTATCAGCCTGTGCCACCTGTGATGGATTTTTCTATAAGGGCAAACGCGTTGCTGTCATCGGTGGTGGCAACACCGCGGTAGAGGAAGCGCTCTATCTGTCGAACATCGCCTCTGAAGTGGTTCTTGTACATCGCCGCGATGAACTTCGTGCGGAAAAAATCATGCAAAAGCATCTGTTTGAAAAAGAAGCCGCTGGAACAGTCAACATCAAATGGAATAACACATTAGAAGAAGTCCTCGGCGATGACAGCGGTGTTACCGGTATGCGCATTAAAAGTACCGAAAACGACGGCACCGAAGACATCGACCTGCACGGTGTGTTCATAGCTATCGGTCACACCCCGAATACCAGCATCTTTGAAGGCCAGCTTGAGATGGAAGGTGGCTATATCAAAGTTAACAGTGGGCTCAGCGGTAACGCAACTGCAACCAGTGTAGAAGGCGTATTTGCCTCCGGGGATGTAATGGATCACATCTACCGTCAGGCGATAACCTCTGCCGGTACAGGCTGTATGGCAGCACTCGACGCTGAAAAGTATCTGGATGCACTGGCTTCGAAAAACTAAGGCGCTGCAGTAGTTAGTGTCCGACACAAGCAATCAGCCACCAGAGAAAACTTCGAGCCAGTACCGGATCGAAGTCGGTGGCTTGCTTTCCGAGATCAAATCCACTGACTGGAATGCACTGTCTCATGGCGGCAATCCGTTTGTTCGTTATGAGTTTCTGAGCGCACTGGAAACCAACAATTGCGTTGACCCGAAGTACGGCTGGCACCCTTATCACATTCTTTTAAAAGATGATCAGAAAAAACTCATAGCAGCCGCCCCTGCTTATCTTAAAACCAACTCCTACGGTGAGTTTGTATTCGACTTTCAATGGGCTGACGCGTACGAACGCAGCGGCTCAGAGTACTACCCGAAGCTAATATGTGCAGCACCTTTCACACCTGCCACCGGGCCCCGACTACTGGTTCATAAAGATCATGACTACGAACAGTGCGCAGCTGCTTTGTTATCTGCGGCAATCGCCGTGGTTGATCAGCAAAACCTGTCCGGCATGCATTGGCTTTTTCCAACCACAGAACAAGCCACATTGATGGACAAACACAGATACTTGCGACGCATGGGCTGCCAGTACATCTGGGTCAATGACGACTATCAGAACTTTGAAGATTTTCTCTCGCGCTGCAACTCAAAGAAGCGTAAAAACATGCGTCGTGAGAGAAAACGAGTCGCCGAGCAAAACATATCACTGTCAGCTCATCACGGCGACGAACTCAATGACAAGGACTGGCGCGATGTGATCAATTTTTACCGCGACACCTTTGATCGCAAGTGGGGCACACCGACTCTCAACGTCAGTTTTTTTTCAGAGGTCGGCAGAACAATGGGTAATGACATTATCGTTGTCTTCGCTACCCATGAAGCAAAACGTGTTGCCTGCTCGGTGATGTTTAAAGGTCCCGATACGCTGTACGGCAGATACTGGGGCTGTCACGAAAACTTCCACAGCCTGCACTTTGAAGCCTGTTACTACCAGGGTATCGACTACTGCATCAGGCATGGCCTCAAGCGATTCGAACCCGGCGCGCAGGGAGAACATAAAATCGCGCGTGGTTTTGTCCCAACCCCTACCTGGTCATCGCACTACATAAGAGACGAAGGTTTCCGGGCCGCAGTGGCACATTTTCTAAAACAGGAGACTCCGTTTATGGAAGAACGCTGCGATGCCTTACAAACCTTGTTACCTTTTAAAAGACAAGAGCATACTCAGACTAAAGACGACGGCAAACAAATCGCAAACACAGCAGCTGCAAACTCACAAAACAAAGATCATCAAAACTAAGCCCGTAATGAGCAGCTTACCGATACCGTTTCTGAGTGAGACAGACAACACCACCCCGTTCCCGCCGGTTCACAACGCACTGGGAAATCCAAACGGTCTGTTAATGGCTGGCGCCAACCTGCAGCCGGCTCGCCTGCTCGATGCCTATCGACAGGGCATATTCCCGTGGTACTCAGAGGGAGAACCGATCTTATGGTGGTCACCCGATCCACGTTGCATCATCTGGCCAAATGACCTGAAGATAAGACGAAGCTTGCGTCGAGTGATCAAAAAACAGCAATTCGAAATCAGCAATACACAAGAGTTTCGCTCGGTGATCGATGCCTGCAGCGGACCCAGAAAAGGAGAAAGTGACTCATGGATTACTCAGGACATGAAAGATGCTTATTGCGCTCTGGCCGAACAGGGACACGCTGAGTCCATAGAGATCTGGCAGGAAAACACACTCGTTGGTGGACTCTACGGTGTTGTCGTGGGTCGGGTGTTTGTAGGTGAATCGATGTTCAGTCATCGCAGCGATGCATCAAAGGTTGCACTGGTTGCACTTGCCGGTAGTGGCCGTTTCGACATGATTGACTGTCAGCTGCCAACAGAACACCTTATGTCAATGGGAGCTGTCTGCATTCCCAGAGAAGACTATGTGCAGGCGCTTGCAATCCTCTCCAGGCCGAACTATTCATAAATCACTGCGCTAATGCACAGTTATTTGTTCACAAGAGTCACAGCATAGATTGCCGATATTCGACTTGAACAAAGTCTACCAGTGACATAGCCTCTGTGATTGACCGATGTCCAGAGTTAAACCACTCTACCGAAAATCCACGCAGAATATTTTCCATGACAAAAAAAAAGAAAAAGAAAGAAAGCCGGATCGGTAATAAATGGATAGGTGTCGACCTTGACGGCACGCTGGCCGAATGGGATGGCTGGAAAGGCCATCAGCATATAGGCAAACCGATACCATTGATGGTTGAAAGAGTTAAACGCTGGACCGAGATGGACATTGAAGTACGTATCTTTACTGCACGCGCATCCATCGCAGAACACATACCACCGGTGCAAAAATGGCTCGAAGATAACAATTTGCCGGCGCTTGCGGTGACCAACCAGAAGGACTACAAAATGCTCCAACTCTGGGATGACCGTTGCGTCCAGGTGATACCCAATACCGGTGAGCTGATCAAAAACGCCAACTGGGTAGCCCCAACTGAAGACGAGCAAAGCAAAGAAAATGACAAAGACCAGAACAGCGGAGCAGAAGACAACTCAACTTAAGTAAAAACAGATGCACCCTGCCAGCTGTCATCAGCAGGAAGCACGCTAAAGTTATACACATTACTTTGAACAATCAGGTCTGCGCAAAACAGCTTTTATCAGTGCATTCTCTGTAGCCAATGCTGCAGCCGCAGTGAAAATCGTAAAACGGAACCGCACTTGAGCAAACTTGCTTTCACCGATCTCGATCTGCCGCAATCATTACTCGACAGTCTCGCCTCTATTGGTTATCAATCAATGACACCGGTTCAGTCAGAGGTACTGCCTCTGGCACTCGCCGGACGTGATGTCATAGCACGAGCCAAAACCGGCTCGGGAAAAACTGTATCCTTCGGACTGCTGACACTGGCCAATCTAAATAACAGTCTGTTTGCACCACAATCACTCGTGTTATGCCCTACGCGTGAGCTGGCAGAACAGATTACCGAGGTAATACGTCAACTCGCACGAGCAACGCAAAATGTCAAAGTACTCACACTGACAGGAGGCTCATCAGTCAGAGCACAGATAACTTCACTGGAAAAGGGATCACATATAATTATTGGCACTCCGGGACGCATTGAAGATCATCTTGGCCGCGGCGCATTGCAAATGGAAAAAATAAACACACTGGTACTCGATGAAGCAGATCGGATGCTGCAAATGGGTTTTCAGGAATCAATTGATCGTATCATCGAACAACTACCTGAAAAAAGACAAACGTTGTTGCTAAGTGCCACCTACCCCGATGAAATAATATCGATTGCCGACAGACTACTGCACTCACCGGCAGAGATAAATGTCGATACAGAACACACCACAGGCGACATACAACAACATTTTTATCCTGTAGACAAACAGCAAGACCGCACCCAGGCGTTGCAATTACTGCTTTTAAAATTCAAACCTGAAAATGCACTGATTTTCTGCAATACCAAGATAGCCGTGCGCGAAGTAACAGAATTGCTCAAAGACAAAGGCTTTGCAGCCATCGCCTTGCACGGTGATCTCGAACAGAAAGAACGTGACAGAAATCTGATTCGATTCGCTAATCGAAGCGCGACAATTCTGGTGGCCACCGATGTAGCCGCGCGCGGCATAGATATCGAAAAACTTGATGTTGTCATCAACTATCAGTTATCAAAAGAAACAGATGTACATACCCACCGATCCGGCCGCACAGGGCGTGCCGGGGAATCGGGAATGGTCTGGACTTTATTCGACAGTACAGACAAACATCGTATTCAACAACTTGAAAAAGTACTGGGCCAGTCGATTAAAAATTACACACTACCCCCGGCACATACCCTAAAAGAGCGACCAGCCAAGCCAGCAACTGTGACATTGGAAATCAATGCAGGTAAAAAACAAAAGCTACGTCCTGGTGATATCCTCGGCGCCCTGACCTGCGATGGTGGCCTTGAAGGTGCTTGCGTCGGAAAGATAAAAATACAAAACACCCGCGCCTTTGTCGCCATAGATCGAAAATTGGTAAAAAATGCACAGGAGCTTTTGAAAAAAATAAAAGGCCGTTCGTTTAAAACCAGAATACTGTAACCTCCGTACCATATGAGAGATTAATACAAAGAACTCCGCGCCGCAGGGCGAATAAGCCGCAGGCGCATCCACCAATATTTTGCACATCGAGCACGTCATTTATAAGATCATAAATTTAGAATAATATTAAATACACAGCCACTTATACCTCTACACTCTTAACCGGCCAGCAAACAACCCACTTATGCGGACACTCAAACCACCGCCA
The DNA here is from genome assembly GCA_964550655.1 of uncultured Granulosicoccaceae bacterium. GTDB lineage: Bacteria > Pseudomonadota > Gammaproteobacteria > Granulosicoccales > Granulosicoccaceae. Next base: position 9,317 of record CAZKAQ010000124.1, read on the forward strand.
GAACAACACCTGCAACCGACCAACACATAACGACAGAGAAAATCATGGGACTCTTACAAAACGGCGAATGGGTCGATCAATGGTATGACACAAAATCAAGCGGCGGCAGATTTGAACGTACATTACCGCAGTTTCGCAACTGGATAACCAGCGATGGCTCTGCAGGGCCCAGCGGAGAAGCAGGATTCAAAGCAGAGCCCGACAGGTATCATCTGTATGTATCACTCGCCTGTCCCTGGGCACATCGCACGTTGATACTGCGCACACTCAAAGGCCTTGAAGACATCATCCCGGTATCAGTTGTGCACTGGTATATGGCAGATAAAGGCTGGACCTTTCAAGCCGGTGACGGCGTCATCCCCGACCCGGTTAACAATGCCGACTACATGTATCAGATATACACTTCAGCACAGTCAGACTACTCAGGCCGCGTGACGGTGCCAGTCCTATGGGACAAAAAAAACCGGACAATTGTCTCGAACGAGTCGCCGGAAATCATCCGCATGTTTAATACAGCTTTCGATCAGGTCGGTGCGTTACCAGGTGACTACTATCCAGAGTCACTCAGAGCAGAAATTGATGACCTAAACCAACGTATCTATGAATCAGTAAACAATGGCGTTTACAAATGTGGCTTTGCAACCACCCAGAAAGCCTATGAAGAAGCGCTCACCCCGTTGTTTGAAACACTCGACTGGCTTGAGCAACAGCTGACAACAAAACGCTATTTAACCGGTAATAAAATTACCGAAGCAGACTGGCGATTATTCACCACACTGGTCCGCTTTGATCCGGTCTATGTGGGTCACTTCAAGTGCAACATCAGACGCCTGATAGACTACCCTAACCTTTCAGGCTATGTGCGCGATCTATACCAGCAACCCGGCATCGCAGAAACAGTTAACATGCAACATATTAAAAATCACTACTACGCCAGTCATGAGACAATCAACCCGTCTCGCGTGATTCCAACCGGGCCTGAACTGGATTTTTCAGCGCCCCATAATCGCGCCAGTCTGACTTAAGCTGACAAAATAAAATATTGTATTTATGGCTCTCGCATTGCCTCTGTTGTTTTAAACAGAGGCTTTAACAGGTATTCCAGCACCGTTTTATCCCCAACCTGTAGTTCAGCCTCTGCAAGCATACCGGGCCGGACAACAATATCTTTACCGGAGCGGATAATAGTCTGCTGATTAACTTCTATTTCAACTTTATAGTATGGCGTGGCTTCACGCGTGGTTTCCTCTTCAAATGTATCCGCGCTGATGTGTTTAACCTTACCGGGGAAACTGCCATAGATTGTATAATCATAGGCCGTAAATTTTATTGTAGCAGGCATACCCGGGTAGACAAACGCTACATCTTTGGGATTAATTTTTGCCTCAATAAGCAGTTCATCATGTGAATACTCGCACCGCCTGAAGGCGGTGGCTTCAAGTTACGGCTAAAGCCGGATCGATCAGCCTGCGGCCGATTGCTGTCGCTACTCAACCGTAAAATTATCGTCTGGCTCTGGCGGCTGTTGATTGGCGATATAATCCTTCCATACTTCATCTGTTATATTTCCACTTGTCGCCACCCAATAGCCTCGCGCCCACAAATGCTGGCCCCAATACCGCTTCCGTAACTGCTTATACTCACTCAACAACCTGTGCGAGCTTTTTCCCTTCAGAAACTGCACTGCTCTCGACACCGATAAATTCGGCGGGATCCCTATCAGCATATGCACATGGTCTCGATTTACCGAGCCAGCATAGATCTTCATCTCTTTACTTCT
>CAZKAQ010000125.1:0-10988 GCA_964550655.1 uncultured Granulosicoccaceae bacterium
ATGTTTATAGGCTAAAACTAAAATTAGTCGGTCGCCTTGTGAATAATGCAGGCTAAGGTGCTATAAGCTTGGGTTATGCAGGTTATACCGCACAACGCGTTTACCGTTCGACCGCAGACCAAGCCGTTACGACCAAACTGCAACTAACAAAACGACTTTCGCGACTGGATTCTTACTCATCGCTGTATATTAGCCAGAACCGTTCGCAGCTTGCCGGATACAGGCACAGGCTTGTGCGACTCTGCATCAACATAAACGTGCACAAAGTGCCCGGCAGCGCAGGCATCGGTTTCTTCGCCTTTAAATATGCCAACTTCATAGCGCACACTGCTGTTACCGATTTTGGACACCGCAACACCGGTGACTATTTTGTCCGGGAAAGCGACCGGCTTAAAGTAGTTACATCGGGTTTCAACCACCAGGCCAACAATCTCGCCTTTTTTGAAGTCGAGAGCCCTTTGCTCCAGCAGGTAGCCGTTCACCGCTGTATCGAACCATGAGTAGTACACCACGTTGTTGACGTGGCCGTAGACGTCGTTGTCACGCCATCTGGTGGTTATTGTCTGCTTATGGGGAAACTCATGAATGGTGGGGATCGTTTTCAGACTCATGGCGTAGCTCCACAGACCGGGTTGACGGATAGCGTGGATCATACAGGCATAACATCACGTTTGACGGTACGATTTAGCAGCCGTCTAACGCGACTTGCATCACACTGTGCCGGCGGAATCCGCTCTTTTAATTGCCTGCAGAATCAATTATTTCGTGCTGGCCCATATACTGCAGAGTTATCTCACAGCCCGGCAATGTTTTGTAACAGGGATGCTCACCTGCGCACTACCGTTGTTGATTGAAGTCAATTTTTAGACAGTTCATATATGGATTCTTACAATTCGCCAAATCCAGAGTCTGATCTGAAACAATCAGCAGCGATTAAAGTATTCGGCGTTGGCGGTGGTGGCTGCAATGCGCTTGAGCAGATGATTGCCAGCGGTATCCGCGACGTTGAATTCAAATGTATCAACACCGATGCTCAGGCACTGAAGAGATTTGCTCCTGAGCATGTACTAAAGCTGGGCAATAATCTGACTAAAGGCCTGGGAGCCGGCGCAGATCCCGAGGTTGGCAGCGCAGCCGCTGCAGAAAGCACAGAAGAAATCACAGCTGCCATCGGTGACGCAGACATGCTTTTTCTTGCTGCAGGTCTCGGTGGCGGTACCGGCACCGGTGCCGTACCTCTGATAGCCAGAATAGCACGCGAAATGGGCGTTCTAACCGTCGCCGTCGTGACAGAACCATTTTCCTTCGAAGGACAACGAAGAAGAGATGCTGCCGCAGCGGGACTTGAAGAACTACGTGAGTGCGCTGACTCAATGATTGTGGTGCCAAACGAAAATCTCTTAAATTACCTTGGCGCCGAAGTTACGTTGGTAGAAGCTTTCGCTGCCGCCAATGATGTCGTTGTAAATGCGGTACAAAGCATTTCGGAACTCATTACTACCAGCGGTCTGATCAATGTCGATTTCGCGGACGTCAGAACCGTAATGACATCGATGGGCCACGCAATCATGAGTACCGGCAGAGGTATGGGTGAGCATCGTGCTGAGGAAGCAGCGATCGGTGCGATTAAAAGCCCGTTGTTGAACAACGTAGATCTGAAAGCCGCCAAGGGAATTCTGGCGAATATCACATCGAGCTCTGATCTCTCAATGGGAGAATTCCAGGCCGTTGGAGATATCATTCGTCAGATCGCTGCAGACGATGCATCAGTTATCGTGGGCACCGTGTTTGATGAAGAAATGAGTCACGAGATGAAAGTGACTATTGTCGCAACCGGACTTAAGCCGCCAAAAAATGAACACGTAAGCAAAGACAACGATGACCTGGTCGCCAAGCTGACTCAGCCTGTACCAACCGCGAGCCAGAAAGCAGCAGCCGAAGCACTGGCCGCTGCAGAAGCTGCCGCCGCGGCTGCCGATGCCAAAGCGGCAGCCGATGCTGCCAGCGAAGCCAATGCCCGGGCCAATGACCAGTATACAGCTGAATTGCAGGAAGAGGCTTACGTACCGGCGTATGAAGAACAAAACATTAACCAGGATTTAGTATCAGAACATACTTATAAGAGTGAGGTTAAGAGAGAGGTTAAGAGTGAAGTAACCCCGGTTCCGCCGCCTATTCCTGCACAGCGGGAAGAAATACCTCAAACTGATACGTCTCAGACCGACAAACGACAAAACCGCAACACTCATCAGACACCCGAGCTGCGCAATAACAATTCCTCGGTCGCCGTCGATGAAGTTTGCATGATCTGCGGCTGCGTAAACGGCGCACACCTCCCCAAATGCCCCTGGTCTAACGGTGGACCCACGGTTGCGCCGCAAAATCCAGAGCCGGCCCCAGAGCCAGTCAAGCCGGTACCGGAACTGATTCTGGAGGAGATAACAGAGAAAGAGTCACCGCTGCAGAAGCTTGCATCAAACAAGAAGTTCAAGTTTGGTATCGCCGCAGCTGGTGTTCTGGCAATAGCCTCGGCGTGGTTTTTATTCAACAAAAACGAAGACAACACAGTCGTCGAAAACCCGACAGTTGAGGAAGAGCCTACCAACTTCATTGGTGATCTGAATAATCGAGATCTGTACAACAACATCCCGACTCTGGAGCTCGATGAAGACGAAATTGAGGCTGCCGAGCAGGTTGGTGACTATCTGATTCCACATGCCAATCCCACGGGCCCGCCATCATTCAATTCCAAGATCCCGCCAGGAAGAATATATAAACGGACCGAAGTGACTGAGTTCTCTGAATAACACAGAGAAAATACCAGACGCACCGCAGCAGGTGACAGGCTGCGAAACCCGGTTCAACCACAAGCGGCCACCGTGCCGAATTGCTTCGGAACAGACAGACTTTCTGAATTCAACGCAGCAACGCAGAAGTCAGGGATGATATCCTTGACGATATGCTAAATGCTATTACAGAAGTCATGTCCCGCTTCGCCGCGGTGCACTATCTGATAATCGCGGTCAACCTGCTGTTAATGCTACTGGCCAGATCGCTGATTCTCAAAACCGGTGGTAAATTAACCGAACGTCAGATCGACTTCCGGGTCAATGTACTGCGTGTTCTGAATCTGGCGATACTGATGGCCGTTTGCTACAACGCATTCTATTCCGGCGGTGATAGCGGTCGGGGCTTTGCCGTCAGATTAATCTCAATTCTTGTCGTGCTGTACCTCGCCTATCTTGCATCCAATATCGCAAGCTACGTGATGCGGCGTCGCTACGGAAAAATCAACAACAGCAACGATGGCGTTCAGATTTCAGATACCTACCACTCGCGCATGCTTACACTGGTGGTAAGTACCTTTATTGGGGTAGTGGCACTCATTGCCGTGATACGTTTAGCCGGCTTCAGCAGCATGCTGGAAGCCGGGGGTGTGATTGGCTTTGTCGGGGTATTTCTGGCACTGACTCAACAGGCCTGGGCACCTGACATTATTAGCGGCCTTGTCTTACTGAACAGCGATATGCTCAGTGAAGGTGACCTGATAGAACTCGGAGACTCTAACCCGATACTCGCCAGAGTGTTTAAAACCAAAATCTTTCACACTGTTCTGATAGATGTAGTCAATAATCATCGCATCATGGTCAGTAATTCTAAACTGCGAGAACAAACCATACATAGCCTTTCAAAGTTTGCTTCTGCAAAAGGCCTGAGAGAGCGACTGGTTTTCAAGATTGGTTACGACACCGGTACAAATAAAGTTAAAACATTGTTTAACGAAGCGTACGAAAATATTATCTCACACGGTAACTCAAGCATTGACGATTCACACGCACTTGAAATACGTGTACTCGACACTGGTGATCATGCAGTCGAGTGGGGCATTTTTTACTACGTCAAGGAAGTCAACGGCATCATTGCCGTCCGACAGCAACTACTTGAAGAGGTACTGGAGACCTCTCACCGACACGGCATTTCACTATCAACCCCTCAGACTCATGTCGTGACTAACGTTGCCACAAACACGGTAGTACCCGTCTAGCCCGGACTACTCAGCAAGGTGCAGCGACAATACAGACTTACCTTATGCTGCAAAAAGAACAGTTAAACTATTGATATAGTGAATTTTTTCCTTGAATCCGGTTGATCAAAACTGAAGCCATATCAATACGCGCCAAATGCCAACAATTCAGGTTAATCTACAGCTAAGCAAATGGTAATATATCTCATATGGGATCAACGGCAGATGCCATCGTCCCCCAGTACAAGAGGAACCATTGCAAATGAAAAAACTATTCGCCTACACCCTGGCCAGCACACTGGTCAGCGCACTTTTCGCCGCCTCAGTTCAGGCTGCCGACGAAGTTAAAATCGGCTTCGTAACAACTCTCACCACGGGTGCCGCGTCGATCGGACAAGATCAGGAAAAAGCAGTTAACCTGGCCCTGAAACACATTGATAACACCATGGGCGGCAAGCCGGTAAAGCTGATCATGGCAGACGACGGTTTCAAACCCGAGGTCGGTAAGCAGGCAACCGATAAACTGGTAAAACAAGACGACGTTGATTTTGTCGCAGGCTATATCTGGTCACACGTTCTTCTTGCTTCACGCAAATCAGTACTTGATGCAGATAAATTTCTTATTAGCGCCAATGCAGGCCCTTCACCGGTTGCGGGTAAGTTATGCCACAAGAATTTCTTCTCAACGTCATGGCAGAACGACCAAACCCCGATGGCCATGGGTGAGACACTAAACCAGCAAGGCGTGAAATCCCTGTACGTCATGGCACCCAACTACGCAGCCGGCAAAGATATGGTAGCAGGCGTCGAACGAACCTTTAGCGGCGAGATCCTGGGTAAAGACCTGACCAAGTGGGGCAAAGATGCCCAGCTCGATTTCTCGGCAGAACTTGCCAAAGCCAAAGCGTCCGGCGCTGAAGGTATTTTTGTTTTCTATCCAGGAAAAGCGGGTCCTGCTTTTATCAAACAATACCAACAAGCGGGCCTTCGAGAAACGCTACCGCTATATACAGTCTTCACCGTAGATTCCATCTCACTGCCAAAACTTCAGGCAGGCGAAATGGAAGGTGTTTTAGGATCAGTAAGTACCGGCCACTGGGGCCCGGATCTCGACAATGAAGCCAATGAAAAGTTTGTTACTGACTTTCGCGAAGCGCATGGCAGCTACCCTTCTTTCTATGCTGCACAAGCCTATGACTCAATCCTTTTGATAAAATCTGCCGTTGATGCAGTTAATGGCGACTTAAGTGATAAAGACGGTATGCGTGACGCAATGAAAGAGGCTAACTTTGCCTCAGTACGCGGCGAGTTCAGCTACGGCAACAATCACATGCCAATTCAGGATTTCTACAGCCGCAAAGTGGTTGAAGACGCAGACGGAAACTGGACAACACAAATCGAAAAGGTTGTTTTAAACGACCACCAGGACACCTACGCTGCTGAGTGCAGCCTGTAAAATAACCTCTGTTTGCAGGGAGCGTCCGCTCCCTGCAAAGCCATTAATGGTCCATTGATGGAAACATCTCTCCTACTTATTCAACTCCTCAACGGATTGCAACTCGGCATTCTGTTATTCCTGTTATCAGCCGGACTGACCCTCACGTTCGGCATTATGGACTTCGTCAATCTTGCTCACGGTTCTTTGTATATGCTTGGCGCATTCATTTGTGCTTCATTAACAAAGCTCACCGGTTCGTTTTTACTGGCAGCTATATTGGCACTGCCACTGACAGCACTTTGCGGACTAATCATAGAGCTTATCGTAGTTAGACAACTCTATTCCCGCAGTCATCTGGATCATGTACTCGCAACATTCGGATTAATACTTTGTATAGACACGCTGGCAGAGTTGGTCTGGGGTCCGGCAGGTATAGCGGTACCACTACCCGCCGTGCTCAATGGCCAGGTTGAAGTATTGTCAGGCGTTGTCGTGCCGACTTTCAGACTTCTTATTATCGCAGTCGGCTTGTCCGCCGCCGCAGGATTGTACCTTGTGGTAAATCACACCCGACTCGGTATGCTAATTCGAGCAGGTGCTTCAAACCGCACCATGGTCAGTGCGCTTGGCGTAGACATCAAAACCCTGTTCACCGGAGTATTTGCCATGGGTGCAGCACTGGCCGGTCTAGCCGGCATGCTCGTCGCACCAATTGCAGAAGCGTCCATCGGCATGGGCAACGACATAATTATTACCACGTTTGTGGTAATAATAATCGGTGGCATCGGATCAATGAAGGGAGCTTTTATAGCAGCATTACTGATCGGTTTAATAGACACACTGGGTAGATCATACCTTGACGATCTCTTCAAATTGATCATGTCAAGCGAGGCTGCAGAGACTTCTGCACCTGCAGTGTCCGCTATGCTTATCTACCTGATTATGGCTGTGATTCTGGCGGTGCGACCGCAGGGCCTCTTTCCAGCGGCAAGTCGTTAAATGTCAAAACCCGTGCAAGTGCCAGTGCGCACACAGCTAAAGGCAGGCAGCACCCGCGCGCCGTCGTTCTGGATAAACACCGTTCTGTTACTGCTGTTGGCACTGGTGCCACCAGTGCTATTTATCAGCGGTCAGCCATTCTGGCTGGACGTATTTACCCGGCTGGTGATTCTGGCACTGGCAGCAACAGCGCTCAACCTGATCCTCGGATTTGGTGGTCTGGTTTCATTTGGACATGCTGCCTATCTGGGTCTTGGTGCGTATGCGGTTGGCATACCAACCTATCATGCACTCTACGGGGGCATGGACGCACTGGCATCCTTCAATGGCTTTCTGCACTTAAGCCTTGCAATAGCAGTCAGTGCTCTGTTCGCATTATTAACCGGTGCAATTTCACTAAGAACCAAAGGTGTGAATTTCATCATGATCACCATGGCATTCGGACAGATGATCTTCTATGCCATTGTCGCACTGGAAGACTACGGTGGTGACGATGGTTTGACCATTGACGTGCGTTCCGAATTTCCATTGATCAGCCTCGATAATCCGCTGACACTCTACACTGTCAGCTATGTTTCTCTGCTGGTGGTTTTGTTTATAGTTTATAAACTCACCCGTTCACGTTTCGGACTGGCTCTGCAGGCAGCACGCTCCAACGAGGAACGAATGCGTTCTCTGGGGGTTGACTGTTATCGCTATCAACTGCTGGCCTTTGTCATCTCGGGTGCTTTATGTGGCTACGCAGGTTTCCTGCTCGGCAACTTCACAACGTTTATCTCTCCCGAAATGATGGACTGGACACGCTCCGGTGAATTGATGTTCATGGTTATACTCGGCGGTGCGGCCTTTCTGGTCGGCCCGGTATTCGGTGCTGCTGTATTCATACTACTTGAACAGCTTCTGCGTGAAGTCACACTTCACTGGCACCTGCCCTTCGGCATATTACTGATATTGTCTGTGTTGTTTTTCAAAGGTGGTTTGGCTGGCGCGATTGATCGCCTGCGATCAAAGGCACCGCAACAATGACAAAGGCTAAGCAGCAATCAATTCTACAAATCACTGATTTATGCAAACGATTTGGTGGCGTTCTCGCAACTGACCATGTGAACCTTGAAGTACACACAGGTGAAGTACATGCACTGATAGGACCCAACGGCGCAGGTAAAACAACTTTAATCTCTCAGCTCTCGGGCTTGCTAAAGCCGGACAGCGGAGATATAAAATTCAAAGGCAGGAACATGGCCGGCAAGCCGGCACACCGCTTTGCCCGCGCCGGTCTCGCGCGATCGTTTCAAATCACATCTGTGTTTGCCGACATGACACTGCTGCAAAACGTCGCCATGGCCGTACAGGCAGATGCCGGCCACTCATTCAGTTTCTGGCGCGATGCTACCAAAGATCAGCGTTTGCTGGAACCTGCCTTCGAGTACCTGCAAACAACCGGCCTTGCAAACAGTGCCGACAAAAAAGCATCAGCGGTTTCACACGGTGAACGCCGACAACTGGAAGTCGCCATGGCTCTGGCAACCGAGCCCGCTCTGTTATTACTGGATGAACCCATGGCAGGTATGGGTCCGGAAGAATCCAGTCTGATGATCGACATTCTGAAAAATCTCGGTGGTGATAAAACTATTCTGCTGATCGAACACGACATGGACGCGGTATTTAAGTTAGCAGATCGAATATCGGTACTGGTATACGGTCGCATCATAGCTACCGGTAACAGAAACGATATTCAGTCAAACCCTGAAGTCAAAGCTGCATACCTTGGTGAAGACAGCCGTGCTTGATATAAAAAATCTCACCGCACATTACGGTAGCAGTCAGGCTTTATTCGGCTTATCACTTGATTTGCAGCAAGGCGAAGTTGTCACACTGCTGGGCCGCAACGGTATGGGCAAAACCACCACGCTGCATGCAGTGATGGGCATACTGCCATCTGTCGGTGGTGCTGTAAGCGGTGGCAACATCAGTTATAAATCCGTTGATATTACCGGTAATCAAGCGTACCGGGTTGCGCGTCTGGGACTCGCTCTGGTTCCAGAGGGAAGACAGATTTTCCCCAACCTTACGGTAAGAGAAAATCTTATCGCCACCGCCGCCAATCGACAACAACACAAACACATCTGGACGGAACACCGCGTACTTGAGTTATTTCCACCACTGGCGGATCGACTGTCCAGCATGGGAAATCTGCTCTCCGGTGGCGAACAACAGATGCTTGCCATCGGTCGCGCACTGATGACCAACCCCGATTTACTAATACTCGACGATGCCACTGAAGGTCTCGCCCCACTGGTGCGACAGCAGATATGGGATTCGATCTCAGCGTTAAAGCAGCAGGGATTGTCAATATTGTTAGTTGATAAAAACCTGAACGATCTGTTAAAGATCGCAGACCGGCATTATGTTGTTGAGAAGGGCCGGGTCGTCTGGACAGGTAATAGCGACAAGCTTAAAGACGAGCCACAGGTAAAAGAGCAATACCTTGGGGTATAAAACCGTCGGACATTTCGCGCACTACATTACGCTCCAGCTAACCCGGACTATTCACGAAATCGACGGCATCTCACTTGATCTTTGATTCCACAGCTACGCGCCCCGAGCAAATTTTTTCTTTTGCAAATATCAATAAGCCATGTTTATAACAACAAGGGGCTGCAAGAAGAAAATTCACTGTGAAAACAAATCTCTGCGCGATATGCTCGCCATTTCATGAATAGTCCGGGCTAAAACGATGTTCTGCCGCACCTCATCCACTTAATCCCCTGCTTTGTTTCATCGTCGTCTCTTGTAGATGTAATGTACAAAACAACATTGAGCTCACAATTCAGTCGCAAGTTCAGATTACATTAAGTGCCAGTCCTGTCTGATAGACTCATCCACCACGACTACGGTACCGGACTTAAAAAAATGCTCATCCACTGGCCGACAAAAATTGCAGCGATACTGTTGGTTTGCACTTGTATAAGCAGTGCAAACGCTGACACAACATCGGTAGAACCGGGAGTATCGACCTCTATAATCAATGGTCAGGTAACCATACATGAGTCAGCGCCGATTCAGCCTGACCAAAATCAAATATCAGCTGAGCGCAATATCCTGAACTTCGGGCACGGACTACTGGTATTTGATCTGTTGATTAACCTGAATATAGATAACGACGCTGACGGTCACTTTGCTGATTTATCCATTACACTGGACATTGACAACAGTTTTTCCCCCAGAGATGTGTACGCCATCTTTTATCTGAGCCGGGGTAACGGTCAAAGGTTTGAGTTTGCCGTAACCGGTAACTTCACCGTCAGTGGTACAACTGCCAATGACTCAATCCGCATAGAGACCATTCTGGACACAGGCTTTCCAACAGACTTTTACGATCTGTCTGCAGAAATCTATGATGCAAATACCGACGCACTACTGGTGACCTATGGGCCGAACGAAAGCAGCCATGTAATCGGAATTCCATTCGAAAGCAGAGTGGACGACAGATTCCAGTCTTTTGGGTCACTGAGTTTGTCAATCAGTGGCTCCGGATCTTTTTCTATAGCAACGCTTCTGTTCTTCGCATTACTCATTTGCTATCGCACTTTAAAAGGCCGAGCACAGCGCCCTGTAAATTAATCGTGAGGTGGGTGCTTCTTTTTAAAAAATACAAAAGGTATAGCCAAGGGTCCAAAGACCGCACCCATCATACCCCAGAAGACCGGGTTAGCCCCTCGTCTTTTTGCGAGCACATGACATACAACAATGCTCAAAATCGCTATAAGCAATAAAATAGCTAAAGACATCTCTGCTTACTCCGGTTTATAAACACACAGTCTACTCGCTTACGCGTCGGGTTTCTTGTGATACCTCATCTGTAGACTCATCTACGGTGAAACACGCTCCGCCTGCAGACTCGTGCTGCATAATATAGCAGCCCGCGTGACATTCGGTGCAATTAAAATAATGCCATTGATGAATGTCGCTGTCGTTCTGCGCTGGTTCTGATATTGGCATATGTATTGCCATTTTCCACTATCAGCTCAGCATAGCTAGCGTCGACCGTTTTTTGTCGTGCCGAGACTTACGGAAATCCTGTCAACGGTGGTTTTGACATATTCAGTTCAACAGAGTTTGGTTTCGCAGGCAGCTATAACTTTTTTGATTTCGATCAGGAACTGGTCGCTACCGTATTTTCTGATGATTTCACCCACACCTTCCAGGTTGGTGCTAATGTAGATCCGAGAATTACTCCAGCAGACTGGGTCGGTAATTATGAAATTGAGTGGAACGGCGCCGCATACGGATTTGATCAAACATCAATCTACTATGCTACTGCTATAGAAAACGGTGTAGAGTCTGAGATAGCAGAATGTGTTCGAACTCTTATCTCACCAATAGCACTTGATCTTGACAACGAAGGCCACGTTGAACGTATCGTCGGCAACTACTATGTAGACGTAGATGGTGACGGTATCAAAGAAGCGACTAGCCAGTGGTTTGGACCAAGTGCAGGTATTCTGGTTACTGCTAATGCTAGGA
>CAZKAQ010000126.1:0-10866 GCA_964550655.1 uncultured Granulosicoccaceae bacterium
TATTTTTTAGCTGAGTTTACTTTGTAGCTTCGCTTCGCGATCGAGGAATCTACGCACAGTGGCTTGATCAGTCCGTAGCGTGATCAGTACATGTTGCAGCCATTGTGAAGTGGCCGATACTGATTCGGAAGTTAAATCATTACCCACAATATGACGGTAGATGCGCTCGTCAAGTTGCTGTGGTGAGAGCGTTACTGATGGATGGCTATAGTCACCTAAATCAAAATTGGACAACAACTGCAGCGGAGAAAGCTCTGTGTCTGCCAGATTTTGGCGCAGGTATTTTTGCCATTGGTCAATGCGGCAACGATATTTTTCAGCCGTGCGCGAAGCGTGTTCGAGTCTGGTGTTCTGATCAATAAACATGGGTATCAGCGAGCAAAGCTTGTGCGCACTGCTTGCTGCAGATTCGATATTCGATGCAATATTGCTGAAGTCTCGCTCGAATGAAACCCATCGATCTGCAAACTGTGCAACCAGTAGCGATGTACCCAGTTCATGTGATAACGCGTTGTTAAAACCGACCACTGAGTCGAGTCGCTGCCAGTTGGTGTCTGTACCCTTGAACAGTGAGCCGAAGTGCCGTTTGTAGAGTGGGTCATTGTTAAAGGTATCTGAGAACTGCAAAGTCTTTGCTAGTTTTCTGAGTTGCTCGAGATCATTGTCAGTCACTATACCGTTGTGAAATCCCAGAATTTCATTCAGCGTACGCCTTGCTCTGAAGTATTCCGGATTGGTCAGCTGAGATTCATCATTGCGGCGGCCGATGATTTCAATCAATCTGTTTAACGCCCTGCTGCTTGGCACAGCGCCATGCTTAAAAGTATCCTTGATGTACTGCATCTCGTGTTCAAGTGAAGATGCCTGAATTTTTGCCTGCTGCAACAGAACTCTGGTTTTGTTATCTGCATGCAGTGAAATCGAGTGGTACTTCATTTCAGGTGGAGCATTGCAGATTTTGTCGGCTACTTTGTTTAGCCGATGCAGCATACCCACTGTCCGGTATTCATCGCGGAAGTTGTCAGTGAACTCATGGCTCGCAAGCAATTGATTGATGCTTGATTCCATGGCCAGTATTCTTCTCGGCAACTGCGCGATGTTTTTGAGTTTCCAGTGACCAAGGCCGACATCAGTCAGCCAGCTGGCGCAGTTGTGATACTTCTCCAGTGTTTCGGCATCAAGATCGGGGTCAACATCTTCAATCGATGCAATGTTTTGCTCGGTGTGACCTGCAAGGTTACCCAATGCGTTGTACAGATTCTCAGGCGATATAAATCTTAAGACCTTAATTGCCAGCTGTGGGTCAAAGGTATCGGGTATTGCCGGCAATGGTTTGAATTCAGCACCCGGTTTAGTGCGCTCAAGTTCAATGTTGACCAATGCTTCTTTGCTGAGATCAGTCAGAACGTTTGCCTGCAAGCAGATTATGCCGGTGTTTGCAGAGATCCTGCAGCGAAAATCCTTGTGTACCTTGGATTCGATGTTGCGCAGATATTCACGCAATTCAGTGGTGTCCTTAAACGGCTTTATGCGTTGGTCGATATGCGTATTGCACAAATCAGCGATGTGTGGATTTACACGTAGCTGATTTCCCTGTGTATATTTAAGCGCGTAGTCGCTTGCCCCGCCACGCATACGTCCGAGTGCCACCGGTATCAGAACAATTGGAGCGCGTTTGGTCTCACCATTGGATTGGTAAACAACAAAGCCGGCTGCAAGAAAAAGTTTGTGGCGGATTTTTGTCTTTTGAGCGGTTTCTGCTGCGATTTTTCTGCAGCGAAGTTGAAGTTGCTGTGTACTGTGCACGGTGGTCAGTGCAGTGTGGTCAGCGTTGTTCGTTGTGTTGTCTATCGGTAACAGTGTTACCGGATCTCTACGGATAACCAGATCAAGGTAGCTTTCAATGCATGAAGACGGCTGTAGCTGGATATCGGCATGAGTTGATTTCCAATCCGTCAGGTTGCCAATGCGTTGTAAACGGGCCAACTGCATCGTGCTTTCAGGCTTACGTCGAATGTCTGACGTACGGTTGTTTTTAGAATGAGTTTTTAAAACGAAACTGTCAGCGGTTGCAGATGTCATAATTGGTGTGCTTTATGAAGTGTTTCTATGTGTTTACTATTGAAAACCAGCCAATGGTTAATAACAATGGCCGGAAATCATGTGTTTTAATAAAGGTTAGCAGTTCATTTATAAAACTTGGTTAAACCGTTACTAATTTGTTAACTATTTTAATCATAATAACGGGTGTTAATTTTTTGACGATGTTTAAAACAGTTGATTGGTAATTCAATAATCGTGCGAGGCTAGCCGATACGCTTCGGTAGCATCGCTTTTTAAGCAATGGCTCGGATACGTATGGCAACAAAAATTAAATCATCAGAGATCACACCGGAAAATGTATTTCGACAGCGCCGGGTGATCCTGCAGTCAGCCGGCCTCGGCCTGGGTGCCGCCGGTACAGGTCTCATGATGCCCGAGCGAGTCAACGCTGCCGGTGCTAATTTAGAAAATGTTGTCAAATGGGCTGACAGCGCGGCTGATCTGCAGTCAACCTTCGAGCAGGCAACTACCTATAACAATTTCTACGAGCTGGGTACCAATAAGGGCGATCCGGTAAAAAATGCTGACAGGCTTGTTACCGAGCCATGGATTGTCGAGGTAGGTGGAGAGTGTGCAAAAGGTGGCAAGTACGCACTTGAAGATATTCTAAAACCTCACACTCTGGAAGAGCGTGTATACAGACTTCGTTGCGTTGAAGCCTGGTCAATGGTAATTCCCTGGGTGGGTTTTCCTCTGGCGGATCTTATCAAGCGTTTTGAGCCGAATAGCAAAGCCAAGTACGTTGAGTTCAAAACTCTGTTTGATCCGGAAGCGCTTCCAGGTCAAAAATATCCGGTTATAAAGTGGCCCTATGCAGAAGGTCTGCGCATTGATGAAGCGATGCATCCACTAACGCTTATGGCGGTTGGTCTTTATGGCAAGGAACTACCCGGTCAGAGCGGTGCGCCACTGAGACTGGTGGTTCCATGGAAATATGGTTTTAAAAGCATCAAATCGGTTGTCAGCATTAACTTTGTTGAAAATGAACCCGAGACCAGCTGGAATCTGTCAGCACCGCGTGAATATGGTTTTTACTCAAACGTAAACCCTGAGGTCAATCACCCGCGATGGAGTCAGGCGAAAGAGCGTCGGCTTGATTCGGAAAGCAATGGTTTTAGCGCGCTGTTTGCAGAGAAACGCAAAACAGAATTGTTCAATGGCTACGCTGATGAAGTTGCCAGTCTGTATACAGGAATGGACTTAACTAAAAGCTTTTAAGTTTCTGTTATTGGCCTGGCCAGGCTGCTTAATTGGACTCTGACTGACGGGAGGCGCTAAAATTATGAATATACGTGTGTCTCGCGGCAAGGTCGTCACTATTCCTGAGATCAAACTCAATATTGTCTGGCTGTTGAAGCCAGTGGTATTTCTTGCTTGTTTAATTCCTTTGTTCATGGTTGTGGCCGGTGTTGCAGACAACAAGTTTGTTGACCCGGTTGAAGCGCTACTACACAACAGTGGTGCCTGGGCATTACGGTTTCTTTTAATAACACTTTGCATTACACCGGCACAGTGTATTTTAAACCGTGCAATAATTGCGAAGTTTCGAAGAATGATTGGCCTGTTTGCGTTTTTCTACGCATCGGTGCATTTGGGTGTCTGGGTAGCGCTCGATCAGGGTTTGAATGTCGCTGACGCTTTAAGTGCCATTGTTGAACAGAAATTCATTACTGTTGGAATTATTGCCTGGCTTGGTCTGTTAATGTTGGCTGTGACTTCAAACCGGTTCGCGGTACGCAAGCTTGGGCGCAAGTGGAAAAAGCTCCATAACTGGGTTTATATACTTTCAGTGATAGCTGTGGTCCACTTCATTTGGCAGGTCAAGGGAAGCGAATTAATGGAGCCACTGACTTATCTTGGCGTGCTCGCAGCACTGCTATTGTGGCGCTTTGTGAGAGTTCTGAAACGCCAGTAGTGTTCATAGTCGAATGATCGGCTGAATGATCACAGATTGAATGCCGCGCAACAGATGTAACGGGTGTTTTTTTTCACTGCATAAAATGACCTGTGCCAGATGACACAGATCATTCTGATACCTTTGTTCAGGTCATTTCTTTTACAGCGTCTGCTTCTTCCAGTAATTCCTGTTCGCTTTCTTTCATCTTGCCGGCGATGAAATCACTGACTTCAAGACCTTGTACGATTTCCCATTCGCCACCGCCTTTGCAGGTTATCGGGAAGCTATAGATCAAGCCTTCCTTAACGCCGTAGCTACCATCTGAAGGTACACACATGCTTGTCCAGTCGCCGTCAGCGGTGCCCATCACCCAGGTGGCCATGTGATCGACAACGGCGTTACCGGCAGATGCCGCACTTGATGAGCCGCGTGCCGCGATAACAGCGCCGCCACGTTTTGCAACCGTTGGAATAAATTCTTCTCGTGCCCAGGCTTCATCAACCATGCCGCTCGCCGCTTTGCCGGATACCTGGCAGTAGGAGATATCGGGAACCTGAGTGGTAGAGTGGTTGCCCCAGATGACCATCTTTTTAATGTCTGTGACACCGCAGTCAACTTTGGCAGCTAACTGGCTGATCGCGCGGTTGTGGTCAAGTCTTGTCAGTGCGGTGATATTGCGCGGGTTAAGCTTCGGTGCGTTGGCTTTCAGAATATAGGCATTGGTATTGGCAGGGTTGCCTACAACACAGACTTTGACGTCCGGGTTGGCTACATCATTCAGAATCTTGCCAAGCGAGCTGAAAATTTTACCGTTGTCTTTTAAAAGGTCACTTCGTTCCATACCCGGGCCACGAGGTTTGGCGCCAACGAAAAGCGCGACATCGATGTTGGTGAATGCTGTTTTTGGATCGTCTGTAACAATGGTCTCTGCCAGTAGCGGGAAGGCGCAGTCGTCGAGTTCCATCTTGACTGCTTCTAATACTTTCATCGCCTGCGGTATTTCGAGCAACTGAAGTGCTACCGGCTGGTTGGGGCCAAACATGCCACCGGATGCAATCCTGAAAAGCATGGAATAGCAGATTTGCCCTGCGGCACCGGTGATGGCAATGCGAACGGGATTGGTCATGAAAAAACTCTCCTGAGAGTGTTGATTAGATACATTGTTGCACGCGGTAGCTGCCGCGAACAGATAAAATCAAACTGTGGATAATAGCGTCTTTTGATTGTTGTCGGTTGTATTTCCGTAGTGTGTATCAGTTGTACTTGCCTATTTGCTACAATGCGCAATTCTGTTTTCGACTGATACTGCAGGTGATATGGCATGAGATGTCCCTTTTGCGGTGCGTTGGACACCAAGGTGATCGACTCGCGACTCAGTGGCGATAACGATCAGATTCGCCGCCGCCGGGAATGTCTGGAGTGCCAGGAACGATTCACCACCTACGAATCTGCCGAGCTTAATTTGCCGCGGGTCGTCAAGTCAAGTGGCAGTCGTGAGCCTTTCTCTGAAAAGAAATTGCTGGCAGGTTTGCAAAAAGCGCTGGAAAAAAGACCGGTCTCCATGGATGACGTTCATCTTTCCCTGAGCCGCTTGAAACATCGGGCGTTGGTAACCGGCGAGCGGGAAGTATCTTCGCGACGCCTTGGTGAATGGCTGATGGAAGAACTGCTCAAGCTTGACCATGTTGCCTATATCCGTTTCGCATCGGTTTACCTGAGTTTTGAAGATGTAGAGTCTTTCCGCGATGTGATTGAGCGACTTGAAAAAGAGCTGTCTCCGCAGGAAGCAAAGAGCCAAATGACCCTGTTGCAGGCGGAGGAAAAACCGACTACCAAGAGCAGGCGCAAGTAGCGTGTTCAGTCGAACAGACCGTGACCGAATGCTGCAGGCAGTCGGTCTGGCCAGGCGCGGTTTGTTCACTACTCATCCGAATCCGAGGGTTGGTTGTCTGCTGGTGAAAGATGACCGGATAATCGGCCGCGGCTGGCATAAGCGTGCAGGTTTGGGGCATGCAGAAGTCGAGGCGCTGGCGGATTGCCAAATCAATGGCAAGTTCGATCCGCAAGGCGCAACGGCCTATGTGACACTTGAGCCTTGTTCAATTCATGGCAGGACACCGCCGTGTTCCGAGGCACTGCTCAAAGCCGGTATATCCAGAGTGATTATCGGTAGTCGCGATCCCAACCCGAAAGTAGACAGTGTCCAACAACTGCGTGACGCGGGGGTGGAAGTGCTGTCAGGCTGCGAGGAGTCTGCATGCAAAGCACTGAACCCGGGCTTTTTTAGTCGTATGCAGCGTAATCGTCCCTGGGTCAGGGTAAAGATGGCAATGAGTCTCGATGGTCGGACAGCGCTTGCCAACGGAGTAAGCCAATGGATTACCGGTGCAGAAGCACGCGAAGATGTACATCTGTGGCGTGCTCAGTCGGATTGTATTTTGAGCGGCATCGGTACGCTGTTAGAAGATGATCCGCAACTCAACGTGCGTGTCCCGAGTGAGGTTTTTAGTCAATATGGCTTCGGTGAGATGAAGCAGCCATTGCTTGCAATTACCGATACCAGGCTGCAGACCCATCAGGGTTTAAAGATATTTGATGCCGAGCGGGAGGTTGTTGTTTACTCCCAATCGAGCAAAAAGATGCCGTTTGAGGTAGTGCGTCTTGCAACCACTGTAGATGGCCGGGTGAGATTGCCGGCATTGCTTGAAGATCTGGCGGCACGGCAAATCAATGAGGTGCATGTGGAGGCAGGTGCGACACTCTGCGCAAGTCTCATAAAAGAACAACTCGCAGACGAACTCTTGTTGTATATTGCACCTCACCTTCTGGGTGCCGATGCTCGTGGTTTGTTTGCACTTACCGGACTTACCGAAATGGCTGAGCGTTGTAGTTTTGAGTTTGTCGATGTGCAGCAGATCGGAACAGATCTGCGTGTGATGTTACGTCCGGTTGTAAAAACAGATGTATAAGAAAATACGATAGTCACTTGATAAATATTTTGTCTGTTACCCGCATTTAACCTTACCAGGTTTTTCTATGTCCACAGTTGTCGTTGTCCGTAAAAATGGTATTGCCTGTATCGCTGCAGACTCTCTGACCAGTTACGGCGATCTCAAGCTTGCCTCTCACTATGATCCACATAGTGAAAAGATTCAGACCTTTGGTGATACACATCTTGCCATAGTCGGCAGTGCTGCGCATACGCTGGTGATAGAAAGCCTTTTGAACAAGAGTGCATTTTTTCCTGATTTCAGCAGTCGCGCGGAAATATTTAAAACCTTTTCACTGGTACATGCAGAGCTCAAGGAAAATTATTTTTTAAATACCAAAGACGATGAAGATGACCCCTATGAATCAAGTCATATAGATTCATTAGCTATAAACGAACACGGCATCTTTGGTATTTATGCCATGCGTGAGGTATACGAATACTCTTCTTTCTGGGCGACAGGTTCCGGTAGTCCCTATGCACTGGGTGCGATGCATGCTGTGTATGATCGCTATGATTCCGCAGAGTCTATTGCAGAGGCGGGTGTGTTGGCAGGAGCAGAGTTTGATAATGCGTCATCTACGCCAATAACCATGCGTGTGGTTACACTGAAAGAGGAAGCCTAGTGTTTACCGGAATTATTCAAAGTGTCGGGCAAATCGAAACTATTGATGACATAAGCGGTGATAAGCGTTTTACCATTGCCCTTGGTGATCTGAATCTCTCTGACATTAAGCCAGGCGACAGTATTGCAATCAGTGGTGTGTGTCTTACAGCCGTTGGCTTTGGTGACAAGACTTTCTTTGCAGATGTCTCCAGGGAAACCTTGTCTGTTACCACCATGGGAGATCTGGTGGTTGGTGATCAGGTCAATCTCGAACTGGCGTTAACGCCTACTACCCGACTCGGCGGGCATATGGTCAGTGGCCATGTCGACGGAGTAGGGGAGATTATTGATCGCTATCAGGATGGCAGATCGGAGCGCATCAACATTGCCGCACCGGCGTCACTGTCGCGCTACATTGCAGCCAAAGGTTCCATTTGTGTTGATGGTGTGAGTCTGACTGTTAACGAAGTGTCGGGAGACCGGTTTGGCGTCAATATCATTCCGCATACCGTAGAACAAACCAATCTCGGTCGTTGCAAATCAGGTGTTCGAGTCAACCTCGAAATCGATGTGATCGCGAGATATCTCGAACGACTACTGAGCAGCGGTGGTGCAACGGCTGAAAATGCGGAAGAAATTATTCTGGCTGGTGACTCTGACCCGCCGGTGGCCTGAGCGCCTGTACTGCAGGTTTGCAGCATTTAATGCAGCGGCAGCTATTAACCTCGCGTTGTCGACTAAAATAGCAGCAACGGCAGGTGGGATGTTGTAGAATCCGGCGCCCGATCTATTTAACCTCAAGCAAATAATCCCTTTCAGGAGTGATTCATGGCAGTTGAACGTACTATTTCTATTATAAAGCCCGATGCGGTCGCGAAAAACGTGATCGGCGAGATCTACAGCCGCTTTGAAAAAGCCGGACTTAAAATAGTCGCATCGAAAATGATGCATTTGAGTCAGGAGCAGGCGGGTGGTTTCTATGAAGTACATAAAGAGCGACCCTTCTATAACGATCTGGTTTCATTCATGACGTCAGGCCCGGTTATGGTGCAGGTGCTTGAAGGCGAGGACGCTATCGCGAAAAACCGTGAAGTGATGGGGGCTACTAACCCTGCAGAGGCAGCGGCAGGCACTATTCGCGCTGATTTTGCTGCAAGTATTGATGAAAATGCGGTCCACGGTTCGGATGCTCCCGAGACAGCGGCGACTGAAATTGCATTTTTCTTCAACGACAATGAGCTGTGCCCGCGCACTCGCTAGAGAACGGCAGGCCGCAGACAGGCGCGCCGGATAAAAACGTGTCAGACAACGCGGAGGCGACAATTCAACCGTCACCGCGATCTGACCGAGCCAACCTGCTCGACTTTGATCGGGCGGGTATGCGCGCCTTTTTTGAAACACTTGGCGAGAAACCGTTTCGCGCCGATCAGGTACTAAAGTGGTTGTACCACCACGGTGCTGCAGATATCGATCAGATGACCAATCTGTCGAAAGGACTGCGCGAGAAACTCAAAACAGAAACCGAGATTTATATCCCCGAAGTAGAGACCGACCATCTCTCTGCAGACGGGACCAGTAAATGGACCTTCCGTCTGCGAGGTGGCAACGGTATTGAAACGGTTTTCATCCCCGAGAAAAATCGTGGCACGCTTTGCGTGTCTTCGCAAATCGGCTGTGCACTGGATTGTTCGTTCTGTGCGACCGGCAGACAGGGCTTTAACCGCAATCTGACGACCGGAGAAATCATCGGTCAGGTCTGGTTGGCCACACAATTGCTTGCAGAGAAACCCGCTACCAGAAATCACCGCATTACCAATGTTGTGATGATGGGTATGGGTGAGCCGCTGCTGAACTTCAACCATCTGGTGCGGGCATTGAATCTGATGCTCGATGACAATGGTTACGGTTTGAGTAAGCGGCGAGTCACAGTCAGTACCAGTGGTGTGCTGCCGGCGATGGACAAGCTCAAAGAGACAGTGGATGTATCACTTGCGGTATCGCTACATGCACCTAACGATGAGTTAAGAACCCGATTGGTTCCGTTAAACGAAAAGTATCCTGTAAAAGAATTAATGGATGCTTGTCGTCGATGGGTCGGAACGGGTGATCGCAAACGGCACATATTGTTTGAATATGTAATGCTTGATGGCGTCAATGATCAGCCACAACATGCACGGGAACTCGTCAAACTTTTGAAGGGATTTCCCTGCAAGGTGAATTTGATTCCGTTTAATCCGTTTCCGATGTCAGGCTATAAACGATCTCCGGATCAGTCAGTGGCACGATTCTGGAAGATTTTAAACGATAGTCGGATTGTTGCCACTCGTCGTAAAACCCGTGGTGACGATATTGAAGCCGCCTGCGGACAGTTGGCAGGACAAGTGAATGACAGAAGTAAGAGAGAATTGAAATTTATCAAACCTCGCTTCGGAGAGAATTTGTGATTAAGAATGGTCAAATTATGGTCGCTATGAAAAAGACGCTGTTGACGTGCTCTGTTCTCGCTGTGTTCGGCGTGGTGTCAGGCTGTACGACAACAACCGCTTTCGGTCATTTGAGCAGTGATGATAAAGCCTCAACCTTCAATGCCGAGCTTGGTACCAATTACCTTGCAGTCGGAGAGCTTGAAAATGCTGAACACAAATTGCAGCGTTCTCTGGAACAGAACCCCAACAATGCATTGGCCAACAACTCATACGCCAGATTGCAGGTAGAACTCGACAATCCGAACGGCGCCGATCAGGCGTTTAGAAAATCCATTCGTCTTGCGCCCAAACGTGCGGAATATCGTAATAACTACGCCATTTTCCTTTGTGATCAGGGACGCACGCAGGAAGCTGTTGATCAGTTCGTTGCTGCTTCCGAGAATAAATTTTATCGTACCCCGGAGTTTGCCCTCGACAACGCCGGAGTCTGTGCGCTGGATGCAGGTGACCTGGCTCTGGCTGAAACACATTTACGTTCGGCAATTCGCGTCAACCCGAATTTTGCACCCAGCATGCTGCACATGGCGGCATTGAAACTAAAATCCGGTGACGCGAACGTCGCAGATGCCTACTATGGCCGCTACACTACGCTTGGTCGGCAATCACCTGGTAGTCTTGCTGTTGGCATAGACGTCAAGCAAGCGATCGGAGATCAGGAAACTGCTGACGAGCTTGCAAGAACACTGATAACAAATTATCCAAGATCCAGTCAGGCGAAGACTCATCTGGCTGCAAACTAGCCCGGACTATTCATGAAATGGCGAGCATATCGCGCAGAGATTTG
>CAZKAQ010000127.1:0-10809 GCA_964550655.1 uncultured Granulosicoccaceae bacterium
GCGCCCCGAGCAAATTTTTTCTTTTGCAAATATCAGTAAGTATTCGACGCAAGAATAAAATTCACTGTGAAACCAAATCTCTACGCGATATGCTCGCCATTTCATGAATAGTCCGGGTTAACGTTTCAGCTTCCTGTCCGGCACCAGACTCATCTTCGCGGTAGCACCACCGCTTTAAAATCGATTGCAAATTCCGGCCAGCCTGTCACTCCGGAATAGTTCCATCCGAACCCTGTCAGTTCCGAAGACAAACCAGTCCACAACGTTGCGAACAAACCGCCTTTATCCCGCAATTCTCTCAGCCATATACCTTCCGGCCCATGATGTCCTTTGGCATATGGTGTATCTTTGTGACACCGGAACCGGCACTTGACCTTCTACAGTGCCACTTCTGACTGCAAGAGCGCATTGGAGAAAGCATGGGGATGAGAGAAGTCTCGCTAGATGACAAATACAGCCTGTTGAACGGGCGGATTTTTGTCACCGGTATCCAGGCACTCGTGCGCCTGCCCATGCTGCAGAAACTGCTGGATCAAAAAGCCGGGCTCAATACGGCAGGCTACATTTCAGGTTATCGCGGCTCGCCACTCGGCGCTTTTGATCAGCAACTACTGCGTGCAGAAAAATTTCTCAAGCAACACGACATCGTCTTTCAGCCCGGTGTCAACGAAGAGCTCGCAGCCACCGCCTGCAGCGGCACACAACAAATCAATCTTCAGGGCGCAGGCGCATACGATGGCGTATTTTCCATGTGGTACGGCAAGGCCCCCGGCGTAGATCGCTGCGGTGACGCATTGCGCCACGCCAATAACTTCGGTACCGCAGAACATGGCGGTATGCTGGCACTACTGGGGGATGACCATGCCTGCGAGTCATCAACCACCGCACACCAGAGCGAATACGCAATGGTTGATGCGATGATCCCGGTCCTCAACCCGGCCAGCGTACAAGAGATACTCGACTACGGATTATATGGCTTTGCAATGTCACGCTATTCCGGCAGTGTTATCAGTTATAAGTGTGTGCACGATACCGTTGAAGCCACCGCATCAATTGAAGTCAGTGAGGATCGCACCAGAATCATCACACCTGACGACTTCACCCTGCCGGAGGGCGGCTTAAACATCAGGGCGCAAGATACCTTTCTCGATCAGGAACACCGGATTCACTACTACAAAACAGAGGCAGCAAGAGCCTTTGCCAGAGCCAACAAGCTTGATCAAATCACCCACGATGCAAAAGACGCGTGGCTGGGTATTGCAACCACAGGCAAGTCTTTTCTCGATGTGCGTCAGGCACTGCAGGAACTCAACATAGACGACGATACCGCCAGGCAGTTAGGCATCAGGGTCTATAAACTTGCCATGAGCTGGCCACTTGAAAGTACCGCCGCCGAGCACTTTGCCAGAGGCCTGCAATCGATCATCGTGGTAGAAGAAAAACGCGGCCTGATTGAAGAACAACTGAAATCACTTTTATATGGTCGCGCCAATGCACCGCAAATTGAAGGCAAACGCGATCTCAAAAATCAGATCCTGTTTCCATCCACCGCAAGACTCAATGCCACAGACATCGCCATCAAGCTCGGCAGACGCATTGTAGGAAAAACCGCCAACAACACAGTAGCTGAACGACTCACACAGCTCGAAGAGATGGTGCAATCAGCGCGTGCACGCCAGGCACCGGCAATGACCCGCATCCCCTACTTCTGTGCCGGCTGTCCACACAATACTGGCACACGGGTACCCGAAGGCAGTGTTGCAAAAGCCGGTATCGGCTGCCACTTCATGGTGCAATGGATGGACCGCAGCACAACGGGCTTTACACAGATGGGAAGCGAAGGTGCGAGCTGGATCGGTGAGGCACCGTTCAGTAAACACAAACACGTGTTTCAAAACATCGGAGACGGTACCTACTATCACTCAGGCGTTCTTGCCATCAGAGCCTCGGTAGCAAGCAAGATCAACGTAACCTATAAAATTCTCTTCAATGATGCGGTCGCAATGACCGGTGGCCAGGCGATTGATGGTCCGTTAACCCCGGTTGCCATTGCACAACAAATACATGGCGAAGGGGTAGTAAAGATTGCAGTCGTCACCGATGAACCCGATAAATATCCCCAAGACACCGCCTGGCCGCCGGGCATTGAAATCCATCATCGCGATAACTTTGACCAGGTGCAAAGAGAATTCCGCGAACTGACCGGCACCAGCGCGATCATCTATGATCAAACCTGCGCTGCCGAAAAACGACGCCGAAGAAAGCGCGGCAGCTTCCCCGATCCGCAAAAACGAATCTTTATTAACGAAGAAGCCTGTGAAGGTTGCGGTGATTGCGGCCTGGCCTCAAATTGCGTCGCCATACTGCCACACGACACACCGCTCGGTCGCAAGCGGCGTATTGATCAGTCTGCCTGCAACAAAGATTATTCCTGCGTTAACGGCTTCTGCCCAAGTTTTGTCAGCGTACATGGCGGTCAGTTAAAACAGCTTCAAAACACCGGCAGTAAACACAATGAGTGGAACCACCCGTTGCCACAGGTAACACTGCCAGCGCTTACTGATAACTTTAATATTGTACTAACCGGCGTCGGCGGCACAGGGGTTGTGACCGTTGGCGCAATCATAGGCATGGCAGCTCATATTGCAGATCTCGGTTGTTCAATTCTGGACATGATGGGCCTTGCACAAAAAGGCGGCTCAGTCGCGAGCCATATTATTATTGCACCCTCACCGGATGAAATCAGTTCAACACATATTGCAACCGGCAGAGCCAACCTGCTGCTCGGCTGCGATATCGTCACCGCCGCTGCAAACACAACGCTTGAGCGCTTACAACACAACAGCAGCAAAGCAGTTATTAATACCCATCAGATGATGTCAGGTGACTTTGCCAGAGACAGAAACACAACCTTCCCTGCCAGTGAGTTACAAACCGCCATTGCCGATGCCACCGGTGATGAACATTGTCGGTTTATCAATGCCACTCAGTTGGCGGAATCCCTGCTCGGCAATACGATTGGTGCCAATATGTTTATGCTCGGCTTTGCCTGGCAGTCAGGTGCCGTACCTATTCCGGCTGAAGCCATAGAAAAAGCCATTGAGCTTAATGGTCAGGCGGTAGAGATGAACACTCAGGCATTTCTATGGGGAAGACGTGCCGCATCAAACCAGACAGAAGTAGAAGCAATCGCCGCACCTGCAATCGTTATCAACACACCTGAAAAGTTTACTCAACATAAGCGCCAGTCACTGGAGCACATTGTCAGTGATCGAGTGCAGCGCTTAACCGCCTACCAGAATGCTGGCTACGCAAAAAAATACCAGCGTCTGGTTGATCATATTGCCACACAGGAAAAACAGAAAACACCCGGCCTGTCTGGCGTTGCGGTAAACGTTGCAAAATATCTCTATAAGCTAATGGCCTATAAAGACGAATACGAAGTAGCCCGGCTACACAGCGACGGCAAACTGATGGCTGCAATCGATGCACAGTTCGAAGGTGACTATGAAGTACGGTTTCACCTGGCACCACCACTTGTCTCAGCCAAAGACAGTATCACCGGCCACCTTAAAAAACGTGAGTACGGCCCTTCTATGATGAGTAAGTTTAAAACACTGGCAAGATTTAAGTTTCTGCGCGGCACACCTGCCGATGTATTCGGCTACTCCGCAGAACGCCGCAGCGAACGCGCGCTGATCAAAGAATACCGCGCATTAACAGAGTCCATTGGCAATGAACTGACCACTGCAAATCATTCGCTGGCCTTAAAAATCACTGCGTTACCTGATCAGATTCGCGGCTACGGACACGTTAAAGCCAATGCGATCGAACTGTATCATAAGGAGCTTGCAGAATTAAAAGCTGCCTGGCCTGCGGGCCTGTCACCAACCATCGCCCGCACAAATGAGGACAACACCGATCGTGAGGCAGGCTGATAAGTTGCTCGGTTTTTTTTGTAACTGTACATTTATACAGATATCGGTAGTCTGACGGGACCTCCCCCCGTGAGACACATCGATGGATCAACAACAAAAAGCATTTTTACTGCAGATTTCCCGGCAACTGGAAACTGTGCTCGCAGCTTGTCAACAAAACGGCTCAGCCGAGGTTCTAATCGGCAGCAAACGCCACGCAGATAAACTGTTACAGGTTAAACTGGTTGCAGAAGAACAGGTACTGGTGGAAAGTAACCACACTACGCAACCGGCAAACTAACAGCCCACCGCTTTACGCTTTTGTAGCTTTCCGGTTTCTAACAGCGCCCGACTGATATTCCGGCAGAATAAAAACCACAGGCTTGTATAATGGCCAGTGCAAAGGCACCTGTGCGTTCCATCTATAACTGATGGAAGCTGCGTGCCTGCCGGAATCCAGGTAGCTGCAATCATTGAACACCTCAACGCCAGGGCAAGCCTCACCACAGAGAAAACAACAAAGCTCAAAGACAAGCAGGCTCGCCTCAAATAACAAGCACACGACCCGGCACACAACAAAGCCCACTGGCATAGCACTCAAAGAAACCTACTATGCCGACAATTTCAACTACCTGATCGACTTCGTCGCCGATCACTACCAAGCCCTGTTAACAAGCGAAGAGTCAAACTTCTTTCGCTTGTATAAAAAGCTTTCAGTCAACGCACAACGCCTGTTCGCACGATTGGTACTACGCACGCCGGCTTTTCTTAGAGTAAGTAAAATAGCGTATACAGAAATCGATGTACCAGAGGCGCTTGAAGAACTGGCACAATCCGGTTTTATAAAACGCGACGCTCACGCCATAGAACATTGCCTGCCCCTGTTCACTCAACAGGAATTAAGTGCAGCACTCGGAACAACCGGCCACGCACTACCCGAAACCAATTCCACCAGCTGGAACACTGCCGATTTGTTCGGCGACTCACCTGCATCAAAACTCTTTGCCACAGACAGTGTTATTGAGGTCAATTTTAAAACCACCATGCTGACCTTCAGGCTGTTGTTTTTCGGCAATCTGCATCAGAACTTCAGCAGCTTTGTACTCAGGGACCTCGGTTATCAACGCTTTGAGCCCTACAAGATTGACCGCGAGTATCATCTATTCAAAACCCGCGAGCAGATAGAAGCCCACCTGACATATTACGAGTGTAGTGAAAACTATGACAACGCCTGCGAGTCAGGCATTGATGCGTTGATTGCACTACACAACGCCCTACCGACACCAATAGAAACAGACAACGCGCTGTGTCGAAAGCTCGACAGACTAAACAATAAAATTGCCAGACAACTGGAACGTGAATCAGCATGCGACGACGCTGCCGCCATTTACAAAAAGACCAGACTCCCACCTGCCAGAGAGAGACTGGCCAGACTCTATACAAAGAGTGGCCAGACAGCACTGGCACTCAGCTTGTGCCAACAAATAATTCAGTCACCGCTTGACAGCGATGAGCTCGATTTTGCCCTAAGCTTCGGACAAAAGGTTGCAGCCAAAGCAAACCAACCGTTTCCACCACAGGAAAAATATCATCCACCCGAATCAGGTTTAACGCTGCCAAAAAGCCAGCTGTCAGTTGAATTTGCAGTCGCCCTGCATCTGGCAAAAACAGGCAAGTGCTACTACCTTGAAAATAATCTTATCTCCGGCATGTTCGGGCTTGCGTTCTGGGACATCATATTCGCACCGTTAAGCGGAGCATTCTTCCATCCCTTCCAAAGCAGGCCCGCAGACTTTTACGAGCCCGATTTTGTCACCGCAAGAAAAGAGCTGATCACTCAGCGGTTAACAGATATTGCAGAAGGCAAACTCGTGCATCTGGTAAACCATCACCTTTATCACAAGCGGCATAATCAAAACCCGTTGGTTAACTGGCATATGTGCAGAAAACATATACTTGATCTTGCACTAAAACGAATCCCGTCGGAAACCTGGTCAGCTCTGTTTAGCTGTATGTTAACCGACATACGAAACTACAGAAGCGGTCAGCCGGATCTGGTTTGGTTTCCCGATCAGGGCGGATATCAATTCATTGAGGTAAAAGCGCCGGGAGACAAAATACAAAAAAACCAACTGCGCTGGATGAAGTTATTTAATCAACATAATGTGCCGCACCTGGTGATCAATGTTGAGTGGCAGGACTCCTCCAATGAAGCAAACTGATCAACCGGCAACGGAGCCAGACAAAAAGATCAACAAGGTAATCAAATGTTCAGTTAAGAAGTTCGTCGACTTCACCTGCAACAGCGGTGATCTTGAATCATACGCCACTGCAGGACCCACTGCCCTGGAAGGCCAGAAGGCTCACAAAGTACTGCAATCGCGAAAAGCACCAGAGGAACAATCAGAAGTTAAAGTTGAATGCACCATCGAGGCACAATCGAGAAAGCTAAAGCTGTCGGGTCGTATTGATCTGTTGAATCCCGAGCCTGAAAAATTAAAAGTATCAGAAATTAAAAGCTGCTACGCACCACCACACAAGCTACCTCAAAACAAGGTATCACTACACTGGGCTCAGCTTAAAGTTTACGGTTACTGCATTTTACACGACCTGCAAAACAAACAGAAAAATGCCCAATCCACCGTAACGCTGCAGTTAATCTGGTACAACCTGATTGCAGATGAAATTATTATTGATGAGCAGGTTTTTAATTTCAGTGATTTGCAGCGTTTTGTTAATGATGCTGCAGAGACATACATTGAATGGATTGACCTGATAGAAAAACAAACCAGCGCTACACTCAAAAGTGCTGCACAACTGCAGTTCCCGCACGGCGACTTTCGAACCGGGCAGCGGGATATGGCAGCCTCGGTTTATTTAGCAGCGCGTGACGGATTCCATCTCATGTGTGAAGCACCAACCGGAATCGGTAAAACCGTAAGTACGCTTTTTCCGGCATTAAAAGCAATGGGCAACGGTAACATTGATCGCATTATCTACCTGACCGCCAAAAACTCCGGCAGGCAAACGGCAAACGATTGCATCAATCAAATGGCACAAAGCGGATTAACACTCTCAGCCATCACTATCACAGCAAAGAAAACAAGCTGTCACTGTACAAACGGCACCTGCGAACGAAATCCGTCAGATGGCATCTGCCCCTTAACACGCGGTTTTTTCGACCGATTGCCTGAGGCCAGGCTGCAACTTATTCGCACCGGCATCATCACCCCGCAGGCAATCGACAATGCCGCACATGAATACGCACTTTGTCCATTTGAGCTGACGCAGCAACTACTGCCATGGGTGCAACTTGTTATCTGTGATTTTAACTATGTTTTTGATCCGCTCGTACAACTCACAGCATTATCAGAAAACACAAAAAGACAACTGCTCCTGGTAGACGAAGCACATAACCTTACCGACCGTGCGCGCTCCATGTTCTCGGCAACACTTGATAAACGGGAACTAAAAAGTGCCATAAAAGATATGGATAAAAATACGCTGTACGCAAAAAAGCTTCAATCACTGGTGCGTGCAATCGACCGCACCGGCAAAGCCTGCAGTGACGCAGAATCCGCTCTTACCGAACAACCAAAAACAATATCACGCGCCATAAAGCCGTGTATGCAGGCACTTAGCAACGACGGCGAGATGCCAATCCGTATCACTGAGCCAATAGCTGAAGCTGGCAAAGCTATATTCAGATACGCAGTCATTGAAGAGCTGTTCGGCAGTCATCACCGCTGTGTAGTACTTAAAAAAAGTAACGGAAAATATAAAAACACAATCGTTACCCTGCAGTGCCTGAATGCCACTGATCAACTGGAAAAAACCTGGAAACAGTATCGCGCAAGCGTTACTTTTTCAGCGACTATGCGACCACAACAATTTTACCGGACTTCGTTGGGGCTACCTGAAGACACACGCTTACTCACGCTCGACTCACCGTTTAATCCACAACAACAATGCACATTGGTTTGTGACTGGGTAGATACCCGATATAAGTCACGAGCACAATCCGTCAGTTCAATCGTAGACATCATCGCATCAGTGTACTTCGCAAAAAGCGGTAACTATCAGGTTTACTTTGCGTCATACGTGTTTATGGAATCGGTAGCCACGGCATTTCAGCAAACACATCCCACGGTCGAGATCATCATTCAACAGCGCGGCAGTAGTGAAACAGAACGCAACGATTTTCTCGCTAATTTTCAGCACAATAAAACGGTACTGGCGTTTTCTATAATGGGCGGAATATTCGGCGAAGCGGTGGACTACTCCGGTGATCAGCTGATCGGCTCAATTGTGGTTGGCACCGGGCTGGCTTCAGTCAGTCTGACGCAACAACTCATTGAGACCGACTTCCGGCAAAGCGGACGAGACGGTTTTGACTACGCCAGTCGTTACCCTGGGTTAACGCGTGTGCTGCAGGCCGGCGGCAGAGTCATTCGCACCGAGACAGACCGTGGTGTGGTGGTGCTCGTCGATCAGCGTTTCAGCCATCCCTTCTACACCGGACTGTTCCCGACTCACTGGCTTCCATCACCGTGCGGTACGCTCTCAACAATGGAAGCACATTTGAAGAAATTCTGGAGCCAGTCAAAGTGAGTCTTTAGCTGTGCCCTATCTGTCCAAAATCCTCATATCTTTTGTTCCTCAGAGGAACAAATAATGGCTTGATTCTCGATTCATAAGGCTTAATATACAACCATTATTCACAAGTACAGGAACACCCCCATGTTCAGCCTTATCAATAAATATATAGAAAATTACGCGATTCATAAAACCCGTCAGCAACTGTTGAATTTGTCTGACTCTCAGTTGCAGGACGTTGGCATCTCCCGCGATTTGCTTAACCAGGGCAATGCCAGCTGGCCCTGGCGTGAAAACGATATGCGGCATCTATCTCCCCAGCCAGCCAGAATGAACGCAAAGCAGATCAACAGTGCGATTCGCGAGCTCTCGCGAATGTCTGACAAAGATCTCAGAGACATTGGCATCGATCGCGGTTCAATCCGCCACTCAGTAATGAACGGCCGCAGCGGACCCGGCCGGGCAGCATAAGCACAATACCTTGTGTAATACCGGCCACCTGATATGGCCGGTATTGCACCTCAAACAGTAAATTCACCCGTCAGAGACACAAAACATGGCAGCAGTTATCGCTTGTATAGCAATATCGATGATAACGTTGGTAGTCATCGGGCGCAGAGGCGTTCAGTAAGCACCACGCAGCAAGGGACGCACGATAAACGCGCAGTCGCCAGGCAAAAAAGCTGCGGAAAATGCCTGCTGAAAGGCAGCGCCCCGCACATCTTTATAGACTTGTCTACTCCTTGAGAACTATTAATCGTTATAGGACTTGTACAAACCAGCATTATGCCTATAATGTGCTGGATACAGACATCAATGTCCACGGCACATCTATCAGCTGGTAAATGCTTTCTTCGCAACGATATTTCGCCGCAGACTATCCGTCTGAAAATAATCAGCCTGGCATCCAGGCAACAGACGTTCAGGTGAGGCAAAACCTGCCAATCAAACACCTGGCAACCAGAGAACAAACCAAAGACAAGTGTCCGCAACACGATCACGCGTGATGGTTATGTGATGCAGCACCAAATTACGATTAACTGATATCCAAGATCCCAAGCGCCAAATCCGCACTAAGGCATTTTCGCGCCCCGAATTTTAAGCACACCTACCAAGAGAACACTGTGTGAGTCAAACATTGAGTCAACCATCTAGTCAAACAGAAGCAGAAATTCAACTTCAGGTCTGGAAAGACCTCGCACTCAGCAAGCAACTGCTGGCAAATGAGGTCATCAAAGCCCTCGACCTCGATACCACTGTTTCAGCCGCTCAACTTAAAGACGCTTTAAACAAATTGATTGATCGTGCAAAGCACGCTGACGACAATATCAAAAGCGCACGTGAAGCATCTGATGTAGCGATTAACGAGTTTCGCACAGAATTCAAGCAGTCCGAGAAAGCGCGTCTCAAGGCAGAGGCTGCCATTGACGAAGCCATGGCCGGCAAGTTAGCCGCCGAAAAAGCGCTCGAAGCCGGTCGCGAAACCAACTCCGGTTCTTTGAAAAAAGCCAAAGATGAACTCGCCAAAAAAGACCGCGAACTGAAAACTATCAACTCAGCGCTGGCAGATACGCCTGAAAATGTTGTCAAAAAACTAAAGACACTCAAGAAACAGAAGCTGGAAGAGAACACTGCCCGAAAAGCGGCAGAGGCAATGGCTCGCACTCAGAAGAAAGAAATCAAAGATCTGAACGAACAACTCGAAGAACGCAAAAAGTTACTCGAACAAAGCAACCAGCTGGTCGAACATTATCGCGAACTACGTACCGCTGCTGAAGCACTGCGTGAGCAAGTTGGTGATGATGCAGAGGCTCTGCCTGTTCAGGATGATAAGTTGCTTGAGGGGATTGAGATGGCGGCTACAGTTGAGGTTGAGGATTAAGTTTGCCCTGCCGGGCGGTTTGCTCTTTATATTTTTGCCCTTCGGGCTGACTTCTTTACGATTTTGACTTGCCCTTTGGGCGATGTTTTATGCATGCCCTTCAGGCGGACCCACTTTTCAAAAGACGAAAAGTAGGCAAAAGTCTCTTTCACGACTATTCAGCCCTTCGGGTGCCTTCGGCATTTTGAGAATGATCGCTCCGGTGGGTCGCGCAAACAGCCATCCATGGCTGGCAGCGCTCTCTGCGCCATCCCAGTAGCTGCGACCCACCTCCACGATCACTCTCAAAACTGATTAGACGCGGGTACTTCAAAAGCGACTGCAAATACTAATAGCGCAAGCTAATCTATCTCTTTGTTGTTATGTAGCCAGTGTTGCGCTCTTAGCACGCGGTGTCTGTCAAGATAGTTGCAC
>CAZKAQ010000128.1:0-10735 GCA_964550655.1 uncultured Granulosicoccaceae bacterium
AGGTGTGCGGACCGCAATTAACCGGTTGTCTGTTTTTAAAAAACCGAAACTAATCTACAGCTTATGAGCGACCGGGTCTTGCAACAATATCCAACACCTGAATTGAGCAATCAGGCCTGGTCTTAAAGTAATGCTGAAGGCTTTCAGTGACGACCGGAAAAGCCAGTTCATCCCACGGAATTTCATCTTCCGAAAACAAACCCACTTTAAGTGATTCCTCACCGCTGAGCATATAACCATCTTTCAGCACGCCATGAAACATCAGATAGACCTGGCTGATACGGGGCAGGTTGTACAAGCCGAATAACTGTAGATTGACTGCGGTGGCGTTCGCCTCTTCAAAGGCTTCTCTGGCGGCACCTTCCATGGTGGTTTCACCGTTTTCCATGAAGCCCGCCGGAAGTGTCCAGTAACCGTATCGTGGTTCGATAGCGCGCTTACAGAGTAATACCTTATCCTGCCATTCGAGAATACAGCCGCAGACATTCTTTGGGTTCTGATAGTGAATGGTGTGGCAGGCATTGCAAACCTGGCGCTGCCGGTTGTCACCGTCGGGAATTTTAGCTGAAGTCTGATGGCCGCACTCAGAGCAGTATTGCACGGTCTACTCCTGTAGGGCTATTTGTATCAAGGGACGCTCGATACTGCCATAGTGTTTGTGTGTTTGCCAGTTAGACTGTGAAACGGGCTTGCCCTGTGTCGGGTGGGTGAGTATCGCTGCTGTCGCTATGATGAAATCATTTCAAGTACGTCGAACATACTCTCACAAACACAATGCCCAAGCTGTAGAAGATCATCTGACGGTGGCACCAGATTCGGGATCTGAATTACGTTAAGACCTGCAGCGTGAGCAGCTTTTACCCCATTGGCGGAATCCTCAAGGCCGTAGGATCTGCTCATATCAGCATTGACGGACGCGCCGGCTTTAAGATAAATCTCAGGGTGTGGCTTACTGATCTCAACCTGATCACCGCAAGTGACAGTCAGGAAGTACTCACAAAGTCCGGCACCCGCAAGTTTTCTGTTTGCAGCTTCTGTTGTCGATGAAGTCGCCACAGCGCACTTGATGCCAACCCGGTTTGCATACTGCAGTACTTCAATGACACCTGGCAGCAAATCAACTTTTTCAGTTGCAAATAAGTGACGGGCTCGTGCATTCCAGTCTTTACGAAAGGCCAGGGAATCAACCTTGTCACCGAATTCTTCATCGATGCGTTGGTTGTGATGCTGTTCATTTGTTCCGACAAGAGACAGAAAGAACCCGGTTTGTTCACCGAGGTTATAGTCAGCTACGGTCTCTTCAAAAGCCCGTTTTGAGAATACTTCCGTGTTGAGCAGCAGGCCGTCCAAATCGAACAGCATTGCATCCGGTTTCATGTGGGAACTCATTGGTAACTTCAGATTGAGGCAGCGATTCTGCCAAAAGGTATTGGTGTCAGGTCTGTGTGAAGAAACGCAACAGCATCCAGATCGCCATTGCCATCATCATGAGGTTTTCTGTCAGTGACACAAAGCCAAGTGGTACCCGGCTGTTACCACCTACACAGGCACATTTTAAATCGCGCTTGTCAATGTAGACTGCCTTAAACACAGATACAGTACCAATAGTCCCTATGACCAGTGCGACCGGCGCCGATAACCATGTCAGCACCCCTGCAATCATCAGCACCCCTGCGAATGTTTCGGCAAAAGGATAGATGTAGCCGTATCTGACAAACCGCGCTGCAAGCAGATCATAGTTGATAAACATGGTGCTGAATCTTTCAATGTCCTGCAGCTTTTGCACGCCAAGTAAACACATTGAGACAGCAATAAACCACTCAACGGTTCGTATGGAAAATGGTGTCTGGTTTGCCACCCAGCCAATTGCCATGGCAATCAAAGCGGCGACCGCGAAGATTGCAATCACAGGCCGGTAGGTAGTTTGGTTGTCTGCCGCTACAGACAAGCCTAGATATCGTCTGGTGTCGTCGTAGCCGCCGATTCTTTCATTGGCTATAAAAACCTGAGGCGTGGTGTCAACGCCGTGCTCTGATTTAAAAGCGTCGGTCGATTCTCTGTCTGTGAGCTTATTGTCTACCACCGTGAATTTGTTGCGTTGCAACAGATCTTTGGTTTTCAGTCCGTGTGGACACTGATGATCAGGTGATGCCATACGATAGAGAATGGCGGTGTTGGCTTCAGTTTGTGTTGCCTGGCTTGTCATTTGAGCGTCCGGAA
The DNA here is from genome assembly GCA_964550655.1 of uncultured Granulosicoccaceae bacterium. GTDB lineage: Bacteria > Pseudomonadota > Gammaproteobacteria > Granulosicoccales > Granulosicoccaceae. The sequence continues at coordinate 2,221 of CAZKAQ010000128.1, forward strand.
TTCCGGTTGAGATAAGTCAAATGTAGGGTCATTCAACCACAATAGCAACTCACAGTGGTTTTTCACTCATGGCTGAGTACGAATCAGCGAAAATAACGGCTGCCGGGTTTTGCCTTGCCTGCACCGGGGGTACCTGCGGCTACTTAAGCCGTACAAAGATTCCGGAGCGGGCTTTTGGATCAAAGTAGGTTGATTTCGGTGGCATCAGCGCATCGGCATCGGCAACATTCATGAGTTGCCGGATCGAGGTGGCAAAGCATACAAATATCACCTCCCAGCCTTCACTTGCCGCTTCTCTGATACCTTCTATGCCGGCCACACCTGCGATATAACCGAGCCTCGGGTCATCGCGCATGTCTTTGATCCCCAGAACGGGATCAAGGATATGATCCTGCAGAACGGAAACATCAAGTGAGGCTACCGGGTCAGACTTGTCCAGAGATTCCGGACGTATAGTGAGTCGATACCATGTGTCGTTGACGAGCATGCCGAACTCACCATGCTTTGATGACTCGAACTCTTTTTCACCGTCGAGCCGCTGCACATCAAAATTCTGCTGCAATGCTTCTGCTATCTGTTCTGCAGATAGTCCGTTGGTGTCACGGACACAGCGATGAAATGGCAGCAGATTGAGTTGATTGTCCGGGAACAGTGCAACGAGTAACTGATTAAATGGTTCATCACCATTGTTGGTACCGTTTTTTGCTCGCATAATTTCCGCATAGCGGCAACCGGATGCTGCCCGATGGTGTCCATCGGTCAGGTAGGTGCCGTCAACAGCTGCAAACAGTTGCTGTAATTTTTGAAGCTCTTCCGCATCTTCAATGCTCCAGACTCTCTGCGGTTCTCCGTCAGCGGTGACAAAATCTATATCAGGGGATCTGGTCATGATCCGGGCTATTGCCTTGTCTATGTCTTCGTTTTGAGGATAAGTCAGACAAATTGGACTCGACGATGCACCTACTACTTCCTGGTAACGAGCCAGCAGGTCTTCTTTTGTTGCGCGGGTATTTTCGTGTTTTTTGAGCACGCCGGATTCATATTCTTCAACAGGAACTTCGCATACCAGACCGGTTTGAGTGTGATAGGCGTTACCGAGCTGATAGACAAACATTGAAGCATGCCGGCATTTATCAAACGCACCGCTATCAAGGAGTTTTTCCAGACACTTCTTGTTGTCAGCCAGCAGTTGATCCTGCGTGGGTTGTGCGTCTTGTGGAAAATCTTCCTGAAGACGCATGGTATTGATAAAGTTATAGGGATTCTCGCTGGAGAATCTTCTGCGCTCTTCGGCGGATACAGAGTCATAGGCAGGCGACACAACTGCGGTCGCCTGCTCTGCTTTAATTAAGTAGCCGTCAAAGGGCTTTATAGTTGGCATAAATACCGTAATTAAGCCTGGTTGTTTTTCCTGAACTCAGCCATGAATTCAGTCAACGCCTCGACACTGTGTTTCGGCATCGCGTTATAAATACTTGCGCGACATCCTCCCACACTTCGGTGTCCTTTAAGGTTCAGTAATCCTGCAGAACCCGCCTCTGTTATAAATTTCTTTTCAAGGTCTTCTGAAGCTAACCGGAAGACAACATTCATATGCGAACGACTGACCTTGTCGACCGGGCAATTGTAGTATCCATCGCTGTTATCAATAGCGCCGTAAACCAGATCTGATTTAACTGCCGCCATCTTTTCTATTGCAGAAAGACCGCCCTGTGCTTTCATCCACTTAAGTACTTTACCGTACATGTAAATAGGGAATACTGGTGGCGTGTTGAACATGGAGCCTTTGGATTCGTGTATGTCGTAGCGCAGATAACGACCGATATTGCGATTACATTTTTCAAGAATTGATTTACGGATAAATACAATGGCCATACCGGCCGGTCCGAGGTTTTTCTGTGCACCGCCATAGACGATATCGAATTTGTCCCACGGCAGTGGTCTTGCCATATACTCTGAAGACATATCTGCAACCATCGGTACATCAACTTCCGGAAACTCAGCGTAGCGGATGCCGCCAATGGTTTCGTTGGTGGTGATATGCAGGTACCGGGTTTTGTCCTGCAGCACAATTTCGTCACTGGCAGGCATTCGGGTGTAGTTGTTATCTGCACCGTCCCATGCGGTGTATACGTCGCCATATTCTTTGGCATCAGTGATGGCGCCTTTGGCCCATGTGCCGGAATTAACGTATGCACCTTTCTCACCTGAAGTTAACAAGTTCATCGGTATCATAGAGAACTGCAGAAGTGCGCCGCCCTGTAAAAACAGAACAGCGAAGTCGTCTGGAACATTGAATACTTCCATCGATAAAGACATCGCTTCATTGGCGACATCGTCAAAATGTTTGCCGCGGTGGCTCATTTCGATCAGGGACATTCCGGCGCCCTGATAATCAACGAATTCAGCTTGCGCTTCTTCGAGAACTTCGAGTGGAAGGGTACAGGGGCCTGCACTGAAATTGTGTAGACGGTTGGTCATTGAATCTGCCTTGAATAGAGATTGAGAATTAAGAGTGACAATCGGGTTTCTAATTCACGCAGTTTTTGATTTCGCCATTCTGATAGGCCGCAATGACGTTGAGTACACCATCTGAGACAGCCACCTGTGCCTGTGTGGTCGAGGCACCAATGTGATGTGTGCTGCAAACGCCAGGGTGATTCGCGATATCTGAGGAAAAACTGCTGTCACCAGCACCCGGTTCGTTATTGTACACGTCCAGACCGACTCTTATGCCCTTGTTGTCAATCGCTTTCAATAAGGCTGTTTCATCCACAAGCTCGCCACGCGAGGTGTTGATCAGCATTGCGCCGTCTTTCATTTTGCCGAGGAAATCATCGTTGACCATGCCTTTGGTATCTGCGGTAGCCGGCATGTGCAGAGTGACAATATCGCACTGAGCGAGCAGCTCATCCATTGAGGCCAGCTGCACAATACCCGCGTCGGCGATTCTTTGTTCGGCGTCGGCGCTGCGTCCGGATTTGCTTATCGCGAATACATCCATGCCGAATGCCCGTGCGCGTTCTGCCACCGCAAAGCCAATCGAGCCAAGCCCCAGTATGCCGACAGACTGACCACACAGGCCTCGTGCAACCGAGTATTTTTTCTTGTTCCATATGCCGTTGTTGAGATCTGCGACATTATCCGGAATATTTCGATCCAGGCTGATCATCATGCCCAGTACCAGTTCCGCCACGGCAAGCGCATTGGCACCCGGGACATTGCAGACCCTGATATCGCTCTCGGCGGCGGCGCTCTTATCAATGGTGTTGGTGCCGGCACCAGCTCGAATAACCAGCTTGAGATTGTCAGCTGCAGTGAGAGTCTCAGCCGGAACTTTGGTGCTGCGCACGATCAGTACTTCGTGGTCGGCAATAGCTGCAGTCAGTGCGTCTCCTTCGAGCGAGGCATCGAAAGTCAGATCGTGTCCGGCGGCAGTGAGCTTTTCCTGATGAGTTTCCGGAAAGCTGTCTGCGATGAGAATTTTCATTATGAGGTGCGCCACGTTGATCCGTGGAAAAGATTGTACTGCCAGGGATTCTTATATAATGACTCACTGACGCCGTTTGATGTTACCCACACACCAGGCTTTGCGGAATTGCGAAGTTAAGCGTCGCTTCTAATTGAGGTGCCGCCGCTTATGGATTTGTATTAGCTGTTTGCCATGCACAGATGCTTTTCAAAAAACAGCACGAACCCGAGCTGCCAGATCAGCAATTGCAATGCACGCAGAACCATGAGCCAGCTCTGTCATGCTGGCATCGACGAGTCTCGCCTCAGGCATTTCAGGTTGCAGATGCCAGAGCATAAAAAGTTCAGCCCACAATTCACTCGCGGCATTCATTTTAAAGTCATCAGTATTTGTTGAGAACAGATTAAGGTAAGCGCTCCAGTGCATTTGCTGAGATACCTGCGCTATAAGTCTGGTGTTTTGTTGCTCCCAACTGCCATTGAACCCGTTTTCACTGTTACCAACCGTATTACAGGTACGACCAATAAAATGACCGAGCTCATGAAAGAGATCACTGGCAGGGTTTGTTGATTTGTCGTGCAGATAAATTGTATCACCCGCGAGTATCTCAATCTGTTCACCAAAGTCGTTGTAAAGTGGTCTGTCGTGCCAGAGGTAGCAGGGCGAGTAATTATAAATTTTGACATCGACAATTTTACACAGGTATTCATCGCACAGGGCGAGCAGTTGTTTCATATTTACCGGTGTTTGCGGGTTCACTATGCAGATATCTTACTCGATTAAGAGTTGAGCTATGTTCTATTTGCTGACAGTACTATCCTGTGTTCCGGCTCCGATGTTTGTTCTGCTAACACCCGCTGGAAGCTCTCGTAATTGAGTTTATGTGGTTTGAGTTCCGTGCGATTCTGTCCTGTGCAAACACTACAGAGTCAGATAGTGTCTGCAATAGCACCACAAACATCGTTACAAAAAACAGTCGAGTGCCGGGTGTAATTAGCGTAAAATGTGTCGCTCTGATCAAAATAATAATCATGTAGGAGCTTTATTGAGATGATTGTTGGCGCACCCAGAGAATCCTCGTCAAATGAAGCGCGAGTAGCAATGACACCTGCCAGTGCTCGTGAGTTGCAAAAACTCGGTCACACCTGCCAGATTGAATCGGGAGCAGGCGATGCGGCAGGATATTCAGATCAGGCTTACACCGAAGCCGGGGTACAGGTTGTGCCGTCCGCGGCGGAATTGTTCGGCTCTTCAGACATTATCACCAAGGTAGGCCCGCCAACCGACGCCGAGCTAAAGCTGCTCAACAAAGACAAAACACTGATCTCTTTTTTCTATCCGGCCCAGCAGGAGGCATTATTGTCCGCTGCGGTATCAAGCGGTGCCAACGTCATTGCCATGGATATGGTGCCACGCATCAGCCGTGCTCAAAAAATGGATGCACTGTCTTCCATGGCCAATATTGCGGGCTATCGTGCGGTAATTGAAGCGGGTAATAACTTTGGCCGATTCTTTACCGGACAAATCACCGCAGCCGGTAAAGTACAGCCTGCCAAAGTGCTGATAATCGGTGCAGGCGTTGCCGGGCTTTCAGCCATCGGTGCAGCGCAGTCACTCGGTGCAATCGTGAAAGCGTTTGATGTCAGGCCCGAGGTGGCAGAACAAATAGAATCCATGGGTGCGGAGTTTTTGTTTCTTAACTTTGATGAGCAAACAGACGGTGCAGAAACCGGTGGCTATGCGGCACCGTCCAGTCCCGAGTTTCGCGAGAAACAACTCGCACTGTTCAGAGAACAGGCGCCGGAGATAGACATTGTCATCACCACTGCATTAATACCCGGGCGTGATGCCCCCAAACTGTGGCTCGATGATATGGTCAAAGCCATGAAGCGTGGCTCGGTGGTAGTCGATCTCGCCGCCGAACGTGGTGGCAATTGTGATGCAACTGTGCCGGATCAAAAGATTGTGACAGACAATGGCGTGACGGTGATTGGTTACACTGATTTTCCCAGTCGCATGGCAACACAATCATCTGATCTCTACGCTACCAATATACGCCACATGCTGTCTGACCTCACACCTGAGAAAGACGGCGTCATAGCACACAACATGGAGGACGATGTTATCCGTGGTGCAACCGTTGCTCACCAGGGCGAGGTCACTTTCCCGCCACCTGCACCAAAGGTTCAGGCAATAGCCAAACAACAACCGAAAGTCGCAGAGAAAACTGCAGCTGAAATTGCCGCAGAAGAAGCAGCTCAGCTTAAAAAATCCGGCAGACAACAGATACTCCTGCTTGCTGTTGGTGCCGTGCTAATGTATTTCATCGGTCGCTACGCGCCAGCGAGTTTCATGCAGCACTTTATTGTTTTTGTACTCTCGGTGTTCGTTGGTTTTCAGGTTATTTGGAATGTCTCGCACTCCCTGCATACACCGCTAATGGCGGTAACGAATGCAATATCCGGAATTATTATTGTCGGTGCGTTGCTGCAGATTGATGCATCGAGCTTTATCGTTACATTGTTGGCATCCATTTCCGTACTGATCGCAAGCATTAATATTGTCGGCGGCTTTATGGTGACCCGTCGCATGCTGCAAATGTTTCAGAAGTCTTAACCTGCATTAGTTTAGCGATAACGACTCTGGGTGTTGAATCCTCATGAATAATGCAGGTTAAGGAGATAATGTAATGCTGACAACTGAACTGCAAACTGCGGCATATATAGCAGCGGCTGTACTATTCATTTTATCACTTGGTGGTTTGTCCAATCAGGAAAGCGCCAAGCGGGCAGTGTGGTATGGCATTGTCGGAATGTTTATCGCGGTATTCGCGACTATCCTCGGGCCAAACGTCAACATAGGTCCGTTGCTTGTCATCATGCTGGTGGCGGGTGCCGCTATTGGAGTTGTGGTCGCCGGACGTGTGGAAATGACCGGCATGCCTGAACTGGTTGCAGCACTGCATTCTTTTGTCGGGCTTGCTGCTGTTTTTATCGGCATCAACTCAGATATCAATCCACCTGAGCTTGCCAGTAATGCCGAGAAAATAATACATGAAGTAGAAGTATTTATTGGTGTGTTCATCGGCGCGATAACTTTTACCGGATCAATCATCGCGTATGGCAAGTTGTCGGGTAAATTAGATGGCAAAGCCTTAATTCTGCCTGCAAGACATCTGCTTAATATCCTGCTGCTGCTTGCATCCGTCGCACTGCTGTTTATGTATATGAATCACATGGGCAGCTGGACGTTATATCTGATGACGCTGCTTGCGTTTATTCTCGGTGCACATCTGGTGCTTGCAATAGGCGGTGCCGATATGCCTGTTGTAGTTTCCATGTTGAATTCTTATTCCGGCTGGGCTGCTGCCGCCACCGGTTTTTTGTTAGGCAATGACCTCCTGATTGTCACCGGTGCATTGGTAGGATCATCCGGTGCGATTCTCTCTTACATAATGTGTAAGGCGATGAATCGAAAATTTCTAGCGGTTATCCTTGGTGGATTTGGCGGAGCTCAGGGCGATGCCATGGAAATAGAGGGAGAACAGATTGCCATCGATGCCGATGGAGTCGCCGCCTCACTGAATGAAGCAGACAATATTATTATTGTTCCGGGCTATGGCATGGCAGTGGCCCAGGCGCAGCAATCAGTATCAGAGCTGACCAGAAAACTCAGAGCCAAAGGTAAGAATGTTCGCTTTGGTATTCACCCGGTTGCGGGGCGTCTGCCTGGTCACATGAACGTACTGCTTGCCGAGGCAAAAGTACCCTATGACATCGTGCTCGAGATGGATGAAATAAATGATGATTTTCCCGACACCGATGTCGTCATTGTGATTGGCTCAAATGATATTGTAAATCCTGCGGCGCAGGAAGATCCGAACTCACCTATAGCCGGTATGCCGGTGCTTGAAGTATGGAAAGCAAAGCAGGTTTTCGTCTCTAAACGCGGGCAGGGTACCGGATACTCGGGCATCGAGAATCCCTTGTTCTTTAAAGACAATACGCGAATGTTCTATGGCGATGCAAAACAATCGCTGGACAACTTGCTGCCGAAAATAGCTTCCTGATTTTTCTCACAACCTTTGTGCAGCAACGCCCGCTCGGGTTTGCTGTAACAAAGTATCTGCAGCAGCCGAGCTTGTACCTTCAGGCGCACAATCCTATACTCAGAATCACCCGTCTTGCCTGGCGTTGGAGAATTCAATGAGTCTAACCAGACGTGCTGTAATACGCAGCAGTGCCTGTATGGCATTTGCGGCGTTGTTCGGCCCGGGCAAAGTCTTTGCAAACGCTGAAGACGCACTTAAAGCAATCAAAGAGTTCACAGCTGGCAATAAAGTTAACCTGGGCAGGGTAGAGCTTACTACGCCCAAAATCGCAGAGAACGGCAATATCGTACCTGTCTCTGTTTCGGTGGAAAGCCCGATGACAGCAAACGACTTCGTCGAGTCTGTTGTGCTAATTGCCGAAGACAACCCGAATCCTCAGGTTGCGATTTTCAATTTCACTCAAATGAGTGGCGAAGCTAAAGTCTCAACTCGTATGCGGCTTGCTCAGACACAGACTGTGGTCGCTCTGGCAAAGATGAGTAACGGTGAAATCTATAAGACCGGTAACTACGTTAAAGTCACTATTGGCGGCTGCGGCGCATAAAACCGGATAACACCTATGGCCAAAGCTCGCATAAAAGTACCAGATAAAGTGTTTAGCGGTGAAGTTTTTACCGTCAAAACATTAATCAGTCATCGTATGGAATCCGGCCACAGAGTCGACGATGAAGGTAACAGTATTCCACAGATGATCATCAACAGTTTCACCTGTGAATACAACGGCACGCCGGTTTTCTCCTGTGACATGGGAACAGCAATCGCCGCAAACCCCTACTTTGAATTTAAAGCCAAAGTCGAAGAAGCCGGGTCATTCAAATTTACCTGGGTGGACGATGAAGATGAAGTGACCGTAGCAGAAGCAGAGATTACACTGGCTTAACCCGGACTATTCACGAAATTGACGGCATCTCACTTGATCTTTGATTCCACAG
>CAZKAQ010000129.1:0-10596 GCA_964550655.1 uncultured Granulosicoccaceae bacterium
CGCCGAATCCTCATGAATAATGCAGGCTAAATCATTAAAGCTGCAACATCTACAGCATAAAAGCGCTCAGGCACTGGTAACAAAATCAGTAGCGCGGCAGAGTCAAATCTCGAAACGGATCGTTGTTGCGACGATTGTACCGGTCATCGTAGAAAATGGGTCGGTCGACCACATACCCGCTCATCGAGCCCGACTGAAAAGTAACCGCTGCTGTGACGACGACTGCAGCCACTGCAATACCTGCAAGCGCAATTTTTATAACACTGTAGGGTCGTTCACCCCGGGTTTTGCCATTGCGGCCATTCACTACAAAACGATAGGTCTTGTCATTAAAGGTAAAAGCAGCCGTCCACAACGGCAACAACACATGTTTAAAAGTCGTATCAGAGTGACTGGTGTGCATGCGGCGAATTCGCTGCTGATCGCCACCTATCGCCTGAGTCACATCACGACGAATTGTCTGTTGCATCACGCGTTCTGCAAAGCTAAAACCTTCATCAAGCGCGACCTGATAGACCTCACTCTGAAACCCACTGAGATATTCCTCTGTATAAGGCACCAGGCTTTCAAGATCCCATGGTTCAAGCCAGTCGGTTATCTTGCGTGGCAAAGTTTTGGTGGCGCCGATTAAGACATCATCAAAGTGACGGTTTGTTCTGCCACTCACCGGTGTCCATCTTACTTTGGGAACCATGCGTGAGCGCCTGACATAACGGCCGTTCTCCATCACCGTTACCATCTGCCTGACGTAGTACACATCACCCCGTTGGCCGGTATATGAAGTCTCAGTGTCGCTGTCATAAGTCCAGTAGGGGATGTATACGCCTTTGAGACTCTTGCTCTCACGAGCATGATTTTTAAGCTTGGATGGAGCAAACCAGCGGCTTTTAATCCATTTGGTATAGGCCCGGAAGGCCTCTTCTTTGTCTATAGCGAACGGCAGCAAAGCCTGTGGTGAGAACTCATGGATCTCACCGGTACTGGTGACGACACTGGTACCACAGAACGGACAATCACCGGAGTGCACGCTTTCATCGAGATCAAACTGCGCTGCACAGTTCGGGCACTTCAACAGTTCTTCGGTACTACCGAGTTTGCGAGTTTGTTCGAGTCTGTCGAGTCCTTTCGGAAGCGCGATTTCTTCAATCACTTCATCAGGAATTTCGATCTCGTGGTGGCGTCCACAATAGGTACATTTAAGATCATCAGTGCCAATAGCGTAGGCCAGATGTCCGCCACAATTGCTGCACGGAAACCGCGATTCAGATCTCGCAGCCGGCGCACCGTCACGCGCACCGCTTGATGCGCCAGCCGATTCACTACCAGCCACACTGGCAGACACCCGCGCTTCAGGCGTCTGCTCTTGTGTTAGATAATCTTCGAAAGGGTTACTCAAGATTTCTAATTTTCCCGGCTTACTTATTCCGGCTTATTTATAAAGTTAGGCGCTAGCTACGTGGCAAAGGTGGCGGTGGTGTACCGAAAAGCCTACTCAGCTCGTCAACATCACTGGCCTTCTCCCAGTCTGCCATGCCATCGGCCCATACCAGTGTTGAAGGTGAGATAGCTCCGCTATCGAGCTGCTGCTGCAGACTTCCGATGCTATAAGGGCCTGCAGGTCGGCCATCGATCGCAATATGGAACTCACTGGCACCAGGCAAAGGTGGAGGTGCAGCTCCGGCGGAAGAATCATAGGTGCGTGCCTGGCCGCCCTGCGGCAAACGCTGCTGCCCCATGTTGTTAGCCATCTGTTGACCCATTGCCAGACCCGCGCCCATGCCTATACCGGCACCTGCAGCACCGCCCTCACTGGCGGCACCAGCTTCTAAAGCCACACCGGTCTGGTAGGTCATGTATCTGTCAAGGTTGCCAACCATACCGGCACTGGTACGTTTATCGAGCGCTTCTTCAACAGACGGAGGCACTGAAATGTTCTCAACCAGAAGCTTGGTTAGTTTAAGCCCGTATTCATCGAACTCGGGTTCGATGCGCTTACCTATAACGTCACCAAGCTGATCATAATTAGCAGCCATATCGAGCACCGGAATGCCCGCAGCGCCAACAGCGGATGAGAAGCGTGAGGTAATCAGGTTACGCAGCTGATCACTGATTTCATCGACCTGAAAGTCGCCATCAGTTCCGACAATCTCGCGAATAAACTTAAGTGGATCAGTGACCCGCATGCTATAGGTACCAAAAGCACGCACTCTTGCGGCACCAAATTCTGCGTCGCGAATCATTAAAGGGTTTTTGGTACCCCATTTCAGATCGACAAAGCGTTTTGTATTGACAAAATAGACTTCCGCTTTGAACGGGCTGCTAAAACCATGATCCCAATTCAGAATGGTTGACAGTACCGGCAGGTTGCGGGTTTCAAGCTCGTACATGCCTGGACCGAGCACATCGGCAACTTCACCTTCATTAACGAAAACGGCGGATTGTCCTTCTCTTACAGTAAGCTTGGCACCGTATTTTATTTCATTGCCGTAGCGTTCAAATCGATACACCATTGTGTCACTGGTGTTATCAGTCCACTCAATGATGTCTATAAATTCGCCGAAAAGTTTGTCAAACAAACCCATTACTTATGCTCCTGTAGATGTTGCACGTGCTTGCGAACTTGCAGAAGCGAGTTTGCTCTTCAGTTCGCTTTCCAGTTGTTGCAGTGTCCGCTCTGCCTGCTGTCGTTTGGCCTTACCTTCATCTGCAATCTGCAGACTTTCTTCAATTGTGGCAATCAGATTTTCGTTGGCACGCTTAACCGCTTCTATATCAAATACTCCACGTTCCATCTGTTCGCGAACTTCGCGGTTGGCAGTACGCAGAGTTTCTGCATTTTTCTCAAGCAGATCGTTGGTCAGGTCAGTCGCCGACTTGACACTCTTTGCAGCCTCCTGTGAACGAAATACTGTTACCGACTGTGCCAGTTGCTGACGCCACAATGGAACGGTGTTAACCAGTGTGGAACTGATTTTTGAAACCAGGCCTTTATCGTTCTCCTGCACCATACGGATACTGGGCAGACTTTGCATTGCAACCTGACGAGTCAGTTTTAAATCATGGATTCGTCGTTCAAGATCATCACGGGCGGTTCGCATATCCCGCAACTCCTGAGCTTTGAGCACGTCATCAGTATTTTCTGCCGCTTGCGCAAGCGCCGGCAGATCTACCGTATCGAGTTGCACAAGCCGTTCTTCACCTGCTGCGATATAAAGCTCCAGGTCATGGTAAAAATCCAGATTGGCATCATACAAGCGATCAAGACTTGCGATGTCGGTTAACAGCTTGGTTTTGTGATCTTCAAGGTTGTCGGTGATGCTATCAATCTGTTGTCGCACACCTTCATACTTCTGGACAAATTGCACAGCCGGTGTGGCACGTCTGAACAAACGTGCAAAGAATCCCTGCTTTTTGTTTGGATCAAGACCCGTTACATCAAAACCCCGGAGGACGGAGACCATATCATTGAGTTCCTGCCCGGCAGGACCGACGTCTTTATTGCGCACGCCTTCAAGCATGTTGTCGCTGATCGTAGTCAGTTGTTCCTGTGCCTTGCTACCATAGAAAAGAATGCTGTTCGTATCGCTGAGATCAATATCATTCATGAGCTCGGTTATACGAGCACGCTCTGTTTGACTGGCAGTCTCCATGGTGACCATTTCATATTTCAGATCCGGCGATAACATGGCATCGAGCTTGGCGACGTCTTCCTCTAAGGACTCATCGGTGGTCGTTGTGATTGATCGACTTTCTACATCAGACATATTGTGTCTCCCCTGGTCCGTTACCGGACTACTATATAGTTCCTGGAATCGTTATTCTCGGCACTGGCACACAGCCTATACGCCTTCTTTTTCAAGCTGCATCTGCAATACTTCAATCTGAACATCAAGCTCGGTCAGATTGTTCTCCAGCAACTTGCCTTTTTGCTCTTCAATTACCGTTTCTATCGTCTGCAGTACATTGCGAAAATTATCTTCCAGTTCGCCGTTGTCGCCATACTTGTGCGTATCAGCGTAGCCTTCGGTGACTCGCTGAGCACCGTCCAGATAGGTTCTTAGAAATTTTCTTGCGCGCCGCAAATCACGCGGATCATCCTCGACAATATCAGTAATCTCACGCACACCTTTGACAATGCTTTTCAACCTGTCTTTCATTTCTACATTGTGGATACGATCCCTGGCAGCCTCAATGGCAAGTATTTTTTCATCAGCCTCGTCAAGAATCTCCAGCACCTCCTCTGAGGTCACACCCACCGCAGGCATGTCCGGCGCGGTGCGACTCGGGTCGGTGCCATAGGTAAAAACCGAACCAACGGCCGCCGTAACGCCAAGCAGGAGACTACTGATAAAGGCTATTTTTGCACCCAGCAGAGCGCCGATAAATACGCCGATTCCAAGTACGCCGGCAGCGATTGCCTTATAGGGTACTGTACTGCTGCGACGAACAATTTTGCGGCGCTTTGCTTCCTGCTCAATACCGAGACCTTTACGTACCATGGTTGCCGCAACCATGCATAGCGTAAAACTTATAGCAAAGCCAAGCGCACTGGAGCTGTTACCGCCCAACATACGCAGCAGCGCGAGAAACAACATGGGCATAGGCAAAAGGAATAACAGGAATCCTCGTGCCGTCGGTGTGCGAACCGGATTATCCGGGTCGTACTTTTTTGCACCACCGCGTGTCACCTGGTTCACTCAATCACCTTTACATCAGTGCCGGACTTACTGGAAAAATTCTTCACACGTTCAACTGACGGCCCCACAGCACCGACACAGGATACCCCGCCGATCGCACAGACAAGCATCACGATACCAATCATTTTTTTCAATTTTTCAGGCATTTAAAAATCCACTTTGAACCAGTATGACAGTGTGGCCTAACACTGTGGATTCAAGTATTTACAGGGTGACATGCGGCACCGGTCGCGACCCCATGCAAACTATTTTATCAGGTTTCAGAGACCACTTTCGGACGTAATAAAAAGCACGTTTCGGTAAGCGATTCAAGACCACGCTTTTTCAGATTGCCGAGCTGATCCGGACCACTGGCCGACTCCAGCAGTTCGATTTCGAAGCCGTCTGAATAATAGCCTTTGAACTCTGAGTTTGGCACCGAAAAAGGCGGACCTTTCATTTGCTGTTGATCATAAGCTATTGTAATGGTGAATATTTTCGACGTAACAGGCAATATTGAGCGTAAATGTGCTGCATAAGATTGTCGCATCGGCAGCGGCAGCGCTATCAAAGCAGCCCGGTCATAGACACAGCTAACCTTCGCCAGATGCGACGCCTGAAGTTCGAAAAAATCCCCCGCATAGAGCGTCCAGCCCGGTGCTCTGAATACTGTAAGCTCACCTTCTGTCTCACAGACAGCATCAATTGACTGTTGTTTACAAAACTCTTCCAGAGCGGCGACACTCAGATCTATACCGACGATATGATGGCCGTAATCGTGCAACCACTGCATATCGAGGCTTCGGCCGCAAAGCGGCACGAAAACCGCTTCTCCTGGAAGCGCGTCGGTTACAGCCCAATGCTTGTCAAGATGAGGATTAAACTGTTTTTGCTGCCATCCAGGTGGATCTGGTGAAGACCAGGCTTTGTGCCAGAATTCATGTTCCATATAAGGTAGACCTCTTGCCAGTCGATACTAGGAGTCTAAAACCTGTGGACCAAGAAAAAGTGCAAAACACGGATGCGCCGCGGTTCTAAACTAAAGTTCTAATGAATATTAGCAGATTGGCTGGTATAGCTTTTATGAAGTAAGTTTCCATACTCCCGAAAACCTGATAAACCGACAGTAAAGTAAACAACAAGGCGAAGATATCAATGTCTAAATCTATTCTCGTAACCGGCGGTGCCGGCTACATCGGTAGTCATACTGTAAAACAGCTGGGTCAGCAGGGCGAAAAAATTGTCGTACTCGACGACCTTTCTACCGGGTTTGAAGAAAGCGTTCTGTTCGGTGAGCTGGTGGTAGGTAAAACCGGTGATATGGAACTGGTTGATCGCATCATGACCGAGCACAATGTAGACACTGTGATGCACTTTGCCGCTCACACTATCGTACCGGAGTCAGTTGAAAATCCGCTTAAGTACTACAACAACAATACTGCCAGTACACGCAACCTGCTCGAGTGCTGCCAGAAGAACAGCGTTAAGAATTTTATATTTTCATCTACCGCTGCCACCTACGGTATTGGTGATGGCAACCCGTGTACTGAGGAAACACCTACTGCTCCTATAAATCCTTACGGCATGTCAAAACTTATGTCTGAGTATATGCTTGAGGATCTCGGCAAAGCCTGCGATATGAAACATGTAATCCTGCGCTACTTTAACGTCGCCGGTTGTGATCCGGATGGTGAAATCGGACAATCAACTGTTGGTGCCACACTGCTGATCAAAGTTGCAGCAGAGGTCGCAGTAGGCAAACGACCCGAAATATATGTTTACGGTACAGATTACCCGACAGCAGATGGCACAGGCGTGCGTGACTACATCCATGTTGCAGATCTTGCATCCGCACACATACATGCACTGGAATACCTGCGTAAGGGTGGAGAATCTACACGCCTTAACTGCGGCTATGGTCATGGTTACAGCGTCCGCGATGTACTGGATACAGTTCAGAAAGTAAATGGCGCCGATATTAAAATAGTTGAGCATCCGCGTCGTGCAGGTGATCCGCCGGAATTGATTGCAAGCGTGGATAAAATCCACAGAACACTCGACTGGACGCCGAAGTACGATGATCTGGAAAAGATTGTATCGACAGCGATCAACTGGGAAAAACATCTTTTGGGAAATTCAAAAGTAGCTTAATCCAGCTAACTCTCAAAACAAAAAAAACCGCGCTACGGCGCGGTTTTTTTATCAACACACAAGAAAAGCAATAAACCCTGACAGTTTAATAGACTGGCATACAGCTAGAGGGCAAGATCAAGCATTAGATCTTCGGTGTGATTTCTTCTCTGCACAAGGCTGTTGGATATCATCTGGTAGTGTGCCAGCTGATCTGCTTCCGGTAACTTGTGTACATCGATAGATTTGACCTTCAGTGCGACGATATCAGTCATTACCTCAATATCACTATCACACCTGCTGCCATGTAGAAAACCTGCTTCACCAAAGCAATCTCCGGGACCCAGTACAGCGCTAAGATTGTTATATCCGGAAATACTGGCCACACCTTCGACGATAACGTAAATATGATTGTCGATTGTGCCTTTACGCAGCGCTGAAACGCCGGCACCGAAACGCACGATCTTGCTGACAGATGCAAAGCAGGCAATTTTTCGATCGCTGAATTTGGAGAAGAACTTAAGCTGCGATATCACCGGTACCCAACCTGCTATGTCGGGAGTCAGCATATCCGGTGGCGCCATTTTATCGAGTACCGACATCAGTGCTTCGGCCATTTCAGCACCACTGGAAAAACGTTTACTCGGATTTTTAGTAAGGCAACGTGCCACCACCGATTCAAGCTCAACAGGCAAGTCGCTGCGGATTGATGTCAGTAGCGGAGCCGGTTCATTGAGAATTGCTTTAAACAACTCTTTGACTTCCCGCGCTTTAAAAACCTGCTGACCGGTCAGCATTTCAAACAGCACTGTACCAAGAGAATAAATATCACTGCGCGGGCCAAGCTCTGAACCACTGACCTGTTCCGGTGAAATATAATTCGGTGTACCCAGAGTCGGTCGACCGGTACCTGCCGCCTCATCAGCGGTAGTACTGATGGCGATGCCGAAGTCCAGTAGCTTCACAGAACCGTCGTTGGCAATCATGATGTTGGCCGGTTTGATATCCCTGTGGACAATGCCTTTTTTATGCGAAAAATCTATCGCTTTACAAACTTCAGCAATAACGCTGACAACTCGATGTGGTGATAGTTGATCGTGACCACGGCCGTACTGCTTAAGCGACACACCCTCCACATACTCCATCACAAGATAGTTGAGTGGCCCGTCGATGCCGGCATCATAGACCGTCACTATATTCGGATGCGACAGTCGACCAGCGGACAGCGTCTCGGTAATGAATGCTTTCTGAGCGCCGGGCATTTTGCCACTCTGCTGATCAAGCGTTCCAACCTGGGAAATTTTTATCGCAACATCCCGTGAAAGGATTGCATCGTAGGCGCGATAAACAATACCGCACGTACCGCTGCCAATACGTTCAAGCAACTGATACTTGCCAACTTTTGCAGGGACATCAAATTCCACCTGGGTCACTTGATGCGAACGGGACTCATTTAATGCTGCCGGGGTATTTTGCGCCATCTTTCTTCTTCTTTGTTCTTTTTCGCAGTCGCGGGGTCAATCCCTATAAGCATAGTCAATATTTTGCTTTGTAAAGCTCAAATGACTCTTTTGACACACAAAAAAGCAACTTCAGGGCTGAAAATCGCTATTCGACGCCAGCTACCACCTTTCCGCTGCGCAATGCAGCAACGGGATTTTCAATTTACGTGTCAGGTGCGTGTGCAGAAAAACGGACTTTCCAGTCCGAATAGACACCGCCGATTTACTATTCGAGCGACTTTACAATGCCTGATCGATTTTCCGTTCGACCGACAGATCCGGAGCAAAATCAGCAACCGAATCAACGTCCAGGGGCCGGCTGCCAGGCGAAAAGCTCTCTACCAGCATCAGTGTGAGTATGACCAATACCACCGCGAGACTGATGCCGGTGGCAAAACCTACACTGACCGCATGCTTGAGAATGTAGGCAAGCACCGCTACCGACCACAGATCGATGGCAATAATAATAAAAACCGATAGCTGATGCTGCGAGGAATCCGTGTCAAAAAAAGCAGGCAGCACGGGTAAGGCAAATAAATAGATGATTGCACCACTGCCACAGACCGCAGCAAATGACTGATTAAACCGGCCGGACAATTTAAAAAACTTCAATAGAATAAAAATAAGCATTCCCGGAATCAGGAGTTCCAGAAATACGCGCACTATCGAGTAATATTCATAACCCGCCACGGCATACCTCAGCAACCCGGCCAACAATGAAAAGGCAATAGAAACCAACAGTACTACTTCTGAGGAGGGTAAATCCTGTGGTGGCGTTCTGAAGGTCGCCACTCTGAAAAACAACTGGATAAGCGTTAGTAAACCGTGCATTCGCGTCTCTACAAGCAACTCCTGTAGATCATACGCCTGGCGGTAAGTGTGCAACAGCAAATTATTTCCACCGCGTAGAAGTCAGCAACGGTGTTACTATTGCCTCACCAGTCCGACTCAAGCTGTTTGGCGGACTCAGAATACCGCCACCGATGCATTACCATGACCGAAGAAAAAATTGACTATGCCGCTGGTGGCAAAACACCGCTCCACACGCGCTTTCGCGGCTTTTTACCGGTAGTGGTAGATGTTGAGACAGGCGGTTTTAATTGTCAGACCGATGCACTACTTGAAGTAGCAGCTGTCATTATCTCACAGGATGATCAAGGCAAACTCCAGCCGGAACCGGTGATCAGTACACACGTCATTCCATTTGACGGCGCAAATATGGATCCGAAGTCAATGGAGGTCAACGGCATCGATCCCTATCATCCGCTGCGCGCAGCACGCAAGGAACAGGATGCACTGGGGCATATTTTCACACCCATCAGAAAAGCCGTTAAAGAGGCGGGATGTAACCGGGCCATTCTGGTAGGACACAATGCGTTTTTTGATTTGAGTTTCATCAACGCCTGCGTCGAGCGCAACAACATCAAACGCAACCCGTTTCATCCTTTCAGCAATTTCGATACGGTATCGCTGTGTGGCATGGCCTATGGTCAAACCGTATTGGCGCGTGCTGCGAAGTCAGCAGATCTTGGCTGGAGCACCGATGATGCGCATTCGGCAGTCTACGACACAGAAATGACGGCACAATTATTTTGCGCCGTCATAAACCGTTGGGAAGAGCTCCATCAAACCTGAATCGACTGGTTTGATGAAAAATACCCGCCGATACTACTAAGTTGCGGTTGCCTCGATCATGCGGCCGAGTTCACCGCTCTCATTCAGCTCCGCGACAATATCGCAACCACCCACCAACTCACCGTCAATGTAGAGCTGCGGAAAAGTCGGCCAGTCAGAATATGCCGGCAGCGCCTCTCGAATTTCAGAATCCAGTATCACGTTCACATAGGCAAACTCGCGGCCGACGTCTTTAAGTGCTTGCGATGTTCTGCTGGAAAAACCACACATTGGCATCTGTGGCGTGCCCTTCATGAACAGTACAACCTTATTCGATTCTATGTGGTCTTTGATTCTTTGGTTTACGTCCGTCACGGGATCTCTCTCATTCTTTAAAGATTCCCGCTGGTTGTCGGGAACCCAAGTTAATTGAACCTGGCATCTCGCTGCTCTGATCAACGTCCGTGGAGATTGATCAGCTCGATCCGATAAGCATGGGGTAAATATTCACCAGATTCAAGATTCAGGCAGTGCTCTAGCCCGGACTATTCATGAAATGACGACCATATCGCGCAGAGATTTGGTTTCACAGTGAATTTTCTTCTTGCGCCCCTTGTTTTTATAAACTTGGCTTATTGATATTTGCAAAAGAAAAAATCCATATTCAGGTTATC
>CAZKAQ010000130.1:0-10518 GCA_964550655.1 uncultured Granulosicoccaceae bacterium
ATAGCGCGTCACATCTCACCCTATCCCCTTCGGCGCGTGGCGGGCCACGCTTCTCGGGCGCCAGGGTGACCTGTTTAGCGCTATTGACTCTGGACGCCGAATCCTCATGAATAATGCAGGCTAACAAGAACTAATATGTCTTTCATTCTGTTGATATTGTTTCTGATCCTGCTGATGACCGGGCCACAACTCTGGGTACGCTGGGTGTTCTATCGCTACGGTCATGATCAGCCCGGTATACCGGGTACCGGCGGAGAGCTTGCAAAGCATCTGATAAAACGTTTTGAAATAGCGGAAGTCATCGTAGAAGAAACTGCACCAAATACAGATCACTTCGATAGCAACACGCCGGCAGTCAGGCTTTCAGCAGATAACTTCAACGGCAAATCCCTGACCGCGATTGCAGTCGCCGCGCACGAAGTCGGCCATGCACTGCAGTGGCACAACAAAGAAACCGTCTTCAGGTTGCGCTCAAAGTATCTGCCTATGGCAAAGCAACTACAACGAATAGGCTTTCTGTTGTTATCGCTTTCACCACTGGCAGCACTACTCACGCGCGTACCTGCCGCCGGTGCAATACCTTTTATAGGCGGCCTGCTGGCAACACTGTGCGGCGCAGCAGCCTATCTGATCATTCTTCCGGAAGAATGGGATGCTAGCTTCAACAAAGCCATGCCAATACTCATAGAAGGTGAATACATAACACCAGAGCAGGAAGCGGCAACAAAAAGAATATTACGTGCAGCAGCACTCACCTATGCAGCTGCCGCGCTGGCATCAATACTTCAATTCTGGAGATGGCTGCCCCTGCTGTTGCGCAGGTAATCGGCAAACTCGCGAGACCATTGCTTCTGCCAGCAACGCTCAGTGATCGACTACCTGTAACTCCTGCCAGGCGACAGATCAAACAGGCAGCTTTTCTCAACACCCGTTACAATACAGTTTTAGCCAACAGAAAAATGACCAATGTATAGCCACGTAATGATCGGTGTGAATGATATGGATGCGTCGAGAAAATTCTACGATGCAACACTCGGTGCGCTGGGTTATGAAGCCGGTGTCATGGACGCCAAAGGCAGGTGCTTCTACCGCAGTCCCAAAGGAGTATTCGCACTGACAACCCCTATAGATGGCAGACCAGCAAACGCCGCAAATGGTGGCACCATAGGTTTTCTGGCCAAAACCATCGACGTCGGCAATGCGTGGCATGAAGCCGGACTGGCAAACGGAGGCACTGCCTGTGAAGACCCGCCAGGCATGCGAGGCGAAGAGATGTATCTGGCCTATCTACGTGACCCGGACGGTCACAAGATCTGTGTTCTGCATAAGGTGTAGTAGCAAGCTCAGCTATTCATCTTCTTCAACTGCGAACATCTGCTCTACAAAGTCGGCCAGACTGTCGTAGACATCTATACCATCCAGATGTTTGTTTTCATCTAATGTACTTGCACCGTGACCGGTTCTTACCAGAACCGGTGTCGCTCCTACCACCATTGCAGTTTGAAGGTCACGAAGCGAGTCACCTACTAACGGTACACCGTTCAGTTCAACATTAAGGCGTTGCATTAAATCGTGCAGCATACCGGGCTTGGGTTTGCGACAGCTGCAATCGTCATCCGGCGCGTGCGGGCAGAATAAAATTGCGTCAATTCTGCCACCGAGTGATACAACCAGTTGCTGCAAATGTGCATGAACTTTACTTACATCATCCACTGTCAGCAGACCATGTGCTATGCCGGACTGATTGGTAATCACAATAACGCGGTAGTCATTCTGGGAAAGCCTGGCTATCGCTTCCAGACTTCCTTCAATAGGTATAAATTCCTGCGGTTCTTTTATAACGTCATCGCGCGTTTCATTAATGACGCCGTCTCTGTCAAGCACAATCAGCTTCACGACTGCAAGGCACCCAGATTGGCAACATGCGAGTTGAGTACACTGAGTTCATTCAGTATTGCCAGACGATTATTTTTTACTTTCTCATCGTCTGCCATGACCATGACTTCATCAAAGAAAGTATCAACCGGTGAACGCAACCGTGACAAGGCCTGTAGCGCCGGCGTGTAATCACCGCTGGCAAAGCTCGACTCTACCGCAGGCTTAAGCTCATTTAGCGCATTGTACAATCCGGACTCTGCTTCACTATCAAACAAAGTCTTATCAACGGTCGCGCCTGCCGGCATCGGATTTTTCTTTAAGATATTATTTATGCGCTTATTAGCAGCCGCCAGGCTCTCGGCCTCGGGCAGCTGTGTGAATGCTTTTACGGCATTAATGCGACGATCAAAATCAAGCGGTGATGTCGGTCGCACGGATGCCACAGCATCGAATATCTGCGGACTGATATCGTTTGCAGCATAGTAGGCTCGTAAACGCTCGAGCATAAACTCAAATACTTCTGCTACATCTGCGCGGGCTTTACCCGCCAGGCCACTGGCTGCTTTATCCAGTAGTTCCTGCAGATCGAGCTCAAGCCCTGCTTCGATGATTGTTCTCAATACACCCAGTGACAATCGTCTTAGTGCAAACGGATCTTTAACACCTGTAGGTTTCTGACCAATGGCAAAAATGCCAACGATGGTATCGAGCCGGTCGGCAATGGCTAATGCCTGCCCGACACCGGACTGCGCGATGGTATCGTCAGCAAAGCGCGGCAGATATTGTTCGCTTAATGCACAGGCAACAGCTTCAGGCTCACCTTCAAGCCTTGCATAGCGTTCACCCATAACACCCTGCAAAGATGCAAATTCACCGACCATTTCAGTGAGCAAATCACATTTGGAAAGTTTTGCAGCACGGCTGGTATGATTTGCGTCAGCACCTGTTTTTGCAGCTATTTCAAGTGCGAGTTGCTCAACGCGATCGGTCTTTTCAGCCACTGTGCCGAGCTTGTTCTGAAAAACAACTTTTTCAAGTGACTGGCGATGACTCTCAAGCTTTTTCTTTTTATCCTGCTGCCAGAAGAACATGGCATCGGCAAGTCTGGGTCGCACAACCACTTCATTACCTTTTCTGACCTGCTCGGGATCACTGCTTTCAATATTTGAAATAGTGATAAACATAGGCATTAACTTACCGCTGTTATCAAATAGCGGAAAATACTTTTGATTATCTTTCATAGTGGTGATCAGTACTTCCTGTGGAATTTCGAGAAACTCTTTCTCGAAG
This sequence comes from uncultured Granulosicoccaceae bacterium, assembly GCA_964550655.1. Classification (GTDB taxonomy): domain Bacteria; phylum Pseudomonadota; class Gammaproteobacteria; order Granulosicoccales; family Granulosicoccaceae. The sequence goes on from CAZKAQ010000130.1 coordinate 3,169, forward strand.
TTACCCACCACCGGAACCGGCCATTCAACGAGTGCCGCAACTTCATCGAGCAGCGCGTCCTCGACCAGTGCGGTTCCGCCGACACTATCCGCGGCGTCAGTTACACCTTTGGCGATCAACTCACGCCGTTCTTTAAAGTCTGCGAGTACCTTACCCTGCTTTAAAGTCTGAAGGTAGTCGTCCGGATGATTAATACTGTGTTCGGTATTGCTGTGGAATCGATGACCCCGGGTTGTGCGACCCGCACGCAGACCCAGTAAATCAGCATTGACCACGTCATTGCCATACAACATTACAAGCCAATGCACAGGGCGTACAAATTCGATATCACTGTCGCCCCAACGCATACGTTTTGGGACCGGCAACGTCGTCAGTGATTTAGCAACGATGTCCGGCAATAAATCCACAACCGCAGCACCTTTTTGTTCGATATTCACCGATAACCAGGCGCCTTTGTCAGTGGTTATCTCTTCAAGGTCGGCAAGTTCAACACCACAGGACTTCGCAAAACCAAGCGCTGCCTGCGTCGGCTGACCATCTTTATAGGCAGCAGCAACTGCCGGTCCGCGGCGTTGAATTTTTTGATCCTGCTGTCTGGCAGGTACCGATTCTATCTTCACTGCAAGTCGCCTTGGAGCGGCAAAAACAGTGTGATCACCGATTGCAAGGTCCGCATCTTTTAAGCTGTTGACAATACCCTCGCCAAACGCGGTGGCAAGCTTCATCAATGATTTGGGTGGCAGCTCTTCAGTACCGAGCTCTACCAGAAAGCTGTTGGTTTCCATGTCAGTCTGCTCAGCCATTTTGCACCATTTTTTCAGCGGGCTGTTTCTTTAACAATGGAAATTCCAGTTTTTCACGGGCAGCCAGATAGGCTTCTGCAACCATTCTTGCCTGAGTACGAATACGCAATATATAACGCTGCCGTTCAGTGACAGAAATTGCACGGCGCGCATCAAGCAAGTTAAAAGTGTGTGAGGCGCGCAGGACTTTTTCATAAGCCGGTAGTGGCAGACCCGATTCCGATAACTCCTGCGCTTCCTTTTCGGAAGCTTCAAACGTCTGAAACAACGCATCTACATTGGCGTGTTCAAAGTTATAGGCCGACTGTTCGATTTCATTCTGTAAAAATACATCGCCGTAGGTAACAGGCCCCATGGGTCCTTCAGACCATAGCAGGTCATAGACACTATCCACGCCCTGTATGTACATCGCCAGACGCTCAAGCCCATAGGCAATTTCACCCATCACCGGTCTGCACTCAAGACCACCTACCTGTTGAAAGTAAGTGAACTGCGTGACTTCCATTCCGTTTAGCCAGACCTCCCAACCCAGCCCCCACGCGCCAAGTGTCGGTGACTCCCAGTTGTCTTCCACAAAACGAATATCGTGTACCAGCGGATCAAAGCCAATCGCTTTCAGTGAACCAAGATAGAGCTCCTGAAAATCTTCCGGCGATGGTTTCATCACTACCTGAAACTGATAGTAGTGCTGGAGTCGATTGGGGTTCTCACCATAACGCCCGTCGGTCGGACGACGCGAGCCCTGTACATGGCACGAATTCCATGGCTCCGGGCCAATCGCATGCAGGAAGGTTGAGCTGTGAAAAGTACCCGCGCCGACTTCCATATCGTATGGCTGCTGCACGGTACATCCCTGCGTGCTCCAATAGTGCTGGAGGACCGCGATTAAACCCTGAAAAGTGTTCAATTCATATTGCAAGGACAAGGCTCCGGAGACGGGCAGGAATCAAAGCCGGAATTTTAACGCGACCGCCTTGCCATTACACTGCTATCGTTAGCAGACTTGCCTTCAATGTAACATTCCGCCATTGCCCGATGCGAATTATCCTCCTGACTGACAATCTGATCGGGACATTCGCTTCACTCGCAATGCACCAATCTCAAACTCGCTGTTAAAAACCAGGGTCACCGGAAATCTCGTTTGCAGCAGACCTCAAATAAAAAAAAGCTTTGCATCCGCAGTAAATTCCGGCCACACAATCCACCAACTGCACCCGAAGCTACTGGCGATGCAAAAAACGCATTGCTCCGATGCAAAAATAGCGCACCACAAATCAGTAGCGAAACAGTAACGTAGGGCCTCGTGTTAATATGGGCAGCTTGAGACACCCGACCAGAGACCAGCGCAACTGGTTTTTTTCGCTCAACTTTCGCTGCAACAGGAATGTTGACCCAATACACGACCAAATTACCCGCTATCCGCACCCCCAAAGTGCAGACTCTGCGGTGGCGAAACAATTGTAAGACAATGATTATTGGAGAGTTCCGATCATGAAAAGCAAACTGGAATACATCTGGCTCGACGGCTACAAACCAACGCAAAGCCTGCGCAGCAAAACAATGGTTCGCAGCGATTTCGGCGGCAAACTTGAAGAATGCCCCATGTGGTCCTTCGACGGCAGCTCAACAGAACAGGCGGAAGGCAATGACTCCGACTGCCTGCTCAAGCCGGTTGCAGTCATTCCGGACCCGGACAGAACCAACAGCTTCCTGGTCATGACCGAAGTCCTGAATGCCGATGGTACGCCTCACGTATCAAACGGTCGGGCCACTATTGAAGAAGATGACGATGATTTCTGGTTCGGCTTTGAACAGGAATATTTTTTGATCGACACAGATACCGACCTGCCGCTTGGCTTTCCTGAAAAAGGTTTTCCTGCCCCGCAGGGACCGTACTACTGTTCCGTCGGTGGTAAAAATGCATTTGGCCGTCAGATCATCGAAGAACACCTCGATATGTGTCTCGATGCAGGCCTGAACGTCGAAGGCATCAACGCTGAAGTTGCCGCAGGACAATGGGAATTCCAGATTTTTGCCAAAGGCGCCAAGCGCGCAGGTGATGAAATCTGGCTGGCGCGCTACCTGATTGAACGCACCGCTGAAAAGTACGGCGTTTCTGTAGACTGGCACCCCAAGCCACTGGGCGACACCGACTGGAACGGCTCAGGCATGCATGCCAACTTTTCCAACAGCGCCATGCGCGATCAGGGCAACGAAGACGTGTTCACCAAAATCTGCGAAGAATTCGGTAAAAACATTCAACGTCACATCAGTGTCTACGGCGCAGACAATGATCAACGCTTGACCGGTCAGCACGAAACACAGTCGATTGATCAATTCAGCTATGGTGTCTCAGACCGCGGTGCATCGATTCGAATTCCGGTCGGCACCATTGAAGATGGCTGGAAAGGTCGACTGGAAGATCGCCGCCCGGCCTCCAACGCCGATCCTTACAAAGTTGCCGCTGCTGTTATAAAAACAACCAGCGAAGCTTTAAGTTAGTTATTTGCGCTAAGTACAATCCCCGGCATCGCCGGGGATTGTCACCGGATCCGGCTGCCGTTACACCGTCCGGTGTTACAACCTTACATTAAAAAGCGCTCGTTACTCTCAATAGCGTCAGTTACACTGGAACAAACTGCCTTGCTATACATGGCATCAGGTTCCGACAATGCCCCTTGATTTACACTCAGCATTCAGCAAAAGCATCAGCCTGAATCCAGTCAGATACGGTAAATCGACATGAGCGAATATCCGAAGCTAAAGCTGCCCGATGTTCCAACGTTATTTATCGAACAGACAGATAAAGATCTGGCGACAAAACTCGACCAGAACTTCCGCTATGCGTTTTTCAAGACAATCGCCAAAGGTGGAAAATCTCTGATTCAATCGTGCAAGGATATGCACCTGAACAGAGTCATCTGTTACAAATCACTGTTGCCGGAATTCGCCGACGATGTAATCGAACAAAAGCGCCTGCTTCGAGAAGCGCGCGTATCTGCCATGTTGCAACATCCCAATACGGTACCGACCTACGAACTCGGTCGCACCAACAAGGGGCACTATTACTTCACCATGAAACTGGTACATGGTTATACCTTGCGTGAAATTTTTGATTATCGTGAACGCTACGACCTATACCAGTTGGTCGATATCATTGTACAGGTCGGCCGCGCACTTGAATGTGCACACAGTCATGGCGTCATCCACCGCGATATCAAACCTGAAAACATCCTTGTAGGCCCCTATGGTGAGGTTCTTTTACTCGACTGGGGGCTTGCCAAAGTATGGGACCAGGAAGGTCATCAGTCCGATATTGAAAACGAAGTACCACAGCGCGAAGCTGAAGATCCAGCCATGACCGGCCATCAAAAACTTCAGGGAACCTTGTTTTATATGTCTCCCGAGCAACTGGAACGTGATCCGAATATAGACTCACGCACCGACATTTACAGCCTTGGTATCGTTCTGTACGAAGCACTAACCGGCCGTACGCCTGCTCAGGGTGAACATATGGAAGACGTCATAAATTCCACGCTACAGGATGAACCACCGAAACCATCCGAAATAACCCCGGTACCAAAGCTACTGGAAGATACCGTGATGCAATGCCTCAATAAAAAGGCCGACGAACGCATTCAAACAGCTGCAGAAGTCATACGACTTTTACAGCGCGACTGGTAACTTACTGAAAGGCGCTTTGCCACCCGGCTCAACAATACCTCACATCAGTACGCTCAAATCGCGTGATCCGCTTAACCTGCATCCGCGCTAATCCCTGAGCACCAGTTCTCATTACCGGGCATATAAAGCAGCAGCACAACACCCGCGGCCTGAATATTGATTAGTCGAACTACCAATGCTCTCACTTTGCAGGAGACAAAGCGTAATGACGTTTGTCAGAACCACAATAATTTCCGCCGGCATATTTACTGCTGCTCTGGCTATCAGCCCGGCAAGCGCAGACATATTCAAGCATGTCGACGAGAACGGCAATGTGTCATACAGTGACCAACCGGCTCTTGGATCAGAAAGAATAGAAACCCGCAACCACAGGTCTTCAAGTCGTGCTTCAGGCGATGAAGAGCCGGATGGTGGCGCTGAAGGTGAGGGAAAAGCAGAATCTCCCGATTACAAAAGCCTGCAGATACTCACCCCTCGTGAAGGGAAGGTGGTTGATTCGGAAACAGGAGCAGTGCAGGTAATTATGTTGCCGACACCATCACTGGGAAAATCCGATAGCCTGGTCATTGAAGTTGATGGCAGACAAGTAAGCAAAGGACGTGACGTTAATTTGTCAATACAGAATTTGCCAAAAGGTAAACACTCAGTGTCCAGCCGCATAGAAAATTCTGAAGGCGAAGTGATTATCGAATCAGCTTCAATTAACTTTACCATCGGACAATAACCGCTCTGCTGATTTAAAGCAGATTGTTCGATAAAATATCCGCTATCAATAGCGGATATTTTTACTGATGAAAAACTCTGTACATCTTTCTTTTCGCATGTCCCGAAGTCTGTTGGCCTTTGCGGCTTTCATACTGCCTGCAACAGTTTTATTTCTAAACACAGCAACAAGCGTTGCGGTTGCCCAATCAACCACTCAAGCCAACACTGAGGCAACCGGCAATAACGCTGCATCCTCATCACATCTTGATCTCAGCAGCAATGAATGCCTGAAAAAATTGAGCGCAAACGATATTGTGATTGCTTCCATCGCATTCAAAGATGGACTGGACAGCACGGGACAAATCAAAGAACTTGTTAATAGAAGGCCATGGGGTATCGGTACACCTGAAACCGCGGACGAAATTAAAAAACAACTGGAAACACAAAGCCCGTTTTTAATTATCACACTGACTAAAGAACAAGTACTCAAGCTGGACGATCATCGCGACATTATCCGCTGGGTGCTGGTACAAAGCCCTACCACTGCGTGTGAATAAAGCAGTATTTTTAGCGTTTTAACATCTACCAAAATATATCCAACTGATAAATTAGCAATACCAGCAGCATTGCGTATTTTATGGATCTTGACGATATGCCGTCGGACTTTGTCCAATGCGTTGTTCGAAAACACGACTGAAGGCTGTTCTGCTATTGAAACCAACCAATTGAGCAATACGTTTTACCGGCAGATCACTTTCACTCAGTAGTTTTGATGCGCGTCGCATGCGTAAGTCACGCAGCAATTCAATGGGTCCACTGCCGTAAGCGGCCGTAAATCTTTCAGCAAATGTCGAACGGCTCATTCCAACTTCGTGAGCCAGGCTTTCCACCGTATGGGGTTCTCCGGGTTTTTCGAGCATGGTGCATAATGCCCTCCAAACTGACGGGTCTCGCAACACAGCCATCCAGCGTAGCCCACCATCATCGTGAATTAATCGATTGCGTAACATTTCAATAACGCACTGCGTTAAAAGAGCGCGAATCATGGCGCGACTACCCAAAGCAGGATTGCTGAGCTCCTTAAGGAACAGACGCAACGTTGAATGAAGTGGGCTCTGCGTTCCTATTTGCTCAACTATGGGGACACGTATCAAATCGATCAAATCAACAGCACCACGCAAGCCCACTTGTATGTGAGAGCAAAGTGCCGTGACCTGTTGGTTGCTATCGCCATGCCGATCAGTTTTCAGCAGATGATCCAGCTTGAGGTCAGCAGGATCACACTTCAACACCGAATCGCTTGAGATCCCATAGCTTCGAAGTGTATGACTCTGAAATGCTGGAATGAGCACAAGACTGCCGGGAGCAACCTCAATTGTAGATCCACCCGGAAACATCAATGCCCCTTCGCCAGTAAGGATATAGTGCAACGACACATTGACATCGTGGCCCATATTTAAATCGCAGTTACCACGAAGCTCACAAACAGCAAACGGTTCGGTCGCAATTTCAAGCTGATCAAAAATATGTTCGAAGTCCACAAAGGGAAGATACGCCAAAAACGGACTAAATGATACGTAACGCTCTTTATAAGAACCATTTCCGGACGTATTGATACATCCAAGTACCTATAGTTTAACTCTCACGTTCACCATCTGAGAGACTTGAAACTATGTGTGATATGCATGAAAACAAAAAAAGCCCACACGAAATATCACACCGCGACGCACTACGGTGCAGCGGTTATCAGTGCAGCCGGTATAGTAGCTACCGTTGCAATCGATCACTAAGTAATTGATTGATGAAGGCCCACGGCTAACGGAAAAAAACATTCAAATGCCGATATCTTCCGAATCTACTTTTTTACAAATTGCCTGTACCAAAGATGTCATTATCAATGCCCTGGTAATCGCGCTGGCGGTTGGAACATTGATCGGCGCGATAAATCATGGCCCGGCGTTGCTTGATGGTACTTTTGATCCGGGTAACCTGGCGCAAATGCTGATCACCTATCCTGTGCCCTTTTCAGTGTCTGTCTGGACGTCAGTGAAAACGATCAGGCGCTTCTGTATATCGTAGCTGTGAACGTAGCGACGATTCAAATCAGCTTTCCACTATTTATAAATTAAGGCAGCCTGATCTTTTACTCCGGCACTAG
>CAZKAQ010000131.1:0-10512 GCA_964550655.1 uncultured Granulosicoccaceae bacterium
TTTTAGGTTTAAACAAAAATTCTCTGCAAACACTATAAATAAAAACATAAAAGCCAAATTCGCAGGTCGCCTCATGAATAATGCAGGTTAATTAACTACTGGATAAGTCCACCAGAAGTTTTTGCCCGATAGTTACCGAACGCCCGAAAGCCGTAGCGTTATTGTGTTCTGCGGCCTGATGTGGCCAACACTAGCCCCTTTGTAACCTTAATTCATAACTGTTTGATCGACGATCAAATGTTAGTTTTGTAAACTATAGATGTGTGTCGTCGCGTCTAGAAAGGTTTGAGACTTATGGAATTTCTTCGCTGGATTCTGATCCTAACTGGTGTAGCACTGCTCGTTACTGCTTACCGGATGAATAACAAAAATAAGCGTAGAAAAATCTCTCGTCGAGAAAAGCCGGCAATCTTCGATCCCTCCATTGATGAATTATCTATGCCGGCAGAGGATCCTCTGGACGATAACTTTGTCACTGAACCTGTCGCTAATGAATCCGAGCAACAGTTGGGTGTTATGGATCCGGACTTTGACGGCAACCTGACTGATGAGCAGCTTGATCAGGTACTGGCAGACATTGATTCAGGTGGCGTTGGCGCTATCAACGCAAACGCAGAGATCACCGATGACTTTGAAGAAATAGATCTCGCACTCGAAGAGGGTTCGGAAAACCGTGGTGCTGACAGAATAACAAGCTTTGCCAGCGCGGTGAAAGACGCCAATGTAATGGACAGTACTATTGCTAAGGAAGAAGACCATGTGAGCAGCTATGATGAACAACGTTTTGCAGAAGAGTTCGAAACGCATCATGAGCCAGTGCGAATCGAAGACTTCGACGAAAAACTGGTATCGGTCAATGTGGTGGCTTCAAACGGACGTAGATTTTATGGCAGTGATCTAAAAGCATTGTTCGACAAACATGGTTACACGTATGGTCTTATGTCGCTCTACCATTGCTCGCTGGATGGCAGTAAAGTTTTCTCGATTGCCAATATGGTTAAGCCAGGTACTTTTGATGAATCACAACTGCGCTCGTTTGAAACTCCCGGGATAACGCTGTTTATGCGTTTGCCCATTGAACTCGATTCTGATGTTGCGTTTGATTTTCTGATCCGCGAGGCCAAAGAGCTTGCTGAAGAACTCGATGGCCAGCTGCGTGATGGCAATCGAAATCCGCTGAGTGAACAGACTATTCAGCATATGCGTGAAGACATGCAACAATATGTCTTTCGGTCTAAACAGGCACACATGCCTGCATCCACTCCTGCGTAACACGCGGCTGCAAACCAGGGATCGAATATTATCCCGCCGGTTGATTGCTACCGGACTGTAAAACAACTTGTTTGTCACCATTAACAGCGGCGCACAATGCAGGCTATTTTACTGCCGGAAGTTTATTAGCAGCTACTTATTCTGACGTGCAATTTGTGCACGTCTGTCGACAGCCCACTTGTACTGTGGCGGCCACATGTCGTAGTCCGGATCATCACCTAGCTCCAGCCCGGCTCGCAACGGCCAGAACGGATCGTGCATGATTTCGCGTCCAAGAGCGACAAGCTCTGCCTGACCTGAGGCGATAATATCTTCAGCCTGCTGTGGTTCAATGATGACACCGACTGCCATGGATTTCAGTGGCGTTTCGTTTTGAATGCGCTCTGCAAACGGAACCTGAAACCCCGGAGTTCGTGCTGATGACTTTGTCAGTGGTTTGCCAGAGTCATCAATACGAAACCGTGGTGCGCCGCCTATGCCACCGGAGGAACAATCGACTATATCAACACCACAACGGGCCAGCTCGTTGGCAAGCGCGATTGAATCGTCCATTGACCAGCCATCAGCAGGTCCGTCTATAGCCGAGATTCTAAAGAACAGTGGTACCGATTCGCCAACCGCCTGCCGTACTGCCTGAGTAACTGCCAGCGGATAGCGCATACGGTTTTCAAGGCTGCCACCGAACTCATCTGTTCTGAAGTTGGCCAATGGTGAAAGAAATGAATGCAGCAGATAGCCGTGAGCTCCATGCAGTTCTATTACCTCAAAGCCTGCTTCGAGTGAGCGTTTGGCAGCATCGACAAATGTTTGAGTCAGCCTGGTGAGGTCTTCTTTTGTTAACTCGCGAGGTGTCTGGAAATTTTCTGCCACCGGTACGGCACTGGGACCGACTACCTGCCATGCCTGTGGATCATCTGAGTCGAGTGGTTTTCCACCACCTGCAAAAGGCGAAGCAGTTGAAGCCTTGCGACCGGCGTGTGCGAGTTGAATACCGGCAACACAACCCATGTCAGAAATGAACTGCGTGATCGGTTTCAGAGCGGCCGCGTGTTCATCTGACCAGATGCCAAGACACTGTGGAGTGATACGGCCTGTTGCTTCAACCGCAGTAGCCTCTGCGAATACTAATCCTGCTTTGCCTCTTGCAAAAGTACTCAGGTGTGCGAAGTGCCATGGCTGGGCGAGACCGTCAACCGCCGAATACATACACAGTGGTGACACGACGATCCGGTTGGGCAGTGTCACACCTCTGATAGTGAGCGGGCTTAATAGCTTTGACATAATAATATCCGATGATTAGCTTACCGACAGAACAGCCGTTGTTGCTTGTTAGTGGATGTGTGTGGTTTGCAGCCAGAGTCAGCTGAACTGGTAGCCAATGCTGCCGCATCCATTGAACTCTATGTTAACAACACCTGCAACCGGCGCGATCACTCCAAGACATGTACCGGTCGAGACCCAGTCACCGGCTTTCAGAGCTTTGCCGGAGTTAATTAGTTCATTGTGCAACCAGAGCAGAGAATTAAGCGGATTACCCAATACGGCACCACCGATACCACTGTTGGTTTCTTCTCCATTGGTCATTGCTTTAACCTCAACCGATGCAAGGTCCAGTGGGTCCCGGTTGTCGATTGCCGGGCCCGGTATGAATGCAACATGAACACCGAAATCTGCCACAGCACTATGCAGACCCGGCAGACCACTACCGAGCGTGCGGCGGCCGACTATTTCTACCGCAATGTGACAACTTTCAATCAGCGTGGGTAGTTCTTCTGTGCTGAGTATCTTATCTGTCGGGAAGTCACTACCGCAGACAAATGCAAATTCAGCTTCACCTCCGATCACGCCATCGTGTAGTTTGAGTTCAACTGCGGGTTGCCTGACTTCCCGCTCAAACATCGGCCCGTAAAAAGGTGTGTTACAGTCGAACAGCTTTTGAACACCCGCATTGGTTGCACCGACTTTATAACCGATCTGCTTTGATGGATACGCCGCTGCCGCCAGAGATTGAACCTGATAAGCATCTTCCAGGGATGCAATGGCATCAAAAGGTGTCGGATCAATCAGTTGCTTTGAGTCGCGCGCCGTTGCCAGCTGTTGAGCCAGGTCGTGCAGTTCTATTGCTGCCATCGCGTCTTTCCCACTATGTCTCTGCCATTGCCAAGGGCACTATCGTAAGGACTTAACGTGCGGTCAGCAAGTCAGTCATGAATCGACTGGTAAGACATTTGGCGTTCCTGAGTGGTGTGTAAAGCGTTATAATGTTTTGATTTAACGTCGCGTCATGGAGAACTTTATGGCTGAAGACTGGGGCACACAGACAGATATCGAGGTTATAGACTCGTTGCTGGACGTAGACGGAAAATTTATTGTTGATGCCGGTTGTGGTGATGGCGAACTTTGCCGGCACCTGGCCGGTCGGGGCGCACGCGTTTTCGGTATTGAACCGCATCCGCTGCAAGCGGAAAAAAACGCCCGTGCACCAGTGGTGGCGAATGTCATGTTTGCGCAAGCCGGCGCTGCAAAGATTCCGGTAGAGCCGAATTCTGTTGATGGTGTGGTATTAAAAAATTCCCTGCATCATATGTACGCCCTCGATTACGAAAATATATTCAATGAAATAGCCAGGGTATTAAAAATGTCCGGCTTTCTCTGTATTGTTGAGCCAATCGCCAATGGTACTTATCAGCATGTGATGGAACTGTTTCACGACGAGACTGAAGTAAGACTGGTGGCATACAACGCCATGGTGCGGTATGCCAACCCCTTGTTCGGCTCAATGCGTGAGGTCTACTACGATACTGATACTACCTATAAAACCTTTGATAGCTATGCCCGGCGCTTTGAAGAACTGCCATATAATAACTACGCTGGTGAAATACGGCAGACTGAAGTAGAAGCACGTTTTAAAGCCTGTGAAAATAGCTACGGCACCTACACGCTGACGCAGCCGATGCGGGCAAACTTCTACACTCAGCTGAAGCATTAGTCTCTTGCAGACATCACCTCAGGAATTAATATTAACCGGTGACATTGGTGGCACCAATGCGCGCTTTGCGTTGTTCTCCGGTGGTCAGTATATCGAAACAAGCTTACGTACTTTACCGGTTACAGATAACGCTGATCTTGCAGATACCATTGCTGCCTGTTTTTCGATGCTTGACCATGAGCCGAAAGCCGTGAGCAGGATAGCACTGTCGGTTGCCAGTACCACCTATGAAGATCTGGTTGAACTGACCAACAACAACGTGTCTTTCAGAGTCTCTGATCTGGTGGCCCGTTTCGGCTTACAACAGGCTAAGGTCATCAATGATTTTACTGCAGTAGCGTTGGGGGTTGTCAGCCTGCCGGAGCAGCATGTGCAACTGCTGCACAAAGGAACAGTTAGTCCCGATGCGCCCAGGGCTGTACTGGGCGCCGGTACCGGTTTGGGTGTATCCGGTTTAATAAACGCCGGTACTCACTGGATACCGCTACAAGGGCAGGGTGGTCATGTCAGTATGGCAGCGCAAAGCAGTCGTGAGCTTGCCATTCACAATATTATTGCTGACGATATCGGACATGTATCGGCGGAACGCTACTTGTCAGGCCCGGGTATTGTACGCGTCTATAATGCCATTTGTGAGCTTGAAGGAACAGAGCCGCAGTTCGTCAAAGCAAGTGAAATTACGGCAGCCGGAATGGATAGCAGTTGTGAAATCTGCTCTGAGGTATTGCGTCTGTTTTATAAATACCTTGGTGTGGTGGCAGGGGATCTTGCGCTAACACTGGGTTCACTGGGTGGTATTTATATTGCCGGTGGTATCGTACCGCAACTGCAGCAGCATTTTATAGATTCAGATTTTCTGTACTGGCTGCACTATAAAGGAAGATTCAGTGATCTGGTAAAAGACATGCCTGTGTGGCTTGTGACAGGTGAGGAGCCTGCATTGTTCGGTGCCTGTCAATGTCTGAATCCGTATTATGACCAACTTGGTTATACGGTACATGCCTGTTAAACACCTCACGCGCTTCAATGTAAGCAGTATGGCAGGTGACACTGATTACCAAATGCCTGGAGCTTTATACAGTTGAATAAAAAAAACGTTAGCCTCTGGACTACACCGATACCGCACCTCGGTATCATTGCCGAGCACCACTGGTTTGTTATTGATGATAACGATCATCAATCCCGCTGGGAGGTCTGGCAATTCCCTAACGTTATCACTAACGATATCGGTGAAAGCTGGGATCACCTGCACCGGGATCTGATGCCACCGGAGCAGGGCGTCAGGAACGGTCCGGCACTCAAACTGCAAACCTGGTCCGATGAAACTGCAGACTATCTTATAGATAGAATCAGCAGTTCACCGGAAACTTATCCATGGTGTAGCAAGTATCGCTACTGGCCCGGTCCGAACAGTAACACCTACGTTCAATGGGTGTTACTTGGAACACACGAGTTAGGTCGTAAGGGTCTCGGTAAACAATATTGCAGGCTGGCCCCCGGGGTAGGCGCTTTTAAGGGTCTGGCCTGAGTTTATATTAAAGGCAGGCGGTATAATCCTGAGGCGCATTCGCCAATGCATCATTAGGAGTGTGCGCCATCCATGGCGCACCAATCTAAAATTCCGCGCTGACTCTTAAAGCGTTTTTACTTCAGGTCCGCCAGGAGTATCAACCACTTCATAACCGAGTGCTGCCAGATCATCACGGGCTTTGTCAGCTGCGGCCCAGTCTTTATCGGCACGTGCCTGCTGCCGTGCGTCGACGAGCTGCATGATTTCCGCCGGAACTTCTGCCTTTTCAGCCGGAGCCCATGTGGCGAGCTGCAAGCCGAGTACGTTGTCGAAATGCGATAGAGTCGCTTTCTTGTCTGCATCACTTACATCAGCGGATTTTAATAGTTCCCAGATGAGTGCGATGCCCTGGGAGGTGTTCAGATCATCGTTAACAAAAGTGGTGAACCGGGTGTTATACCTGTTATCGACGTGACCTCCGTCGGGCAGTTGAAAGTAGGCTTCCCGCATTCTGTTAAGTGCGGTGCTGGCGGACTCGAGGGTATCCCAGCTGAAATTTATATCGCTTCTGTAGTGCGCAAGCAGGCACAGGAAACGATAGGCAATCGGGTCTTTACCTTCATCTATCAGTGTTTGCATGCGTAGAAAATCACCACTGGATTTTGACATCTTGGCTTTGTCAGTTTGCAGGAAGTAGCCATGCATCCAGTAGTTGGACAATCGCGTGCCGTAACATGCCATTGACTGAGCTATCTCGTTGCTGTGATGGATTGGAATGTGATCTTTGCCGCCACAGTGAATGTCGAACAATGGTCCGAGGTACTTGGTGGCCATGGCTGAACATTCAATGTGCCATCCCGGGAAGCCTTTGCCCCATGGACTTTCCCATTCCATCTGCCGTTTTTCGTCAGCGGAACTGAATTTCCAGAGTGCAAAATCTGTGGGATTGCGTTTTTCGCCTTTTTCGACTCTGGCGCCTTCCTGCAGACCTTCGATATTAAGCCGTGCCAGGTAGCCGTATTCGGGATCACGGCTGGTATCAAAGTAGACGCCATCGCTGGTTATATAGGTCATATCTTTCGCTTCTATTTGTTGAATAGCCGCGATCTGTTCAGCAATATGGTCTGTTGCCTTGCAGACGATTGTCGGATTTTTGATATTCAGGTGTTGCAGGTCTTCAAAGAATGCCTCGGTGTAGATGTCTGCGATTTCCCAGGCAGTTTTACCGGTACGGGCTGCACCTTTCTCCATTTTGTCTTCACCATCGTCAGCATCAGACACCAGGTGTCCGACATCGGTGATGTTGACAACATGATCAACCCGGTAATTGTTCAGTTCTAAAACCCTGCGCAATATATCTTCAAAGATGTAGGTGCGAAGGTTGCCGATGTGCGCATAGTTGTACACCGTTGGGCCACAGCAGTAGAGACCAACACTGCCGTCGTCTTTGATGGGCACAAATTCGCGTTGTTCGCGAGCATAGGTATCGTAAAGGCTGAGCGTCATAGGGGGTAATTATTCTTCGAAAACGACAATTATACGGCGGTTCATCTTACCTTTCTTCTCGACCTTTTGTATTCGAACCGCACCGATCTCTGCGGTGGACGCGACATGTGTGCCACCGCAGGGTTGCAAGTCTGTGTTTTTAAACTCTACCAGTCTGACCTTGCCTGTGCCACGTGGCGGAGGTGCCGAGAGTGTGCGTACCAGATCGGGGTTCGCATCAAGCTCCGCATCTGTGATCCACCGAGTGCTCATTTGATGATCTCCGTTGATCAGCTCGTTGAGTTTATCGGTGGTGGCTTGTTTATCGACGGTTTCCGGCAGATCAAAATCCAGTCTGCCGCGGCCGTCCTGTATTGAGCCACCGGTAACCGGCGCGGGGATTGTGGCACACAACATATGCAGGCAACTGTGCATACGCATTATTCTGTAGCGTCGGTCCCAGTCCAGTGTCAATGTGACCTTGTCACCGATCGCGAGCCGACCTCTGTCTTCCTCTGCCAGGCAGTGAATATGGGCCTCTGATTCGCGATCTTTATAGGTGTCATTGATTCTGAATACGTCGCCCGCTTCGGTTGTCACACTGCCGGTGTCGCCTGGCTGGCCACCACCGGTGGCGTAGAATACGGTCTGATCGCAGCTGAATCCGCTATCACTGAGCGCTGTGATCACAGCATCACAATGTTTAAGGTAGCTGTCTTCACGAAACAGTTCGAGCGTCATGGGAGGATCCCGCAGGTTTTAGATTAGGTGATTGAGAATCAGGGTCATTCTACAACGCAGAAGAAAGAAATCGGGTTAGAATTGAATCATAAAAGCATCAATACCGGGGATTGTTCCGGACAGCACTGTCAATGATCCGGAGTGCGGTATCGTAAACCGTGTGACATGTGCTTGATTAACTGTGGGTATAAACTGTTGTGGCTACTCGTCTGGAACACTTTAACATCACTGTGCCCGATATCGATGCATCGCTTGCGTTCATCAGGATAGTCGCACCGGATTTTCAGGTTCGCAGAGACGAAATATCTGAAGCCGGTTATCGCTGGGTTCATGTGGGTAACACAGATTCGTATATTGCTTTGCAGGAACCGTATCCGGGGATTGAACCCGGTGCGCCACTGCAAACTTACAAAAATTGCGGTATCAATCATATCGGTATAATCATTAAAGATGCTGAATTAGCTCAAAAGAAGCTGTTAGCACAAGGCTATAAACCCAATGGACCAATGTTGGCAGATACTTACCGTAAGCGGATATACTTTTATGATCAGGCAGGTTTTGAATGGGAGATGGTTGAGTACCTTTCCGATTCCTTTGATGAAAAATACCTCTACGAGTAAAAGACAATGGCAACTCTTGATATAATTGATATCGGTCACCCGACTTTGCGTGAGATAGCCGAGGAGGTGCCGGTTGATCAAATAAAATCGGCTGCGGTCCAGGAGTTTATCGACTCTCTTATAGAAACAAAGCGAGCTGCAAATGGCGCCGGTATCGCTGCAAACCAGGTGGACAATACCTGGCGGATCTTTGTGGTAGAGGTCATGAACAACCCGCGCTACCCCTATAAACCCGAATACCCCCTCACTGTGATGATCAACCCGGAGATTACCTTTCTCACAGAAGATCGCTTTGAAAACTTTGAGGGCTGTTTGTCTATTCCCAATCTTCGCGGTGTTGTACACCGTTGCCCGGTAGTAAAAGTATCCGGCTACAACCGCGATGCTGAACCGGTAGAGTTTGAAGTTAGAGGCATTTCTGCGGGAACGTTTCAGCATGAGGCTGACCATTTGAACGGTGTGTTGTTTACCGATCGGCTCAGTGATCCAAGAAATCTGTGCACCTGGGATGAATTCAACAAACGTTATGAAGAATCGTTCAAAAAATTAGTGCAGGAAGTTGAGAGCACTTATAACGTATAGTCAGAACCAACTGATCGGAGAAATCTTATGCAGCCCGTCGCTGAAGGCCACAGAAAAATAGTCAATATAAAAGATGCAAAATTTAAGGCCTGGGAGTCTGTAGATGGAAGTGACTCGGGTCAGAGTCTGGTGCAGTTAAAAACAAGTAATCCGGACGGCGTTGGTTTTCATCTTTTTCGCATGGCACCGGGTGCGACAACAGATTCGCATCGTCACACCGGCGATGAAGAATGGTTTATGCTCGATGGTGATCTGACAGACAACGATGGTACTCAATATGTAGCGGGTGATCTTGTCTGGATGAAAGAGGGTACAGAACACAATTCCTACACCGAGAATGGTTGCACGCTGGTGGTCTACATAGAAAAGGCCGAAGCGTTACTGACATCTTCTTAAGCCCGGTTCAAGCTTCCGGCCTGGTTGGCGCATCCGTTACGTATCCGGTGTCAGTTATTTCAACACACAAAAGCCTGGCCTTTAATGGGTAGTTTCTAAATGCAACGTTCCACTCTGCTTGCAGAGGCAACAATACCTGGAAGTGATCGATTGTTGCGGCTGTTTCAAGGTAAAGATGACTGCAGTATCGTGCTTTCAGGCGTTGGTGAGTTAATGTCGACTCGCAAGCATGCCTCCGAGGATGCACTTGGCAGGTTGCCATGCGAGATGCTCAAGTCCACTGAATGTGCAAATGTACTGATAGGTGGCCTGGGTATGGGATTTACGTTAGCGGCTGCACTGGCTGCCACCGGGCCGAAATCGCGTATCACAGTGGCGGAGTTGGTGGATGAGGTGATTGACTGGAACAGAGGGCCGCTCGGAGACTATGCCAATAATCCACTTAGCGATAGCCGGGTCACTGTTTTCAATGGAGATGTCAGTGACTTGCTGCGCAAAGGTGGTCAACGCTTTGATGTTGTTGCCCTCGATGTTGATAACGGCCCGGAAGCATTGAGTTCAACAGGCAATGACTGGATCTACTCGAAAGAAGGTATTCGCAGTGCGCGTAACAGCCTGAGTCCAGGTGGTGTACTTGCGTACTGGTCGGCCAGTCCGGATTATGCGTTTGCAAACATGCTTGGCAACGCAGGCTTGCACGTAACTGAAAAAACAGTGTACGCCCACGGCAATAAAGGCACAAAGCACACTATTTTGCTAGCCACCGTTGGAAAACGCAGTGCACTGTTTCCGCGTAAGCGCGGTTAACGCGTTATGAACACTATTTTGTAGTTCGTTAAAAAAGAAAGGTGACGATTGCCCGGAGTGCATTCCCGGATATAAGTTGTACCGCGCGCGAATCCTCATGAATAATGCAG
>CAZKAQ010000132.1:0-10464 GCA_964550655.1 uncultured Granulosicoccaceae bacterium
TGAATAGTCCGGGCTAGTGATATGACAGGTTTTGAGTATACGATTCTGTTCAGTGCTGTTTGAATCAGGTATTCTCGGCCTGTTTACTATCAGAGCGTGTTTTCTTGCCATCACTATCAAACGATCAGCGCAAAAAACTCGCGTACTTCCTCGTGTTTTTAACTCCTGCCATGTGGTCCGCCAATTATATTGTTGCGCGTGCAGCCCCGGGTATTATCGGTCCGCATTTGCTGGCATTTTCACGGTGGTTTCTGGCGCTTTGCATAATGTTGCCGTTCGCACTGCCGGAGTTAATTGACAAATGGCCACGCTATAAATCGGAATGGCGCAGTACTCTGGTTCTCGGTGCGCTTGGTATGTGGGTTTGTGGTGCCTTTGTGTATATAGGCGGTCATACTACAGAGGCACTTAACATTGGTTTGTTATATGCACTTGCTCCGGTATTAATCGCTATTGCATCAGCCTTTGTACTTAACGACAAACTACGTGGTATGCAGCTTGTCGGTCTTGTTATGTCACTGGCAGGTATGCTGGTAATTGTCCTCAAAGGACATTGGCAGAATCTGATCGCTGTTAATTTTACCCATGGCGACCTTTGGATTTTAACAGCCGTCCTGTGCTGGACTTTATATTCTATACTTCTACGCAAGTGGCCAAGTGTGTTGAGCACTTTCTCAAGGCTTGCGATTATCACCGCAGGTGGTCTGATTGTGTTACTGCCTTTTACTTTAATAGAGGTGGTGAATGCTGGATTGCCTGCAGAGGTTGACAAAGCATTAATGCTTGTATTTGTTGCAGCAGTACTTCCAGGCTTTGGTGCTTATCAGGCTTACTCATTCCTGCAACAGGAGGTCGGTGCAGCGCGTGCCGGGCTGGTTCTTTATGTGAGTCCGTTGTATACCGCAATCATAGCGTGGTGGCTGCTGTCGGAACCGCCACATTGGTATCACGTACTTGGCGCATGTCTTATTTTACCGGGTATGTATCTCGCCATGAAGCAGCCGCAGAACGGAGCTAATAACTTGAGTTCGGCGCCTGATCCGGATTGACATCATCGTAGACTTCATCGGGATCTGTATCGTTGAGGAGTAACATTTCCCTCACGGTCTCAATGTGCTCAAGTATTTTGTCATAGTTGTCACCATGGTCGAAGCGATTGACTTCGATTGCTCTTGGCATATAGGTGAATGCGATCTTCAGTGCTTCAAGTGCATCGTCACTGAGCTTGTCATTGTTCTGGTTTGACATTGAAATTTAAAGTTGCTTTGTTGTTAGATAGATAATTGAATTGGGTAGTTCGGGGTCATACAAAAACCGGATTATAATGTTTTATGTTAACTAAAGAGTAACTCTTCGTGCTTTGCTGTAAGTAGTGCATTTCCATTGTTGACTACAGCATCAAGCGTGATGACTCCGGTATCACTGTCCGGGAATCTGGAAACAGCACTGTCACACCAGAGATAGCTATGATTCGCGTCGAGTGATAGCGGTTTCCATCTGGCGGTTGTAGTGGCGAGTGGATAGCCCGGTCTTAGCAGAATATCACCGTTGACCAAAAGCGAGTTCAGATCAATCATTTGTTCATTCTGAGTGACAATGCCCGGAAGGAAATTGCTGATGCGAATGTCAGCACCGGTGTCGTTGATAAAAATAATGGTATCTTCGAGTGCCATTCTGCCAGTGATAAGTTGAATACTAAAAGACCCTTGCACGCTGCTGTTGCCAGCTTGTTTTTGCAGATCTTCAACAGATGCAATACCTGAATCGGTGTTGCCGGCAAAAGCGGTCATGCCGTACATGGCGCTGACACCTGCGCTGGAGATTAACTGGAGTGTTTTGCGTTTACTATGATCTACCATAAAGTTTCTCCTGCCGTCGAACTCTTGAACACGCTAACATGTGAGAGGCTGTCGAATTAAATAGTTTGCCTATTTTAACACCAAAAATCACCACGTGTTGGTTCAGTTAACACCCTGCCGCTGATTATCAGATCTTTTTAATTGATTGTTTCAGATGAGATTTACATTCTCAATTCTCGCTGATAATCTTGAGTTGTTGCGCCCGGCAACTACAAGGTTTTTTCGATGAGTAAATCCGTCAGGCTGGCTCGACCGGTTTGTATTGAAGATGTCTGCGAGCGGCTGGCTAATTTTCGTTCACCGGAGGCAACGGCAGCACTGGCTTCACATACAGCCCGTGCAAATGATGTGTACATATCTACCTATGCAAAGAGTGGTACCACGTGGATGCAGCAGATTGTGCATCAACTGCGCAGCGGTGGTGATACAGATTTTGAAGAGATATGCTGCGTTGTGCCGTGGCTAGAATCAGCAGTTGATATCGGTATAGACCCACACGCAAGCCAGCCTTACTCATTCAGAGCGTTCAAGTGCCATCTGCTTTACAGTGATCTGCCAAAAGGTGCACGGTATATCACTGTTTTTCGTGATCCGTTAAAAGTATTGTCCTCTTTTTATCGTTTCTTCGAGGGCTGGTGGTTTGAGCCTGGCAGCGTCAGTATTGATGAGTTTGCATCGTCGTTATATATGAAAGGTTCAACATCCGGCATGCATTGGGACCATTTGGTCGACTGGTGGCCTAAAGTTGAAAGCGCAGATACGTTGGCATTATGTTATGAAGATATGCTGCAGGCACCGGATCAGTCTGTTGAGTTGGTCGCTGAATTTCTGCAACTCGATATAAGTAAAGAAAAGATGGATGCAGCCAAACTAAATTCTTCACGCGATTACATGTTCGCGAATAGCCATCAGTTCGATGAACATGTGCTTCGAGACAAAAGGGATCATATTTGGGGTCTTCCACCGGGCGGCAGCAGTGGTAAGGTTGCCGGCGATACAGATTCTTTGGAACCGTCGCAGAAAGTGTTGGAACAACTCGACCAAATCTGGCGTGATAGAATAGAGCGGGTACTGGGCTTTAAGAACTATCAAGAGCTACGGTATGCGTTACCGGATTATCTCAAGGTTAATCGTGAACAATGACTGCGCTCTCAATCAATACTGACCATGGTAAGTTAAAAGCAACACTACATGAGCCGAAAAATTCGTCTGCAGCATTGCTACTGGCGCACGGCGCAGGTGCGGATCATACACATGTTCACATGGAGAGATTAACGAAAGCCTTCGGTGAAGCAGGTATTGCGACACTGAGGTTTAATTTTCCATTTAAAGAACAAGGACGTAATCGTGTAGATTCCAAACAAGTCTGTATGGATTGTATCTGTCGTGCCACTGAAGTGTTGCAAACAAAAACAGACAAACCCGTTTTTGTGGGAGGCCACAGTTTTGGCGGGCGTATGGTGACACATGCAGTCGCGGAGAATCTATTATCTTGTAACGGGCTTATACTATGTTCTTTCCCGTTACATCCGGCTGGCAAGAAAAGTACTGAAAGGGCAGGGCACTTTGGTGATATCAACAAGCCGGTGCTGTTTCTCAGTGGCACAAGAGATGCACTGGCGGATGCTGAGCTGCTTACCTCCTGTGTGGAGAATGTGGCAAGTAAAAAACTACACTGGCTTGAAACAGCAGATCACTCTTTTAAAATACTGAAACGCAGCCGTAAAAATACAGTCGATGTGTATGATGAGGCTGCCGGTGTTGCGGCAGCTTTTGTAGCAGAGTCTGGTTAAAACCTGTCAATGCGAAAAACCTGTGTATTAAAATGCAGTTTTACTCTCCAACTGCTTTTTTATGCTCTATGGGGTTTTCCTGTTCAATCAAATTGTGAACCGCATCGGCATAGACGGGCTTGGAAAATAGATAACCCTGCACCTGATCACAATCCCATTGCCGTAACAGCTCAAGTTGATTATTTTCTTCAACGCCTTCCGCAAGTACAGAGACACCCAGCTTACGCCCTAAATCGACAATTGATCTTGTGATATCAGCAGATTTGGAATCTGCCGTCATATGGCGCACGAAAGAGCGGTCAATTTTAAGTTTTGAAATAGGTAAATCGTTCAGATAGCGCAGTGATGTCTGACCGCTGCCGAAATCATCAATTGATATTGAAACGCCAAGATCACGCAAGGATCGTAGTACGTCGGAGACGACGTCAAAGTCACTTAGTAGAGCATTTTCGGTAATTTCCAGTTCGAGGCGGCTCGGCTCAAGGCCGGTTTCGCGCAGCACAGTTTTCACGAGCTTGACAAAATATTCGTTACTCAGCTGAAAGGATGATACGTTTACTGCAATAGAAGGTGCATCAGCGGATTCATTTTCCCAGTTAACTGCAAACGAACATGCCTCGCGCAAAACGAATTCCCCGATCTCATTTATAAGATGAAGTTGCTCGGCAATGAATATAAAATCAGTGGGTGGAATGTTGCCATGTTCCGGGTGATCCCATCGGATGAGCGCTTCAAAGCCTTTGAGTTTTTTTGTGTGTGTATGAATCAATGGCTGATACATAAGGTAAAACTGATTTTCATCGATTGCTACACGCAGGTCATTCTCAAGAGCATGCTTTCTTTGCAGCTCGGCATCCATCGAGGGGTCAAACGTCACAACACGGGACTTACCCTGCGCTTTAGCCGCGTATAGGGCCAGATCCGCAAGTCTGGTGAGATTTTTGGTATCGCTACTGTGTGTCGGATGCAACGCAATTCCGATACTTGCACCGATTTTCACTGTTTTGGTGTCAATCATATGTGGTTGGCTGATTGCTTCGATAAATCTGTTGCAGATATTCTCGGCGTGTTCCTGTGCCACCTCGGGTTCAAGACCGGTCAGTACAATAACGAATTCGTCTCCTCCGGTTCTGAATGTCACATCATCCTGTCTTTGAATTTTTTCCAGTCTGCGTGCCACTGTTTTTAGCAGTGTGTCACCAGCGTTGTGTCCGTAGTTATCGTTTATTGCCTTGAAGCCATCGAGATCGACTCCGGCAATCACTGTGGTCAATCCGTTTTGATCAGCGGACGCCAGCATGCGTGGAATCTGATCATTCATAGCACGTCGATTTGGAAGACCGGTCAGGTCGTCATGCATTGCCAGAAAAACAGCATGGTTTTCTGCAGCCTTGCGCGGGGTAATATCGGATATTGAGCCTCTGTACCCTGCAAATACACCGGTGAGCGTATAGAATGGCACGCCGCGTATTTCAACCATAGCGGTATGGTTTGTTTCGCCTATTTGCATACGGGCCTCAAAAACACCGGTGGCTTTTCTTGCATGAAAGCTCTGTCGGACTCGATCGTTGTCTACCTCTTCTATTTGTAGTACCTTAAGTAGTTTTTTTCCAAGTATGGATTTATTGTTGAACTCTTTGTCTGAGTTCGTACTAAAGTAGGTAAGCTCCAGGTCTTTATCAGTTTCCCACAGCCAGTTTGCTGCTGTTTGCGCAAAATGTTGAAATCGCTTTTCAGAGAGTCTGATCTTTTTTTGGTGTTGCTCGTACTTTTCAAGCAACTTGTTCATTGAAGCAGCCAGGTCTGAATGTTCATCATTGCTGGCTATATCCAGTGGTATACCGAATCGAACTGAATCTGTTGATTTGGATTCAAGCGCTTGCTGAAGTCTGGCAGTGCCGATTGATTCGCCATGTTCAGTGTAGTTAAGACCAAGTTTTTCATCTTCCGGGCTTACTCGTATTGGTAAAAATTTTCCGATTAATACCAATGTTAACCAGGTGCTGGTGCAAACAAATCCGAAGACGATCAATACACCGCCAGCTTGTATGGCAAACTGGTCAATCCGTGAGCCGGCGGGTAGCGCGGACACAGGTCCCACCCAAGCTACTGCAAGAGTACCAAACGCACCGGCGATACCATGAGTTGCGACAACGTCTACCGGGTCATCCAGTTTAAATTTGTGTAGCAAAACATCACCCGCAACCGTCGCCAGAGACCCACCGAGTGCGCCAACAATTATCGCCTCCATAGTACTCATGGTATTGATGGCTGCGGTGGTCGCAACGAGACTGCCGATTAATCCGTTGCAAATACGGTTTGGATTAAACACTCCTTTATCAAGCCATGCGCCAACGATCATGCCAGCCAGAGCGCCGAAAGCCGCAGCTGTCAGAGTATTTATGAGCACTCTTTGCAGTAGCGGGTCTTGTGGCGAGATTGATCCGGCGTTGAAACCGAACCAGCAGAAAAGTAACACCAGCACACCAACCAGTGATAACACAGAACTATGCGCCGGCAGAGGGTTCGGGTTGCCTGCTTCATCAAATCGGTCCGTTCGTGCACCGAGCATTATGATGGCTGTCAAGCCGACCCAGCCGCCAACGCCATGTACTACTGTTGACCCTGCAAAGTCGCGAAAGCCGATATCATACAACCAGGGAGTCACGTCCGAGGTAAACAAGTTGCCCCAGATAGTGCGTCCTACAAAAGGGTAGATGATTCCGGAAATAACGACAACCAGCGCAAGATAAGCTTTAAAAGAGATACGTTCTGCAACAGCGCCAGAGACAATACTTGCTGCGGCGGCGCAAAAGGCCAGTTGATAGATAAACTCGATTGGTGACAGTGATTGGTTAATTGCCTGTGTTGCATCTGTCATTGGTGCAAAAACACCGAACATAATAAGGAAACCGAATGCCGTATAGCACACCCAGGACACCGCAAGATCACTGGCGTTTTTTTGTGCGACGTTGATTGAGTTCTTAGCACGTACACGGCCGCCTTCCAGCAGTAGAAATCCGACTTGCATTAGAAGTACCATAAAGGTTGCAACTGTGAGCCAGAGTGTGTCGAGAGCGTTAATCATTGTTACTGTTTCTTATAGTCATCAATCTGCTAACGGCCTTTATTAAAACTGATTGAGCAGTTCTAATATGATGCAGTAGACGTGAGCTTTTAATTTCCGAAGTTTGTGATCGGCTTGTTAAGATCATGTCTTCAAGTAAAGTAAATTCACTTGCGAATATTTAACTTGCATTACTCATGGGAATTTATCTAAAGATAAAGTCATCATTAGGTCATTAGATGTTGTACATACTCTGCTGTACGCCAGTTATATTTAATGGGTTATATGTTATGTATTCTGTATAAATAAAATGAATAATAAAAGCTCAAGCAAAGGTACTTTAAAACATGTACATGGGTATTGATCTTGGTACTTCAGGTGTAAAGACAGTTGTGATCGATGATTCGCAACAAGTAGTGGCAGCGGCCAGTGCTCCACTTGAAGTCACCCGACCAAACGATAGCTGGTCTGAACAGAATCCCGCCGACTGGATAGCCGGTGTTGAAACAACATTTGCCGAAATTGCAGCGGGTAGTGCCAAAGTGCTTTCTGTGGTTCGTGGAATCGGATTATCCGGTCATATGCATGGTGCGACGCTGATCGACAGTTCAGACAAGGTGCTCAGGCCATGCGTTCTATGGAATGACACTCGCAGCCATGAAGAAGCCGCGTTGCTCGATACTGAGCGTTCACGGTTAGTGTGCGGAAATATACTATTCCCGGGCTTCACAGCGCCCAAGCTTGCATGGGTCGAAAAGCATGAGCCCGAAGTCTTTGCCAAAGTCGCAAAGGTGCTGCTGCCTAAAGACTACTTGCGTCTATGGTTAACCGGTGAGCATGTGTCCGAAATGTCCGATGCAGCCGGGACAGGCTGGCTTGATGTCGCCAGACGTGATTGGTCAGATGAACTGCTTGACGCCTGCAATCTGGATAAATCCAACATGCCGTCTCTTGTAGAGGGTTCAGAGGTATCCGGTGTATTGAAGTCAGAGATTGCAAGTCGCTACGGTATGCCGGCTGATGTTGTTGTTGCTGGAGGTGCAGGAGACAATGCGGCTTCAGCCTGTGGGATGGGAGTTGTTGCACCGGGCAGTGCCTTTGTATCGCTCGGTACATCCGGTGTACTGTTTGCCTCTAATAGTAGTTATCGTCCGAAAGCCGAGAGCGCGGTGCATACATTCTGCCATGCAATTCCGGACACCTGGCATCAGATGGCGGTGATGTTGGCGGCAACCGATTCACTCAACTGGTTGTGCAGTATTACCGGTAAAACTGCAAAAGAACTCACCGCGCCATTGCAAGGGTGTGACTATAAACCGACAGACGTTTTGTTTCTGCCTTATCTTGGTGGTGAACGCACGCCGCATAATGATGCTGAAGCTCGCGGTGTATTTGTCGGCCTTTCTCACGCAAGTGATATTGAAGAGCTCACCAATGCCGTGCTGCAAGGTGTATGTTTCGCTTTTCGCGACGGGCTAAATGCATTATCTGCTTCTGGTACAGTGCTTGACTCAGCGTTTGCGATTGGCGGCGGATCCCGCTCTGACTACTGGATAAGCATGATGGCAACGGTATTAAAAATTCCACTGCATAAGACCATCGATGGAGAGTTTGGTGCCAGCCTCGGTGCCGCAAGACTTGGCTTGATCGCTGCAGAAAAGTGCCCGCCGCTGCCTGTATGCTCACCACCGCCGATTGATACCACCATTGATCCGCATACAGAGTTTGAGGCGGAGTTGGATCATCATTATGCAAGGTTCAACAAACTGTACGCCTCATTGAAACCCGTTTTCGCTGATCGGCAGGGGTAGTGGGCTGATTGATGTTGTGTGGCCATTTCAGCTGTACCAATAATTAAACCAGGGTGAAATAGCGGGACATTGACCATCGCATAAAGCAAACAGGATTCTCTCTTTATAAGTTAGACTGGCGCCTCGTTAACAGAGGTTCAAAAATGTCCATAGCTGGAAAAAACTATATTGCAGGTCAGTGGCAGGCGGGTGAAAGTGACGTCGAAAACCGCAACCCTTCTGATCTTACCGATCTAATCGGTGTGTATGCGCAGGCGAGCAGTGATCAGCTGCAACAGACCCTTGAGCAAGCCAGGGCAGCTCAGAAAGAGTGGGCGGCCTATGGTCTGGAGCGCCGCCAGGCGGTGTTAATGGCAATCGGTAACGAGATGATGGCCAATGCTGAAACACTTGGTACGCTGCTAAGTCGTGAAGAAGGCAAGCCACTTGCCGAAGGCAAGGGAGAAGTCTATCGCGCCGGTCAGTTCTTTACCTATTATGCCGCCGAATGCCTGCGCCTGACTGGTGAAAATGCAGACAGTGTTCGTGACGGTGTAGAGATTGACGTGCGGCGTGAGCCTGTGGGTACGGTCGCAGTTATATCACCGTGGAATTTCCCGACTGCTACAGCCTCATGGAAAATTGCTCCGGCGCTCTGTTATGGCAATGCCGTGGTATGGAAGCCCGCTAACATCACACCTGCCTCGGCTGTTGCACTAACAGAAATTATTGCAAAGCAGGATATCCCGAAAGGCCTGTTCTCGTTAGTGATGGGAGCCGGCAGCAGCATAGGTAGTCAGTTGGTCGAAAGTAAAATGATCGATGCAATTTCCTTTACCGGATCGGTACCGGTAGGTAAAGGCATAGCCGCAGCCGCAATCCAGAACCTGACAAGGGTACAAATGGAAATGGGCTCAAAGAATGCGCTTGCAGTGATGGATGACGGTGACCTTGATCTTGCAGTCACTGTCGCACTCGGTGGTGCTTTTGGTGGAAGCGGTCAGAAGTGTACTGCATCATCCAGACTGGTGGTGCATCAGAATGTGCATGATGCGTTTGTAGAAAAACTGATCGACGGTGCCAAAGCAATGAAAGTCGGACACGCACTTGAGGAAGGCACTCAGATCGGGCCGGTAGTGAGTGAATCCCAGTTAAGTGAAAACCTTGCCTATGCCGAGCTTGGGCAATCAGAAGGTGCAGAGCTTGCCTGTGGGGGTGTTGAGCTTGAAATGCCAAACAAGGGATACTACATGTCACCGGGTGTGTTTCTGAATACCACCAATGATATGCAAATAAACCGTGATGAAATGTTCGCACCACTGACGTCAGTCATAAAAGTCAGTGGTTATGAAGAAGCACTTGCAGTGGTGAATGATACCAACTTCGGTTTAACTTCCGGTATCGTCACACGTGACATAGCTCGTGCCACGCATTTTCGCCGTCATGCACGTACCGGTGTGGTTACCGTCAACCTGCCAACAGCCGGCACAGACTATCATGTACCATTTGGTGGTCGTGGAGACAGTTCGTATGGTCCGAGAGAGCAGGGTAAAATAGCGGCTGAGTTCTATACGATTGTCAAAACCGCTTATATCAGTGCTGGAATGCCTGCGAATTGATTGGGGGTTTCATATTTTTTTGCGCGAAAAAATGTTTCGTTACTCCAATTTTCGGGATACTATTTAGTTTAGTGGTGACGCTCGAAAGATATGAGGATTAACGAAACTGGAATCAGTTGTACTTACTGATCAAGTGATTAGCATTTCAGAGTTGAAGTCGAATCCGTAGAAAGCGCTGAACTCCGGCAATGGTGATGATATTAAAAATGGTTTTACTATGTATGTGGAAAGCAACGAGGATGACCTGACATGTTTAACTATAGTTCTGACCTTCATGAAGCAGTTACCAGGGTAATCGGGATCGGTGGAGGTGGCGGAAACATAATTGACCACCTA
>CAZKAQ010000133.1:0-9907 GCA_964550655.1 uncultured Granulosicoccaceae bacterium
CTAGAGGTACGGGAAGTATATAATCAGTATCGCCACTAAACTGCCACACCAATAAAGCGACTGCTATGGTAGTTCATCAGTACTAAAGCTGCCAGCTACTTACCGAATAAACTGCTTGAAACCTCTGCCAATGCCGGTCAATCGACTCCATCACGGAACATAATCTTTTAACATCCCTTTCGCGGAGAAATCAACGCTGAGCGTTACTAAATTATTCTTCGTATTTCAGCACTATTGGCACCATCATTCCGCGTTCAGCAACCGAAATTCCCTACCTCTTTTTATATCCCGGCAGATTTTCGAATTGTAAATCTGTTAACGCTGACTACAGTTCTTCTATTTGATTAGCTGACTGTAGCACTATGTGCTACAGTCTCCCTATGAGCAGAGAAATTAGCCAAAGAGAACTTCGTAATGAAAGCGCTGAGGTGCTTCGTGCGGTAAAAAACGGAGAGTGCATTACCGTCACTAGTAGTGGCGTTCCAGTAGCTGAGCTTGTGCCGCTTCGTCGCGGGCGATTCGTCGATGCACAAGTAGCCCTGGAGGCTTTTGCAGACGCTCCTGCAATAGAGCTGAAGGCGCTTAGGGACGATCTTGACTCAATTGGCGATCCGGATTTTCTGCCCCGTGACTGAATCCCACAAAGACGGGTTACTTGATACTTCTGTAGTCATAGATTTAGCGGGATTGTCGCGGGACAAGCTACCAGAACGACTCGCCATTAGTGCTGTTACACTTGCCGAGCTCGCAGCTGGACCGGCGGCAGCCAGGGATCCGGATATACGGGCCCGACGCCAGGACCAGCTCCAACGTGCCGAAGCTACCTTCAATCCATTACCCGTAGACGTGAGTGTCGCGCGTGCCTATGGACGTATTGTTGGAGCAGTAGTAGCTGCCAGGCGGAAACATCGAGGTGCTCGCTCCCTGGACTTGTTAATAGCGGCAACAGCGCTTGCAAACCAATTACCACTGTACACAAGAAACCCTGATGACTTCGCCGGTCTCGAATCGCTTATCGATATCGTGGCAATCTGAACAACACAAGTCGATTTCTTTCTGATTTTTTGGTTTTGAAGAAAGAGTGGCTCACTGCCTGCCCGACTTTTTTGTGATCAGAGCAATCATTATTTACAACAGACAGTCGAATTTCTCGCATCAAAAGAAAGGATGGGAGTGAATGCACTAAGTGCCAAGTCTAAAATTTGGGTCTTGCATCGTGCACAAGATCCCATACTTTTTTTTAGAACATACTGCAAATGATTCAGAAAAAAATCAATCCATCAACTACCAGTCAATAACTGCTGGTCAGCATAGTATTTCAACCATACATCCAGACTGTCCGGTCGGCCGACACCAAAGCCCTGCAGATAATCAATACCCAGTTCGGTCAGTAGCTCTGCTACCGCCTCTGTTTCAACATACTCGGCAACTGTCTTCATCTTCATATCATGCGCAAGCGTGTTAAAAGATCTCACTATTGCCTTGTTAGAAGAATCTTCGAGTATGTCGGCAACAAAACAACCATCAATCTTCAAGTAATCAACCGGAAGTGAGCGCAAATACGAAAAAGATGATAGTCCACTACCAAAATCATCCAACGAAAACTCACAGCCAAGAAGCTTTAAGTGCTCAATGAAGTTGCAGGCTTTTTCTATACGCTTGATCGTGGCAGTTTCAGTAACTTCGAAACAAAGCATATTTGTCTCAACCTGATGGTACTCCACCAGCTGCGATATTTTTTCCAGACACGACTCATTGCTGAGTGTGTTTCCCGAAAGATTTACTGATAAAGCGACCTGCTGACCGTATGCCGAAAACTGCTTTATCGCCAACAAAGAGTGTTCAATCATCCAAAGATCAATGTGTTGCATACGGTCATATTTTTCAGCTACAGGAATCACTGTACCGGGCGGCACCGTTTTCCGGATTGCATCCTGCAACCTGAGCAACACCTCAAACTTGGTATGATTATCAGCTACTGGCCTGGCTGGAACTATAGGCTGGAGAGCAATACTAAGCCTGTCATGCAATATAGAATCGTTAATCAGTTCCAGCTTGCCGATTTCATCGTTTTTATTACTGACAAATACGCCGTGTCTGGAATACAAATGCGCTTGATTACGACCGGACATTTTTGCCGAGTAACAGGCCATATCAGCTTTGGATAAAAGATCACTGTCGCTAACAGAATCACTGTCTATCATCACTATGCCGGCGCTGGCACCGATAGAAAAAGCTCTTTCATCCCATTTGAGACGATACTCCCCTACCAATCTAATAAACACTTCGGTTTTTTGCTTTGCTTCTACTTCATTACTTGCACTCAGCACAGCAAATTCATCACCTCCTAGTCGGGCAATGATATCGTTGGCGTTACAAAATACTTTTCTAAATATTCTGGTCACATCAACCAGCAGCTGATCTCCAGCCTGATGACCGGCATTATCATTAACCATTTTAAATTGATCGAGATCAATGTAAATGAGTGTATTGTGTAAATCGCTGCACTCTTTATTGAGTGCTTCTCTTGCAGTTCGCTCGTCAAGGCTGACACTCAGGTAGTTAGCAAAAGCACGCCGGTTGACCAATCCTGTTAACTCATCGTGAGCCGCTTGAAACTCCAACTGTTGTTTCAAGCCATACTCAGTCGTTACATTTTTGCCGCAGCCGAGATATCCTGTGAATATACCGTCCTCGTTAAAAATCGGCGCTGCAATAACCTGCACATGCGTGAGTGATTCTTCGTTATTAACCAGGCTAAGTACGACTTCAATTTTTTCATGAGATAACAATGCCTCGTTATAATCACGAAACGCCGAGTTATCTTCTACTACACCCTGTAAATGACTAATTCTTGACTGCCCAATCAGATTTTTTGTCGAAACACCGCAATATGGCACCTCATGCGATGAAATATAAACATACTCCAGATCTGCGTTAAGCTCCCAGAGCCAATCGGAGGCGAGCTGCGCAAAGCTTTCAGATCTTTGTCGGCTTTTCTTAAGAGCCTCACGCTGATTTACCAATACAGTGATATCAGACGCTGAGAAGAAATAATATCCGTTAGACAGACGGGTATGTTTGACTGATAGCCATCTGCCATCTTGCAAGTGGTGTGTGCACACCCGGTCCTTGTCAATACGTGACACCTGCTCTTCAATCCAGGCTTCTATATCGTCGACAGGCTCCATATTACGGAGAACCTGATTCTCAATTATATCCCGTAAGTAATCCTCGTAGGTATAACCAGGCTTGAAGCGGTCTTTAATTTGTGGATAGTAGTCACCGAATTCCTGAGACCAGGAAAGCAGCTTGCCATCTCTGTCGAGCAAGCAATGGCCGTCAGTACTACTCAGCAGAGCTTCATCGAACAGTAAAAATTCGGGAGACGGGTTATTAATCATATAAGTTGATAATTCCTTTTTACAACAAAAAATAGACGCTCGTCCATTACCTCGAAGTTCTTTAGAAGTGATGAAAGAACAATCTTAAATACGAGCAGCCTTGGTAACTAGGTCGACCTGATCCCTGCTAACTACAGTAGCGGGAAAATAAATGTGAACCAGCATTCAGTAAAATTACTGTACTCGTAAAAGATCGACTCTAAGACAACGAATTTCCGACCCGAGTTACATTGCAATTCCCGGAGGCCAATCTTCCAGACTCCCGGAGACTGAATCACAAAGCCCCAATCGCCAGGTCAATTGCTGTGTCGCATATGCACAGCTCCGGGAACACAAGTCAGTTGTCATTCGGAGCCCATTTCGGTGGCAATTCTCCCGCCTGCTGTCTTTTACACGCCTGCTTTGCCCTCACGTTGGTCAGTATCTGCCTGATACCACCGGGTCTTCGATACATGCGATTATCCGCATACCACCTCCACGGCGCGGCCAAATTTCTATGTCTGTCCCGAACTCTCGTTTCAGCCGCTGCGCCCAACCCTTTACCGACAGCCGATTGGCAAACAGAAATCGCAATGGCAAGCGTCTTCATCGTTATACTTGATACAGATGAATTCGCCATAATTATTACCAATAGCAGGTATCTGATGACGCACTCAAAAATTGTTTGGCCCAACGGTGCAAAATGCGCTGCCGCTATTACGTTCGATATGGATGCTGACAGCCTCATTCATATCGCACGCCAGAAGGACGCTCATGACAGACTCTATCCAATCTCCATGGGTCAATACGGTCCGAAAGTCGCCGTGCCTCGTATTTTGGACACCTATAGAAAATTCGGTTTGAAACAATCGTTCTTTGTGCCTGGTTGGTGTTTGGAACAATACCCCGACACAATAGAAGCCATTCTAAAAGATGGTCACGAAGTCGGTCATCATGGTTATATTCATGAAGATCCCACCAGCCACTCTGCTGACGAGCAACGATACTGGTTTGAACGTGCACTCGCCAGCCATCAACAGGTGACAGGGCAGCAGCCTGTGGGATACAGGGCGCCGGTATACAACATCAATCAGGCAGTAATCGATTTACTCATTGAACACAAATTTCAATATGACAGTTCGTTGATGGGTGACGATATTCCCTATTTTTTAGAAACCAGGCAAGGATCGTTGGTGGAAATACCGGTTCACTGGGGTACTGATGACTGGCCACCCTTTGCGCATTTTGAAGAGATTGGATACATGATGCCGGTCAAAGGTCCATCAGAAGGGCTGGCGCCATTTTGGGAAGAGTTCGACGCTCAATATGAAACGGGCGGATTCTGGATTGGTATCTGGCATCCTTTTTTAACCGGTCGACTTGCCCGTTGGCTACAAGTAGAAACATGGCTGGAAAATATCCTCGCGCGCGGTGACGTATGGTTTGCACCATTGCACGAAATAGCAACCTACGTCCGATCTCAACAAGCAATTGGAAATCTCAGGGTCGATCAATTACCGTATTACGATGGTCCTGTCGTAGTTAAATAACCGAAAACTGAAATACAAGCAGACATTATTTTAACGTGGCTAACACTGAGACATAGGTAAGTGCAGTAATGACGCTAACGGTTTACAACCCTTCGCAACCAGATGGTTGTAACGACACTTTAAATCATCCTGTTTCGGAAGATGGCATTGCGCAAGCAGGTAAATCTTACGAAATTCCAGCCAGACAAGCGCGCGCTGTGCGAATGAAGGCGGGCCAGGAGCTCACCTTGCATAACCCAAAGGGCAATCAAGTGTGCGATTTCTTTGCCCTGGTCGATGGGTCTGTGGCTGAATTTTTATCGATGGAACACTCTCGCACTGCACTCGGCAGGGTTTATGTGCGCCAATCAGACACGTTGGTTACTAATCTTCGTCGAGCGCTTATAAACATAACAGAAGATACGTCGCCGGGAGTGCATGATATTCTGATAGCGTGTTGTGATATTCATCGCTACCAACAACTTGGTGCAAAGGGCTATCACGATAATTGCGCCGACAATTTTCGTATGAGTTTACTTGCTATCGGTGTTACGCCTACGCATGTGCCAAGCCCATTCAATATTTGGATGAACATTCCGGTAAATAAAGAAGGCGGTTACTCATGGGAAGAACCCGTTTCCAAGCCGGGTGATTTTATTCGAATAAAAGCGTTAAGCGATTCGATATTTGTGATGTCCGCTTGCCCTCAAGATATGACGCCGGTTAACGGCATCAATACTCAGCCTGCAGAACTTACCTTTGAAGTTAGTTACTGAAAAAACGGAGTCAAGTCTTTCATCGTGCGACAATGTGGCATTGCAAGACCTGACTGTATATTTTCTAACGACGACATGCAAAAGGCTGGTCGCCCTTATCGCTATGGTTGATCAAAGAGTCCTGTGGACTGGCGGTTCTGGTAGCTCACCCTCTGATTGTGGGGTGATCTACTGTATGTGTGTAGTTCCCGCAAGTGTCAGGTAACGAGATGGATAACAACAACCAAGGCTT
This sequence comes from uncultured Granulosicoccaceae bacterium, assembly GCA_964550655.1. Classification (GTDB taxonomy): domain Bacteria; phylum Pseudomonadota; class Gammaproteobacteria; order Granulosicoccales; family Granulosicoccaceae. The sequence goes on from CAZKAQ010000133.1 coordinate 5,921, forward strand.
AGAGTTGGGAAGAGCTGCAGCGGAGCAGTTTGATTTAAATGCAATTGATCGAGCATTTATCAACAACCCTTATCCCGTGCTTGCCAATCTCAGAGAGCACGATCCGGTACATTTTAATCCGGACGGCTCGGTTTATCTGACGCGATATGAAGACGTACGATCGGTTTATCAGGATCGAAGCATGATTTCTGACAAGACTGTTGCTTTTAAAGAAAAGTTCGGCGATGGTCCGCTCTATAAGCACCATACAAGCAGTCTGGTTTTCAACGACCCGCCGTATCATACAACGGTCAGAAAGTTGCTCGCACATGCCTTTACACCGCGCAAGCTTGCAGAGATGGAAGCGCTGATAACCGAAATCGTCGATAAACTACTCGGTGAGTTAAAAGGCGCGGGTGATGTGGATTTTGTCACTGCATTTGCCATGCGACTACCTACTGAAGTTATTTCTTTTATGTTGGGTGTGCCGCGTCAGTACAGAAACAAGTTGCGTGGCTATTCACTGGCGATTCTGGGTGCTCTTGATCCGGAGGTATCCCGGCTGCGACTCGACAACGGCAATGCAGCAGTTGTCGAGTTCAGTGAAATGCTCGATGAGCTTATCAACTATCGCCGGGCGAATCCGGAAAGAGCCGAACAGGGCGAAGTGCTGGAGGCTTTGATCTTCGGGGAGTTCGAAGGCAGACGGCTCACGCAGGAGGAGTTAATACAAAATTGTATTTTTCTGCTAAATGCAGGTCATGAAACCACGACGAGCCTAATGGCTAACGGTGTTGGTATGCTGTTGCAGGCACCGGATCAGCTGCAGTTACTGCGTGACCGATTGGATCTGGTTCCAAACGCAGTAGAAGAAATACTGCGTTATGAGAGTCCACTGCAAATAGGTAATCGAACCACCTCGACTGATAAGGTAATCGGTGGCAAACCTATCCCTGCAGGGACTTATATTCATACCTCTATTGCTGCGGCGAACAGAGATCCAACGATTTTCGAACAACCCGACAAGATTGATTTCTCGCGTACTCCGAATCGACACATTGCTTTTATTACCGGTATCCATGTGTGTCTTGGTGCTGCACTGGCACGCTATGAAGGAAAAATTGCCTTTAGTCGACTAATCCAAAAGTATCCTGCGATGAAAGCCGCAGGTGAACCCGAGAGAATGCCTCTGGCGCGATTCCGAGGTTATAATAGTTTGCCGGTGAGGTTGTAGCCTTGTCTAATGATGAAATTGATGGATATGTTTTTTGGTGGCGTAAATTTGTAGCAGCATTTTTATCGTTCGCCCATCAAGTTGGGAGAATATTCTTACGGTGGCTTGACGGGAAATTCCTAATGGGTGACCCCTATTTCTTGTTCTTGTATCAGGTTAGTTTTGAAGATTCGATATCAATTATGCCGCCCGGTTGAGGTCGAATCTATTCTCTACTATCTCCATAGCATCTACTAAAAACTTATACTCATCGTAGTCGATGGACACGGACCCATAGTTAGAGCGAGTACCATCAGTGTCGAATGAACAAAGAAAGGATTTCTGATTTATACCGCGTTCCAACGTGACATAGAATATCGGTAAGTTTGTCTCAGTGCTTAGCGCTGTCAACACTGAAACGTAGTGTATTGGAGAGTCACCCAGACCGTACACTTTTCCGACAGTAGGGACATTTCGAACTATAAATAATTCATACTCGTCTAGCTGACAAACACTTTCTATTTTCCCGGAAGGTAGATGTGGCATATTAGGTCGGGTGAGCAATACACAATCTTCCCCAATGGCTTGCTCTTCGTTTTGAAACAAACGGTACCATTGTCTCCGATAACGATATCGGGCTTTACTGCCGTCCTGAGCACGGCAACCACATACTGATTGGCAGTGAAGACCCTGAGTGTGATCCGCATATCTGGGTTGACAGTGATGTCGACTATGATCGTGACTTTTCCGACCAATGGAACACGCAGGCGATGCGTTTTGCGCAGCGTGTACCCGACCTGGGTATCGGTTCCCGAAAACGAGGGGTGGTAGATTTATATGATGCGTCTACTGACTGGATACCGATTTACGATAAATCCAGTGTCGACGGTTTTTATATGGCCTGTGGAACCAGTGGTAATCAGTATAAGAATGCGCCGATTGCAGGTAAAGCCATGGCAGCACTTATCGATTACTGCGAAGGTGGTAATGATCACGATGAATCGCCACTGGCCTTTACACTTCCCTACATTAATCAACCGCTGGATCTAAGTTTCTTTTCCCGTAAACGGCTGGTTAATCAAGCTTCCAGCTTTTCAGTGTTAGGATAAAGTAGTTGTCAACTGATCTGCCCTAATTGCTCAAAGCGGTGCGTCTATGCCGGAAATAATCAATAAAAACGCACCGTCAGGGTGCGTTCGCAGTAGTAGAGGCTCTGCCGCGCAGACTCCCTGGCGTTACATATGAGGAGGCAGTGAACTGGTTACGTCTTTGCGGGCGAGATACACACCCACGGCCATGACAAGAATGCCGATAATCCGCTTTGGGGTGATCGGAGATTGGATAGAATCCCACAATCCAAAATGGTCAATAATCGCTGCGCTAATCAGCTGTCCCAGAAGTACAAAAAATACCGCATTTGCCAGACCGATCTTCGGCGCTGCGAAAGTGATTGAAGCGATGTACAGGACAAACAAAGAACCAGCGATAAAGTAAAACGGCGGGATCGTCTTTATGTTCGACAGATCAGGCAGGCCCATGAACGCCAACAGCACAACACCGATCAGAAATGCGACAGCACACAGGATTACAACCGCTGCGAATGGATGGCCAATGCGTGAACCAAGCCCGGCATTCAGGGCAGCCATTATTGGAATGCCAATTCCGGCAATAAGCATTAAAACGGAGAGCAATGCTTGAGTGATCGTCACTTTAGTAGTCCTCATGACACTAGAAACCTTTTGTTGTATGTACAGCAATATACGCAAATAAATGGCTTAGGAAGGATCTGAAATCTCCCTCATATCTATAACAATCCCAACCACCCGGTCAGCGCCAAACTTGTTACACATCGAAATGTAACCCTCTCAACCCAATTCTTCAACACGACTTACCTACACCATTTAACTTCATCTCTATGGCTAGTTTTTTATCCCCTTCCTGCGAGCTGTCAGTATTAAATAAATTAAAGGAACTAAAGATAAGATAAAGATACCAATCGCTAAAACACCATTTTTTCAAGCAGGCACTGTAAAAAAGAAAACAACCGACGCCACGATAAATGTCATATGGACGTGCCATTTCAAAGGAATTTTGCAGAATTTTAAGGCCAATAGTAGAACGACATATAAAATAATAAAGATGCCAAATATTATTGCAAGCTGAACGTACAAGACTTCTATAGGCACAGGGCCAGCCACAACAAATGATGATAAAAATAAATGCCCAGTCGTTAAATAAAAAACAACAGTACTTTTTCTCATATAAGATACATATAATAATTTGTTATTTCCAGATTATGCGTTATATAGACCGCCGTCAAATTGAACTATGGCAAGACTCATGAAAATCTCGCTACCTTGAGATAGCGATGTACGTTTTCTGACAGTCATTCCGTTAGACTCGGTAACTGGTAAGATCAAGTCAAGACTTCTACACCTTATGTTCATGCAAAACTTGACCACTTATGTTCTTGTTACTGTCGTTTCGGTTTCTACGCACTGACTGTGATCAATTCATATAACCAGCAAAAGAAAGGAATTACCCAAAGTATCCCTATGTCGCTGCCGGCGACGACAAGCGTTATTGGATGTTTATAATCCATCTAGCCGGAGCCCACTATCTCAGCTTTATGATACCAACAAGGAATATAATCTGAATCTTTCGTGCTTTTATGAGTGGACTTAACCTCTAATGAGAAGACGCTGCCCTGCGAGGATATAATAAGTTGCCTCGCGACAACTACACTAGCCTGCATTATTCACAAGGCGACCGGCGAAATTAGCTCTTATGTCTTT
>CAZKAQ010000134.1:0-9890 GCA_964550655.1 uncultured Granulosicoccaceae bacterium
TATAAATAAAGACATAAAGCCAAATTCGCAGGTCGCCTCATGAATAATGCAGGCTGGTTCTTTATATTCAATTTATGCAGATTCAGCAGGTTTACTTAGTACCATCACGTTGCCGAAAACGATAAACACTACCCCCAGAAGAGCGGTATAGGTCCAGCGATAATCCTCCAGCCAGGTGCTTATCAATAGAGCTACTATCGGAAAAACCACCCCGGCATAGGCGCCTTTATCTGCCCCTATTCTGTTTATCAGTGTTAAATAACAACCAAAAGCAATAACAGATCCGAATACTGCCAAATACAACATGGCGCCCAGATAGCGAGGTGTCAACTCGATAGATGGTGCATCACCGCTGGCAAACGCAATTGCACTCATTACAAGCGCTCCGGCAAACATACCGATCATGTTTGTCCTGATTACTGGCAGGCCGGCACGGGAATTACGCACCGAAATCACATTGCCCAGTGACGCAAACCAGGTGGCAAGTATACCCAGCAGCACAGCAATACCAAGCCTGTCACTGGACTGCACGTCAGTGAACTCGGAATAGAACACCAACACCAGGCCGATGATACCGATTAAACTTGCCACCAGACTGCGTGCATTGACCGGCATGTTAAAGAAGATACGCTGATTAAAAATATTCATTACCGTGATTAAGGAAAAGAGTATCGCCACAAGACCTGTGGTCAGGTCATTGGAAATCAGATAAAAAAGCCAGTAGTTAAGACAGAAAAGCATCACGCCCTGAGCACAGACAAACAACAGATCACGCCCCTTTGGCAGATCGGTCAGTCTTCCGCGCGCGCTAAGCCAACAAGCCACCAGCCCTGCTGCAATAAAGAAGCGCCATGCTACAGACCAGCTCTCCGGCACGGGACCAAGCTGAAGCTTGATGACATACCATGTGGTGCCCCAGATCAGCACTGTGGCGATGTAGAGCAAAATATTTGTCACGCAATAACCACACAGATTCTCATGGTCATGACGCTATCATGTAACGGAGCCGGATTCACGAACAATCGTATTGATAAGAATGCGGTTTGTTAATGAATCAGTAATAATTCATCGCTTCCATTTCTTTCCTGATAATTACTGCATCCAGCGATTCATCTATTGCCACATCAGCCCAAGACAATGACTCACCGACGTCAACATCTCTCAATAGTTTTACATCGTGTGCAAGCCCTATTGGAAGTCCACCCATGTCCATTGAGGTTTGTGCAGGATATAGTTTTCCCCAGACCGTATGACCGCCTTCACCGTCGAGCATCTCCCCGGCACGTAACTTACGTTTTGCGGTAGCGACTACATCGGCCTTGAATGCTTTTGTCATACCAGTTGGTCTGTTCGCCAGTGCTGCGGCCAATATAGAGATATTCAGCTCAAGGCCAATCAGATGAAACGGTTTATACATCGCTGAATAGCGTCCGCTGTCATCGGTGTTCATGCCGTACTGGCGAAAGCAATCTGCGGTGTAGCTATTAGGTGCTTCTATCACCACATAAACCCCCCAGCGCAGATCTTTGAACACTGGCCGGCCATCACGCTCAAGCGATGAAACCACTTCTACCTGACCTTTTCTTTGCAGCTGACCACCCTCAGATAACGGTCTCAGCACGTGAGCAAGATCATCCATGCCCGCTGCAGGAAACTGCAGTCCGTCGTCAGGCGGATCAAGCAAAGTGGCATTGGCTATCGCCGCCATCTCAAGGGCAGATTTGGTACCGTCGAGAAAGCTGTTAAACATCTGACTGTTCATGCCTGCAGCTGCTGCCTGTTCAGCAGTCAGGCCGTAGTGATCCCAGACGCTATCCGGTGTGGAATGATGATACGCGGGCAGATACCGGGTACCCTTGCCGGCCGCCACCACTTCAAAACCGATAGACCGTGCCCAGTCAACCAGTTCACAAGTCAGAGCCGGCTGATCACCGTAGGCCATTGAATAAACCACACCCGCACTCTCAGCCATTTTGGCCAACAAAGGCCCGGCCAGTACATCGGCTTCCACATTGACCATAACAATATGAATGCCGTTGCTAATAGATTCTTTCGCGTGACGCAGTCCGGCAGCAGGGTTACCGGTGGCTTCCACCACTACATCGAGTTGCATAGACTGCATCATGTAAGATGCATCATCGATGAAGCGCGTCTTATCTATAAGCTCGCGTGGCCAGCCGACATTAGCACAGGCCTGCTTTGCACCAGCCGGATCGAGATCTGCGATAGCGGATACGACAATCCCCGGTATTGTCGGCACCTGAGACAAAAACATGCTGCCGAATTTACCGGCACCAATCAGTCCTACCCGAACCGGATTTTTCGCATCAGCCCGGGTGAGAAGATCCGAATAAAGAAACACCGTAGTTACCCAGTTACCAGTGATGGCTGCTCGACGAGTTCAGATAAACAGTCATCTGCAAGTGCTTTTATGGGCGTAAAGTCTCGATGTGCTATCCACTCTTCGCGATTAAAGGCACGAATATGATTATCTACGTGGCACAAGGATAGATACACAATTGTTCTGTCAAAGGGAGATATATTTGCAGGACTCGCATGTACCAACAAGGAAGAAAAAACCAGCATACTGCCGGCAGGACCAGTCGGTGCGACACAACCGCCGCGCTGCGCAAGTTCGGTGACCTTGTCCCGATCAAGCGTCCACAGCGGGTAGGAAGTAGTTTGCAGGTCATGCCCTGCTTCAACAACTCCCTGCCTGTGACTACCCGGTATAAACAACAACGGCCCATTGGCAGCGGTAACATCATCAATAAAAACAGCAATATTCATTGCACGTGGTTCGGGCATTTCATCATCACGCTTCCAGGTGCCGTAGTCCTGATGCCATTGCCATACATCACCATCAAATGCTGCTTTCGCATTAACTTTAAACTGGTGCATATAGACCGGACCACCCAGTAGTTGCTGTACCGGATTCAGCAGCCGCGGGTGGGCACCCAGGCGCCGGAAGGCTTCATTGTAGGTATGTGCCGCAAATGCTGTTCTGGCAACACCGGAGTTTTCGCGCCATACCTCTTTACGGTCAGTCGCATAGACGGTCCGGGCAGCAGTTTTTAGTATGTCTGCCTCTTCAGCGCTGAAGCGACCCGGGAAAAACAGATATCCGTTTTCGTCGAATTCTTTTAACTCGTCTTCCGTAAGATTCACTGGTGCTGTCCTCTGTTGTTGCATTAACCATAACACGCAAATCCGGAATTTTCCGCAGCGCTGAAAGTTCTAACCAACAGACAGGTCGTTAACCGATAAATACGAAATCCGGCATCATGAAAAGAATTTTTTTAATCTGACCCATAGTATTCCAATCCACTCATGCAGTGCACGGTCAACACTCAGCACTGAATAAACACTCGGCAGATTCACAGCCACCTCTGAAACAATAAATTCTGTCGGAGCCAGTGCGTATTTAATGTTGTGGTAAGTTAAAAGCAACTCCGACCTGGGCAAATGCATCGCAGTACTCACCGCAACCAAACGACTGCCCGGCTTTTTTTCCTCTAGCCACAACACCGCCGAGTTGATTTCAGCCTCTGTATCACGCGCTTCGTCAAAACGAATTATCTTTTCTTCAGGCACACCGAGCAGCAGTGCCATCTGATGCATTTTTTCAGCATGGCTTGCTGTACCTGGAACAGGTGTAGCACCGCTTAATGCGATGATAGTATCGGGTTTGGTGTTCCACAGTCGCACACCCTCGGTGAGTCTGGACAGTGCCACGGGAGTTAACTGCGTGTTAATCGGCAACTGGTCTGACACAATATGACTGAAACCATGTACCAGTATCAAACCGGTGTCTTCCGGTGCTACAGACAGCACAGAAACCTGACTTTCAAGTGTTGAAACTATCCTGTCTGAAACAGCAGGAAAAGATGCCGCAAGCAGCGACGCACTGAGTAGTAAAGCAACCACACCGCATAACCTCGGCAGCCATCGTCGCAGCAATAAACACAACAACAATAACAACGGTACACCCGGAATAAAGTGCAGAAATATCGATATTATTTTCTTTAGTAGAAAACCGTCAATCACATTCTGCTCTCTGGTATGAATTCAAGGGTGTTAAAGAATACAAGCTCACTACATCACAAATGCTGTGCCTGCCCGGCAACAATCCCGATGATACCTCAATAGAGTATATTTTTTCTCTGGCAGACCAATTGGTTAAGGCAGGCACTGCACTCGTTTGTCAGACTCACCCCGTTGATGACAAGCTGGTACTCAATCATGCCAATCCCGGAGTAACTATATTACCACCAGCAGGTCGGGTTATACTCATGCTTTAAAAAAGACGAACACCATGCTCTCCTTCACTCAGCCAACGATCACCTGCGTAGAAGACTTTAAACCGCGTTACAAACGTCGCGTGCCGCGCATGTTCTACGATTACGTCGAGTCCGGCAGCTGGACCGAACAAACCTTTCGTGAAAACACCACTGATTTTGAAAAAATCTACCTGCGTCAACGGGTCGCTGTGGATATGTCGGGTCGCAGTACCGAGTCAACAATGATCGGTGAACCGGTCTCCATGCCGGTCGCACTGGCACCTGTGGGTATGACCGGAATGCAGAATGCCAATGGTGAGATAAAGGCCGCGCGCGCCGCTGAAAAATTTGGCGTGCCTTTTGTGCTTTCGACTATGTCGATCAATTCCATTGAAGATGTAGCAGAAGCGACAGGCAAACCATTCTGGTTTCAGCTCTACACCATGAAAGACGAAGACTATCTGCGCCGTCTGATACAAAGGGCAAAAGATGCTAACTGTTCTGCGCTTGTTATCACCCTTGATTTACAAATAGTCGGGCAACGCCACAAAGACATTAAAAACGGCCTGTCTGCGCCACCTAAGCTCACACCTTCAAGCATAGCGAATCTGATGACCAAATGGAGCTGGGGCCTTGAGATGCTCAAAGCAAAACGTCGCAACCTTGGCAATATTGTCGGTCACATAGACGGTGATCCCTCACAAATGATGCAATGGATCGGTGAACAATTTGACCCGTCACTCGACTGGGATCGTGTGGCACGAATAAAAGAGTTATGGGGTGGTAAAGTCATTCTCAAAGGTATTATCGATAAAGAAGATGCAAAGATTGCAGCGCAAACCGGCGCTGACGCTATCATCGTTTCCAATCATGGTGGACGGCAGCTTGATGGCGCGATGACTTCAATACGTGCACTGCCATCTGTACTGGATACAGTCGGCGGTCAGATGGAAGTGCATCTTGATAGTGGCATTCGATCGGGGCAGGATGTTTTAAAAGCACTGGCAATGGGCGCCAGTGGTACCTACATTGGTCGTGCCTTCAACTACGGGCTTGGCGCGATGGGTGAAGCGGGTGTTAGCAAATGCCTTGAAGTTATTCATAAAGAGCTCGACACAACCATGGCGTTATGTGGCCGCAGGAGTGTTAAATCTCTGGACCGCGAGATCCTGTTAATACCTGAAAACTTCGAAGGCAGATGGCAGTAGACGCACAGATTAAAAATTCGGAGTAAACATGTCACTTGAAGATATTGACTGGAGACGCTAGCTGACCATGACTGATGATTCAGGTAAAAACGAACTCTGGCAGCTGGGTGCAAAAGATACTGCAGAAAAAATAAAGTCCAAAGAAATAAGTGCGGTAGAAGTAACCCGATCAGCACTGGATCGGTTAAACCAGGTTAACCCGGTTCTTAACGCTGTGGTTGAAGAGATGCCTGATGAAGCACTGGTTGCAGCTGCCGCTATCGATAAAAAAATCGCCAAAGGTGACAACATTGGTCCGATGGCCGGTGTGCCTGTGACATTTAAAATAAATGTTGACCAGATCGGTTACACCAATACCAATGGTCTTAAAATTCAAAAAGACAACATCACTGATCAGGACAATGCCGTTGTACGGAACCTGAAAGAAGCCGGAGCTATCTGTATCGGCAGAACCAATACACCGGCTTTTTCAATGCGATGGTTTACTCGCAATACGCTGCACGGTCATACCCGTAATCCGGTAGACAAAGAGCTTACACCTGGAGGCTCATCCGGAGGTGCTGCATCTGCTGTAGCGTCCGGCATTGGCTGTATAGCACATGGCAGTGACATCGCAGGCTCTATACGCTACCCGGCTTACGCCTGTGGCATTCATGGCATCAGACCAAGCCTCGGGCGTGTACCCTCAGTCAACCCATGCGCCGCTGACAGACACATTGGCGCCCAGATTACTGCTGTACAAGGCCCGCTGGCCCGATCAATAGATGATCTCGAACTCGCACTCCATGCAATGGCTGCAAGAGACATACGCGATCCCTGGTGGACGCCTGCTCCACTAACTTTCAATGATGACTTTAAAAAAACAGTCGCCCTTTGTGTCAAGCCGGATGGCATGCAAACAGAACCCGTTATAGAACAGGCACTCAGATCAAGTGCTAAAAAACTGGCTGACTCAGGCTGGAAAGTTGATGAGGTGGACTGCCCTGCCATCAGACAACCCGCAGAAATGCAGATACTACTCTGGATGTCTGAAGCACGCCGCAGTGGCAAGGCACTTATTGAACAGGAGAACGATCCGGATGCGAGTTTTGTATACCAACAAATGGAACGTTTGTATCCAACGCCGGATCTGGATGGATTCCTTGATCTGCTACAGGCTCGGGCTGCACTGACTCGACAATGGATGCAATTTATGGAGAACTATTCGATTGTCCTGATCCCTGTATCAGCAACACTGCCATTTAAAGATAATCTTGATGTGGAATCACCGCAGGCTTTTGAACAGGTTCTCGAAGCGCAACTCACCCAGATTGGTCTGCCTTTTATGGGTGTTCCATCAATCGCAGTTAATACCGGCAGCGCCAACAGCATTCCTATAGGTGTTCAGATGGTCGCAAGCCGCTATCGAGAAGACGTGCTGTTTTCTGCAGCACGAAACATTGAAGAACCCATCGCACCGGTTACACCATCGTTTGGCATGATCGCTTAGACTGAGCACTTTTGCTTAAGACCATTCAGATTTCTACACCCGAGTTGTATCAGGCAACCACAGATTGAATTGTTGACAACAAAGACTCGACCTCGCTTCCAAGCAGATTAACATGGGCCATCTTGCGGCCAGCTCTTGCTTCGGTCTTTCCATAAATATGCAAATGACTGTTATTTAGTTGTTGTAACGATTGCCATTGAAAATCTTCCCGGAGTATCAGGTCACCCAGCACGTTGTACATCACTGCTGGCTGATGTTGCGAGATTTTTGCAACCGGCAACCCCGCAAGCGTGCGCACTTGCTGATCAAATTGAGAATAGTTGCATGCATCCATTGTGAAGTGCCCGCTGTTATGCGGCCTGGGGGCAATTTCATTAAGTGACACTGACCCGTTACAGACAAACATTTCCACAGCCATTACACCGATATAATCCATTGCTTCCGCCAGGGATTTAGCCGCAGATATTGCCTGCTCCTTTACCTCTTCCGACACCCGGGCCGGTATGATGCAAATATCGAGAATGCCATTTTTGTGTTGATTCTCTACTACCGGAAACGCTTCTATGTTGCCGTAGATATCTCTCGCGATGACTACGGAAACTTCACAGTCAAAAGGCACGAAGTCTTCAAGCACACACTCAACGCCACCAAATGACTCAAAAGCCGCTATAGCCGCAGCTGCATTTTCACAAACCTGCTGACCTTTACCGTCATAGCCAAAGCGTGCAGTCTTTAATACTGCTTTACCGCTCATTGACGCAAAGGCAGATTCAACCTGCGAAGACTCTGTGATTGCAACACAACGGTTTACGGGTAAGCCATGACGTTCAAAAAAAGCTTTTTCCACATTGCGATTCTGCGCAATCTCTACTGCTTGTGGCGGCGGATAGACCGGAACTTTGTCTTGTAAAAGACGCAGGCTGTCTGCCGGTACATTCTCAAACTCGGTGGTGACCGCATCACAGGCTTCAGCAAGATTAGACAAACCGGTTTCATCATCAAACTCTGCAACTACATGGTAAGCAGATACTTCTGCCGCAGGTGAGTTTTCTGTAGGGTCGAGCACACAGACCTTGTAACCCATCTTACTGGCAGCCTGGGAAAACATGCGGCCAAGCTGACCACCACCAAGAACACCTAATGTGGCGCCCGGTGCTAAGGGGCTATCTGGAATTTTGGTCGCCATCTGATTTATTCACTAACCGGCAGCTCAGAAGACATCGTTGCTTTTTGCTGCTCCTGCCTGAACTCTTCAAGTCTTTTAGAAAGCAAATCATCATGATTGGCGAGCATTGCAATGGCAAATAAGGCGGCATTAGCTGCCCCGGCGTCACCTATAGCGAATGTAGCCACAGGAACACCCTTCGGCATCTGAACAATAGACAACAGTGAATCCTGACCTTGTAAATGTCTGGAAGGTACCGGTACACCCAGCACAGGTACCGTCGTTTTCGATGCCAACATACCAGGCAGATGTGCCGCACCACCCGCCCCGGCAATGATCGCCTGCAGTCCGCGCGCGGAGGCATTGGCGGCGTACTCAAACAGCAGGTCTGGCGTACGATGCGCAGAAACCACCTTGCACTCGTGAGGTACATCAAACCGGGTGAGAATGTCATGGCTGTGCTGCATCACGGGCCAGTCGCTCTGGCTGCCCATTACCACACCAATTAAAGGATTCTGCATCTGCGTTTCGCGATTGGGTAAAGTACAATGGTGACGAAATTTCCGAACTTTTGCCACCGCTACGTGCAATTAACTCTTCGCGCAGCAATACCGGACACCAGGAATTGAACGACGCCATCATCGAAACCTCAATTACATCACTTCCTCTGCTACAGCGCGGCAAAGTACGCGACGTCTATGAGGTTGGTGACGATCACCTGCTGATGATCGCAACCGACAGATTATCCGCTTTTGATGTCGTGCTACCGGAACCACTACCCGGCAAAGGCAAAATACTCACCCGGGTGGCGCTCTTTTGGTTTGAACAAATGACCGATCTTATTGCCAACCATTTGAGTGACCTTTCTCTTGAAAGTGTACTCCCCGATCCCGCTGAATTCGCCCAGGCAAAAGACCGCAGCATGGTGGTTAAACGGCTCAGGCCACTGCCGGTAGAGGCAGTCGTGCGAGGCTATCTCATAGGCTCCGGATGGAAAGACTATCAACAAACCGGCAATGTCTGCGGAGTTGAACTACCCGCCAATATGGAGATAGCCCAACAGATAGAGCCCGCCATATTTACACCCGCCACCAAAGCTGATGTTGGTGATCACGATATCAATATCAGCTTTGAGGAAACGGCTGATATCATCGGCGCTGAGCTTGCCACCGAGATCAAGTCCGTCAGCCAGACTATCTATCAGCGCGCATCGACACACTGCAAACAACGAGGAATCATTCTTGCCGATACCAAGTTTGAATTCGGACTCGATGAGCATGGCACACTGACCTTAATGGACGAGATACTTACTCCCGACAGTTCAAGATTCTGGAACGCCGCAACCTACAAGCAAGGCCACAACCCTGAAAGCTATGATAAACAGTTTGTCCGTGATTATCTGGAATCACTGGACTGGGATAAAACTCCACCCGGCCCGATGCTACCGCAAGACATCAAGTCCCGTACCCTTGGGCGTTACGAAGAAGCTTTAAAAACATTAACAACGTAAAGTAATATTGTTCTCAGGCGATGAACATGCTGTCAATATTCGATCTGCAGACACTGATGGGCCAAATATAAGCAAGGCGGGCCAACCGATATTTTTATGCTTCGATTGCGCTTTCATACGGCGCAATCCTGGAAATAGTCTGAAACTTTCGCCTGTAAGCCGCCGGTGTCATACCGGTGCCTCGCTTGAAGATTTTGCGGAATGACGTCGGGTCGTCATAGCCAACAGAAGCAGCCAG
>CAZKAQ010000135.1:0-9745 GCA_964550655.1 uncultured Granulosicoccaceae bacterium
ACAGGCTCTGGTACAAAAATCGGTTCGGCTATATTGGTTAGACCAGGTACTGAAGTTACAAGTGTCTCATTGGTTGGAGCGGTGGTGCCTGGTGCGCCGCCGCCAAACACAAATAACTGGTTGTTGTTAAAAATGCGCGCACCGGGTGCGAGCAATCGTTGTGGAAGATCAATCGATGTATGCCATAGCCAATCGTCAGTATTCGGGTCATAGCTCAAAACTCGTTCTGCGTTTATTACACCACCAATTGACCAAATGAGACCGTCGTGAACAAACGTTGATGGCTCGGCATGTGACTGCGCCCAAGGCAGATCTGCAAGCTGATGCCACTCATTGCTTGCCGGATCATAGACATGAACCAGGTTTGTTTGTTTACGCTGTTGTGTCAGTGACGCGCAGTTATCGTGTCCAATCTGACCACCGATGATATAGATTTCGTTATCAAGAACCGCGGTGGCAAAATGGTTACGCGGCGACGGTACCGGTGCAGTATCAGAAAGATCCTGCCATCCACTTGCCGGATCATTCAGGTCATACACATAGTGCGTATCTACATCACAGCGTGCCTGATCATCCAGACCGCCAAAGAGATGTATGCGGCTGTCAATCAACGCAGCGCCTCCACCTGCAAAAGGTGCCGGCAACTCCGGGCCATCACGCCATGTGTGGGTGTTCAGGTCAAAAATCACAACACTGTCAGTTACCCAGCCGGGATGTCGACCAACACGGCCACCCAGTAACCAGGCTTCATCGTTATGAACAATCAAGCCATTGTGAGTCACAGCGGTGGGAAAGCCGGGGGAATCATTGGTTTCTGCTACTGTGGTCCAGCTGCCTTGCGCAATATCGTATCGCTCGACAGAGTTTTGAACGCGTAGCTGCGGGGTGAATCCGTTGAAGTGGAACACGCCACCGTTGTGTACAAGAAGGTTGCCTTCAGACCGTGCAAACGTTGACGGTGCAAGCATAGACCAGACTTCACCGGGTGTCGCAGCAGCGAACTCCGGGCTTTTATCAGCCTCGCTCGAGCTGAATCTGCTAGCGATCCATACCGCCGCTACGATCAGGAGAAGACAACCCAGTCCACCCAATGTGTATTTTTTTAGCTGATTAACGGATTTAAGCATGTCGTTCAAAACGATCCCTAAAAGGATTGCAGCGTCAGGCACCGGACTCGCTTGAATTTTTAGTGCGAAGTGGTGATAGATTTCACAACCAGCGGACCGGGTGCGAAGGAAGTCGCTATCAGGTGAGGCTGTCTATAGTGATATGACTTAAATCTTTGGTAGCCAAAGAGACATACGGTGGAAGTTGGCAGGCTCCCGCTTTTAGAGAAAGATCGTTTTAGAATAAAGCGGACTGTCAATTAACGATGGCGCGTACCGCAGTACTGGCACTTTAAGTCGTCATCCAGTGGTCCGCTACACATACTGCACACCTCAGGTTCTACCGGGCCTTTTCTGTTTTTGTTTTCAGACTGATTTTCAGAGTCAGAAGATACTCTGTTGTTGGCGCGTGTGACGTAGCGAAACGCTACATACAAGACGCCGAAAACCAGGAGTGCGATTGCCACTCTTGATCCGTAATCAGCTACCAGCCTAACTAAAGCGCCCATCACCGTACCTTAAATGGAATAAAGTCATTATACACCCTGACGCTTAGCCATAAACAAACTGGTGTAGACCGCCCGATTCAGATTGCTTTTTTACCTGATTTTGCAATCGTATTTCAATCAAAAGCGCATAGCGTTTTTAGTAGTTGCAGTTGCTTTGTTGCTCTTTAGCTTTTGACCTACCCGCGTTTAATCAGTTTTGAGAGTGATCGAGGAGGCGGGTCGGCGCGCCATGGATGGCGCAAAGAGCGCTGTTAGCCAAGGAAGGCTATTAGCGCGGCCCGCCGGAGCGATCACTCTCAAAATGCCGCAGGCACCAGCAGGGCTGATTGGTCGCAATAAGACTTTTGGTTACTTTTCGTCTTTTTTGAAAAGTGACTCCGCCTGAAGGGCATGCCGCTCAAGCCGTGAGTTTCTATCAAGCCGTAAGTCCCACCCAAACCAGTTAAAGACTAACTAACAGCCAAATCAACAGATCTCTCTCGAACCAGAGCAATAGCCAGTTCAGCAGTGCGTCTGCTCGCACCTTCTTCGCCAAGCTGTTTGTACACGCTGGCAAGTTCGGTGATTTGCTTATCTCTTGCTTTGTCATCGGTCAGTAGTTTACTAACTTCCCGTGCCAGATTTTCTGCGGTTGCTGCATCCTGCAGAATCTCGGGTACAACTTGCTTGCCTGCGATGACATTAACCAGACTGATGTAGTCGGTGGTCAGCATGCGTTTTAGTACTTGGTAACTGATGGTGTTGAGTTTATAGGTCACCACCATTGGTATACCGAGAATGGCAAGCTCCAGTGTGGCAGTGCCTGATGCCACTAATGCCACATCACTTTTCTTTAATGTGCTGTAGTCAGTTGGTTCGATGAGTTTTACGTCAACGTTGTGTTGTTGAATAATCTCTTCAATGTCTTCGTGTTTGATGGTGTCTGCTACTGGCAGGATGAACTCTAGTGTGCTTTGTGTGTTGTTGTTTGCGATTTCGTTTGCAGGATCAGCCTGAGCCGTTGCCAGGACTTCGCAGGTTTTAAGCATTGTTGGAAGCAACATACTGACTTCGCTATTACGACTGCCGGGGAGTAGGGCGATACGCTTTTTTGTGTATTCAGACTTAGTTGATTTTTTATCAGCTGAGGTGCCGGATACTGCGAGCAGTTGTTTGTTATCCAGTAGTGGATTGCCGACGTAGGTGCTGGGTACTGCGGCATCGTCGAACAGTTTCTTTTCAAAAGGAAGTATCAAAGCCATATGGTCGACGAGCTTTTTAAGCTCATTAACGCGGCCCGGTCGGGATGCCCACACCTTGGGTGCTATAAAAAACAGTACCGGAATTCCCAGCTCACGAGCAGTGATGGCGAGCTTCATATTGAAATGCGGGTAGTCGACCAGTATCAGGATGTCGGGTTCGCGTTCTGTCAGAGCCCGGCGCATCGTTGACAAGCCAGCGCGCAGACTGGGGTACTTGTGGAGTACTTCCAACAGACCCATGACGGTATTGTTTTCTACGTCGACAAGAAGCTCGACGCCACGTGCTGCGAGGTGACTGCCACCCATTCCGAAGCATTGCAGTGTCGGGTTTTCCGGTAGTGCTTCACTGGTATATTTTTGTAGTGCGTCAACGAGCTTCGCGGCGTGTATGTCGCCTGATGCTTCGCCGGCACTTATCATTACTTTCATTCGGATGCGGCTGATTATTTGATGTCGAGAGACTATCACAGCGACCAAAAGAAATTAGTGCCAGTTTCGCTAATCTGGAACACCACCTGTAAAAATAGAGCGTTTTACAGGTGGAAATTCACAACAGGCTGGTTCTAGCGGATTTTTCTGCGGCCCAGTAGTAGTAACAAGCCGAGTGTCGCAAAAGAGCCACCTCCGCCACCGGAGCTTGCATCTGCTGTTGCTGCAGCAACGTTTACCTTAGGAGCAGCGGCAGTAGCAGGAGCAGTAGCGGGTGCGCTGGCTGTAGCCGGAGTCGTATCCGGAGTGGCTGCAGCAAGTGCGGGTTCCGGTTCTGTGACCGTTATCGCCTGTTCCGGTTCTTCTTCTGCCAGGTCGTCAGCGGTTGCGACTAACGTTGTACTGGTGCTGTCCTGATTGTTGGACTGATCGGTGTCGAAAGTGTTCGCACTCAGACTTGAGTTAAAGTTGACTTCAGTCACACCCGCAGGTGTCGAGAGACTCACGGAGACAGTTGAACTGCTGTTCACAGGGAGCACTGGCGACATGCAAATCACATCGCTGCCTGCACTGGCTTGCTGACATGTCCAGGACGCTGATGAAAATGACATTAATGTGGTATCTGCCGGTACGGCAGTTTCAAGGAGTAAGGTGTTTGCTCCCGTGGTGCTGTTGTTAGTAACAAATAAATCAAGTTCTACCGGACTACCCGCCACTACGGTTTCAGGTGATGAGCTTACCAGTGAGTACTCGCTTTGATAAAGCTCGATCATCGATGTTCTGTCACCATCACTGATGAACTGACGCTGACCAATCTGGTTACCACCGGCGTTTAACGGTGAGATAGTAGGTGCGTTGTTCTTTGAAAAGAAATGCGATCCATAGTGCATTATTGAATCGTAGTCGTACTCTCCCAGTTCCAGCGCATTGTCAAGAATATCGAAGTTATGCGCTTTACCGTCGGCAATGTTTTCCCAATTGATCTGTACAAAGCTGTCACGGTCAGGGCGAGTGTGCTCATGTAGTAAACCAAGCGCGTGCCCGATTTCATGAATCATGCTGCCTTCTGTACAATTGTCACCGGTAAAAACGCTTTGTGCACCGGCGCTCTGAAATCCTACCCACGAGGCGCACTGTTCTGCTGCAATAAAGTCTATATAGTCAGGGTATGCGCTTTCGGTAGCCTGAGTGCGTTCAATCAGAGTGATTGCACCTGTGTCGTTCCATCGCGCGATAGCAGCGCGAACTTTCTCTTCGGAACTTGCCGATAAATTTGGACTGATTCGATAAGGTGCAACACCGTTAGGCCAGATCGTACCGTATACGAAGTTGCTAAGACCACGTATTGAACGTTTGTTTGGATCCTGATTAAAGAAGGTTTCCGCATCTCCGAAAATGATGTCACCTTCTGCTACCGCAACACCATTGACGTTTTCGAGAGTGCGCATGTGGGTTGACCCATCGCGAAATACGAAAGGTACGGTGGCGGGTTTTTCAGCGCTTGTGGCTGTCTCGCCGTTTGTAGACGCCTGGTCTACTGAATTTGCATGTAATACGGTAGTGTAAGATCCGCCTGCTGCAGTTAGCGCAACAGCTATTACAGCTGAAATGCGACTACATTTTTTTAGTGTGAAATGTTTCAAAACTCAACCCCTGGCCTTTGTTGTGCTTTTTAAGTAGCGCCGGGAGGTTTTTATATTTTTAGTCACCCGGCATGCATGCAGTTATGAAGTGGCTGCAAGCACGGGGCGGGGTAACGGCAGGGTGGTTTGGTTCTTGAGTAAGATTTTTACCTGATATGGTTTAAGTAACTTGTTGTTGCCGTTAAGGCATTGATTAACAAGTGCTATTATCTGTTATTGAAGTCAGTCACAAACTCCTGCTTGTTTTTAATTGGTATCTGACAGGAAAAGCTCCGGATCAACCCAGGTGCGGTTCAAACCGACTGACCAATGCAGATGTGCACCGGTTACGCGTCCGGTTGCACCGACCTCACCTATTTTCTGGCCACGTGTTACAAACTCTCCCGGGCTGACGTCCATCTTGCTCAGATGTGCATAGAAGGTTTGCAAACCTTCACCGTGGCCCAGAAAAATGCACTTGCCACTGAAAAAGTAATCACCGGTCTCGATGACGTAGCCATCGGCTGGTGCGAAAATGGGTGTGCCTTCAGGTGCAGCAATATCCATCCCGCCATGCGGGCGACGAGGTTGCTTGTTAAAAAATCGTCTTGAGCCAAAGGAACTGCTGCGAACACCTTTCACCGGGATGTCGAACGCAAGGCCCAGGACCTCTTCGTGGCGGTAGCGCTTGGCATTGGCTATTGAGGTGCGATCCTTGTTGATTCTGGTCATGTCAGTTTCATTCGGGTTGACCTGACGTTTGTTGGTGATGGTGATGTGCTGCTCAGGATAGGCTTTACCGACTACTTCAAACTTGTGAGCGCTGCGGGTACTGTCAGCGGTTTCAACTTCCAGTGTGTGCCAGCCTGGTTTTGTGCTTAATGGAATGCCGAGCAAGGCATGATAGTTACCGCCGCTTTTTACCACTGCCACGGGAATATCATTGAAGCTTGCAGATGGCTTTGCCTGCAGGCTACCCAGATCGATTGTCACAACCCCGCCGGGTGTTTGCTGGGAAACCGGTAGCCGGAAGTCGTCTGCCAGACTGTTTTGCGACAGCGTAAAAAACAAAGCAAAGGTCATTGCCAGAGCGCGAATCATAGGTGTCCCTCTTATGTTTGTTTCAAAAATGATACAGTATGATGTATTAAAGATACAGGTTACTTTTAAAGACGATAACCAATTATCACTTGGAAGTAATGAGCGAAAAGTAAGGGAATAATTTCCTTTCGCGCGTTATCATCCGGCGCTGTATTCGTAGCAGTTATCCGGCCGCCTAAATGCGATTGAGCAAAATCAAGCTAGCAGGCTTCAAGTCTTTCGTCGACCCCACGTCGGTGCAGCTATCTACCAATCTTTCAGGCGTGGTAGGCCCTAACGGATGCGGAAAATCCAACATTATTGATGCGGTGCGCTGGGTGATGGGCGAATCGTCTGCGAAGCATCTGCGTGGTGCATCAATGGCAGATGTTATTTTCTCCGGGTCGTCCTCACGCAAGCCGGTAGGGCAGGCTTCGGTCGAGCTGGTTTTTGATAACAGCGAAGGCAAGCTTGAAGGTCAGTATGCCGCTTATGCAGAAATTGCACTCAAGCGTCAGGTTACCCGGGAAGGTCAGTCACAGTATTATCTCAATGGCACCAAGTGCCGGCGACGCGACATCACCGATATCTTTCTCGGTACTGGTCTCGGGCCACGAAGCTACGCAATTATTGAACAAGGCATGATCTCGCGTCTTATAGATGCCAAGCCGGAAGAGATGCGTGTTTATCTGGAAGAAGCTGCTGGCATTTCCAAATATAAAGAGCGTCGCCGCGAGACGGAAAATCGTATACGACATACGCGAGATAATCTTGATCGTTTGAACGATTTGCGTGAAGAAGTCGATAAGCAGCTTGAGAAGTTACAGCGCCAGTCACGAACCGCAGAAAAATACAAAACGCTCAAAGTCGACGAGAAGAAGTACCGCGCCGAATTGCTTGGTTTGCGTTGGCGTGAGTACCACGATGCATTGAACTCGTTTGATGAAAGACTCGAAGAACGCGAGAGAAAGGTAGCCGATGCCGATGAAGCCCGTGCAGAGGCAGAAGAAACAATCACTACCATGCGTGAGAAACGCAAAGAATTAGAAGTTGAGCTAAATGAAGTGCAGGGCAGTTTCTATGCGGTGGGTGCAGATATCACTCGTGCTGAACAGTCTATCCAGCACGCTCGCGAAGAACGTGAAAAACGCGGTCGGGAATTACAGCGTATTGATGAAGAATCCGCTGAGATAAAAACCAATATTGAAAACGACGTTCAGCGCATTGAAGAAATAGATAACTCTCTGGCTGAAGCCGGCCCGACTGTATCGCGGGTTGAGCAGGAACAGCAGCAGGCAACTGAACGCTATGAGCAGGCTGAGAGTGATTTTCAGGATGCAATGGCCACCTGGGAAGAGTTAAATTCTGATCACTCGGAACAGGAAACCATCTCTCAGGTGGAACAGGCACGCCTTGATGAGCTGAAAAAGAAAGTCGCAGAACTAAAGCTTCGCGAAGAACGATTGCTGCGCGAAAAAGACGAGCTCTCAGATCGTGGTGATGGCAGTGCACTGAACGCGCTTGTCTCGGAACAAAATACAAAAAGTACAGAAGAACTGGCCCTGCAATCACAGCTTGAAGAAGCCGGCAAGTCACTGGCACAGGCACGTGAGAAGGTCATTCGTACAGCGCAAACACTTGATAAAAAACGCACCGGCCTGCAAAGCAGTAGTGGTCGCTTGTCTTCCTTGCAGGCTTTACAACAGGCGGCTACCGGCGGTAGTGAAAAGAAAAGAATTGAATGGCTTGAGAAAAATGGTCTGACTGATGCGCCACCGTTGCTGAAATTGCTCGATATCGACAAAGGCTGGGAAAAAGCCATCGAAGCGGTGCTTGGTGACTTTCTAGATGCTGTCTGTGTTGAAGACTTTGAAGGTCTGAGTAAAAAGCTTGGCAGTCTTCCGCAAACCGGAGTTAACGTGGTTCGTGACAGCGTTGACAATAATGCTGAAAACAAAACGCAGGATGAAAAATGGCTCGCTACCATGGTCAGCAGTCGAGCTGGTATTGCAGAGCTTATGCATGGCGTGACAATTTGTGAAACCACTGAGGAGGCCTTTGCAGCACGTGATTCTTTAAATCCAGGTGAATCAGTAGTTACCAGAGATGGACTCTGGATGGGCCGCCACTGGTTGTGTGTACGTTCAGATGATGGCAATGGCAGTGTGCTCGAAAGACAGGAAGAGCTCGATACCCTGCAAGAAGAGGTCAGGCATCTTAAAGAAGATATCGCCTCTCTTGAATCTGAACACGAACAATGTAAAAAGCTGGTAGTGGAACGGGAAAATATTCGCGACAAAATCCAAACCCTGATAAACGTAAGACACCGTGAAATCAGCACCATTGCAGGCAGAATTGAATCTGCCCGATCACAAATTGATCAGGCAGGTGAGCGCGCCTCCAAAGTAGAAAGCGAGCTCGAAGAGATACAAGCCGTCACTGCGCGTTCTGAACGTGAACATAAGGAGGCATCTGCTCGCGCAGAGGAAGCAGAGAAACGTTTGCACCAGTTACAACAACAACTAGCAGAACTGGATGAACGTCGTTTGCGGGGACGCGAGCAGAGAGATGAAACAAGACAGCATCTCGATCAGGTCAGACAATCCGGCCAGGCAACTATTGTAAAGCTTGAGTCAATGAAGTCAGGTCGTGAGTCTATCGAGCAGAATCGTCAACGCATGATGCGCCAGTTAGATCAGCTTGAAGCCAGGCGTGCCGAACTCGATAGCCAGCAACAACCGGACAATGGTGAAATAGAACAACTCAAAACACAGCACCTGACTCTTTTGCGCAACCGTGGCGAAGTTGAAACTTCACTGCTGACAGCTCGCAAGCAGCTCGAAGACCATGATAACCAGCAACGTATTCAAGAGCAGAATCGTCAACGGCTTGAGCAACAGGCACAGCAGTCGCGTGAATTACTGCAGCAAGTGAATATGGAATCACAGGAATCGCGCGTCAGGCTCAAAACCATTGATGAGCAACTGACTGAAGCCGGTGTTGATCGTGAAGAGTTGATGCCGACTATCCCACAGGAAGCCACTGTTAAAGAGTGGGCAGAGCATCTTGCTGAAGCCGAACGCAAGATTCAGCGACTCGGCCCGATTAACCTCGCAGCAATCGAAGAGTATCGGGAGCAATTGCAACGTAAGGAATATCTGGATGAGCAATACACCGATATTACCCAGGCTCTTGAAACACTTGAAGATGCGATTGGCAAAATTGATCGCGAAACCAAAGCTATGTTTCGTGAGACCTTTGATGCTGTAAACAGCAAGCTGCAGGAACTCTTTCCACGACTCTTCGGTGGCGGGCAGGCAAAACTTGAACTCACCAGTGAAGATCTGCTGGAAGCAGGTGTGGCAGTAATGGCCCGTCCACCCGGTAAACGCGTGAGCAGTATTCAGCTACTTTCAGGTGGTGAAAAAGCCCTGACCGCTGTGGCGCTGGTATTTGCGTTCTTCCATCTGCGACCGTCACCTTTTTGTATGCTTGACGAGGTCGACGCGCCCCTTGATGACGCTAACGTCGGGCGCTTCGCGAAAATGGTCAAAGAAATGTCCTGTCAGGTGCAATTTATTTTCATTACGCACAATAAGGTAACCATGGAGCTGAGCAATCAACTCATGGGCGTTACTATGCAGGAGCCAGGTGTATCCAGACTGGTATCTGTGGATGTTGATGAAGCGATTGAACTTGCCGTAGCTTAACCTGCATTATTCATGAGGATTCGGCGCCCAGAGTCAATAGCGCTAAAC
>CAZKAQ010000136.1:0-9564 GCA_964550655.1 uncultured Granulosicoccaceae bacterium
ATGTCTTAAGCATGCCGCCAGCGTTCAATCTGAGCCAGGATCAAACTCTTCAGTTTAATAAAGGTGAATCCGAAGATTCATATAACGAAGATGATTTGTCCAAACTTGAATTAAAACTACTTAACGTTGAATTAACTAGGTTTGAATGCCTCATCGATTTTATTGCTATGCGCAACATCACCGTGAAAGCACCCACACAAGTTACTTAGACCAAATTTTAAATGAGCTTGCTGAGCCGATGTGGTCAGCGCCATGAACTTTTGTTCAGGCAAGCTCTCCATAATAGGGGAGCGATTTCCGGTTGTCAACCTGATGCGCGAATTAATAATTAACCAGCGTTGTCGGTCTGACATCGGGAGACGGAATTCTACACTCCTACTGCTGGTTGTCAATGGTATTTCCTTATAAAACCAGCAGCAGATTTCACCTGCAGCCACCGATATAAGGGGAGCCGGAAGTAAATCAAGCTGTTAGGTGTTAAACGCTATAAATGCAGACCTAAACCAGCTTTTTGCCGGCGCAAATATAGAACACCAGGGGACCGGCCCGGTGATATAGAAACCCCTCCAATCTCATGCCGGCGTGTTGCATCTTCAGGTCACGAGCAATGCAATCTGGAGTTAACTTCGCAGGACATTCCTGGTGACTGGCAAGACCAACGCTTGCCGAGTTAAATATCCCCGCTAACAATGTATGGAGACATAATTCTCCAATGCTCGAGCGGTCGGCTGCGCTCTTAAGTTATCTTCACGGGTTACTGACCGCTTTCATATTGAAATCACCCTGAGTCACCGGCTTGAGGAGCGAGTGCAGAAACAAGGCTGGTTTACCACCTATAACTAATAGTTAAGTCTGAAGACACTGCAATAACCTGTATGACTGTGTGGCCCGTTTTTCAGCACAATATCTGATGTTATCCACAAGCTATACACACTTGCCTGTGACCATTATTCCAACTGTCGCCAGGGCCAGCGTAAACCAACAAAATCTTTCGATTATTTAACCTACTCATTGTGGAAAGGCATAGTGCATCGAATGAGCGTAACTCTTTGTATTCTATTTAAATTTGATCTTACTGCCAGTTTACGGCAGGTTTGACCCCTAAGGGTTAAAAATTTATGCTAACCGGCTTGTATTTCTTAGAGAAAGTCCCTTGGCGCATAAAAATAAAAGTGGCGGCACTCAGGTGCTGCTCGACTACAAAAACACGTCGAGCAACGTAGCAGGCAACACGGTATCAACAACCAGTTCATCTGCGTTTGAGACAGATAACCCGCAAACCGGCAATGGTCGCATTCGCAAAGCGTTGATTCTTGTTGGCGTGGCAGCCATCGGATCAGTTCTTATTGAACAGGTATTTTCAAGTGCGTCCGCCAGCCGGGCCCCGATTCAGCCATTGGTTCAATCTCCAAAAACACCTCAACTTACAACTGAAACGCCGGCACTGACAGAAGCAATCGTTTCAGTAGAAGAGACAGAACCCGAGTTCGTCTTTAATCGCAATACCCCGGCACCGAGCGAGCCGACAAACGATGATGTACCTTTTGTAGAAGTACCCGAAATAGACTCTTTAATTGCCCCGACCGATGTACCTGTAGCGGCATTCATCAATCCGGCACCGTTAACGGCTGCAAAAGCCGAACATGCAAACGACTACACACAGGAGCCTTCACAGATTCTTGTGAAAATAGAAGCAGGCGACAGCTTGTTTGGTGTGTTGTCGAAACAGGGACTAAGCCAAAGCGAGATTGCCACCCTCGTGCACGAGCCCATGGTGGAAAAGCATTTAACCAATCTGGTGCCGGGTGACGAGCTCGAGCTTAACTTCGATGGCGGTCATCTGCTGACCAGCCTCACGCGTGAAATCGATCTCGAGAAAACGCTGCATATCAAGCGTGCTACAGACAATCAGTTTATCGTCGAGCTTGACGAGCATCCGCTGAAAAAATCAATCCAGGTGGCTGAGCTCAAGCTGGATTCATCACTCTATGTTGACGGCGCTGCTGCCGGTTTGTCGGAAGCGATGATTATGGAGCTCTATTCCATATTCCAGTGGTCTGTTGATTTCAACAGAGAAGTGCGTAGCGGTGATGTTGTCACCGTGCTGCATGAAACTTACAGCAAGAACGGTAAAACAGTTAAGAACGGCAACATACTCGCCGCTGAGTACCATGCAAGCGATGCAACACACAGCGCTTATCGTCATGTGCGTGACGGCAAGACAAACTACTTCGATGCTGACGGGCAAAGCCTCAAGAAACAGTTCCTGCGCAACCCGATAAACGCTCGCATTACCTCGAGATTTGATTTGAAACGCAAGCACCCTATTCTCCATACGATCAGGGCGCACAAAGGTGTCGATTACGGTGCGCCTACCGGCACGGCTATCAGTGCAGCTGGCGACGGACGCGTGGTATTCATGGGTGTTAAAGGCGGCTACGGTAAAACGGTAGAAATACAACATGGCGAACGCTACACCACGCTCTATGCGCATTTAAGCCGTTTTCCTAAAAACCTGAAAAATGGCTCCAGGGTTTCTCAAGGCCAAACCATTGGCTTTGTTGGCAGGACAGGACTCGCAACCGGATCTCATTTACATTATGAATTCCGCGTCGATGGTGTCCATCGGGATCCTCAAAAGGTAAAGTTGCCTGGTTCAAGCCCGCTTGAAAAGAACGAACTCATTGCGTTTAAGCAGAACATTAAACCACTGAGAACACAGCTAGCCAGCCTGCGACAGCGCAACGATACACTGGCTATGCGTTAAGTCAGCTATCGCTGACCCCTTAATAAGCAGTGAGCGCATCGGGAGACCCTGTGCTTAGTGAGCTGACCATGCGGTGTCTATGTGTGTACCGGCGCTGCAGTAATCAACTTTTGTAAAGAGTAAGATTGTCTGGCAGCAGGATAATCATTGGCTGTCTCGGCTTAACGCACTTCAAACCTTAATCGCTACCCGCAGACAATAAGTCTCACAATACCACCGCGCAAAACGACGGCGTGGCAGATCAAAGAAAGCAGCAGGCTTTCTCTGTGACGACTAGACTGTGTGTTGGCTTTGCGAGTCGTGGACTGCAGTTATCGCAATTATTAAAGAATGGTTTATTAGATGAGGCCAGCTTAGATGGCCCGGTTGAGACTGATTAAACTGCTCTGCGCTTAACCTGCATTTGCTTACACAGAAAACGAAGACCCACATCCGCAGGTGGTGGTAGCGTTGGGGTTTCGTATAACAAACTGAGATCCCTCAAGACCTTCTGTGTAGTCAATCTCTGCACCAATGAGATACTGATAGCTCATTGGGTCGATCAGAAGCTTTACACCTTCTTTTTCAACTTCGGTATCACCGTCGTTGGTATCTTCATCGAAAGTGAATCCGTATTGAAACCCTGAGCAGCCGCCACCGGAGATGAAGACTCGCAGTTTCAACGCGGGATTACCTTCCTCTTCTATAAGGCCTTTGACTTTCAATGCTGCAGCTTCCGTGAAAACCAGAGGATCAGGAAAATCTTCAGTTGAATCGTTGATTTCTGCTTCTGCACTCATGTCTAAAGACGCCGGGGGATGATAAGTAGTAGGAAAATGTAGCATTACTTGACAAAATCAATCAAGTATTTTTCGCTGAATACCCAACTCTCACGCTCGGAATGCATTCAAGACACGGAAAATTCAGGCAAAAACCCTAACCTTTCCAGATTGTTATGTCGCAGCGACACCGCGTGTTTCAAATCAACTTTGAAGCTGGACGGCAGCTGTACGGTATACGTATGATTGTCGAAATTTGTGACGTAAACCACAATATATTGTGATTTTCAGGCAGTCTGACCTTGCTTTTACACAATCGTAAAGGCAACCGAAACCTCGATTGCCGGAGGTAACAATCCAAATAAAACCAGCATAAACCCATTACACCGCGGTAATAAACTGGGTATAGACCCGCGTTTTTGGGGAAAAACAACACGTTGAAAGCGGTGTAAATTTATTTATTTCAATGACTTATCGTTGTTATGTCACGTGGATTCGACATTTTCATTTCAACGTAATAACATTCAGCCCTGTTGCGGATCTGCCGCCTTTGTTTGAACTGAACTAGCGAGACTTACCATGAAGCGAACATTGATTTTCTCTGCCTCCGCTCTTGTTGTCAGCCTTTGCACTGTGGGTTTCACCGCCAAAATCAAGAACGCGGGCACTATCAAGATTGAAGACAGCCCGGCACACTTTGCTGTGAGCAACTGCCACATCGGCAAAATCGTCGAAGAGGTACACCTCTACGCAGGTTCCGGTGTACTGCCTAACGGCAACAAATTTGAAATATCCGCTGATGGCAACGGCGGCTGGGTTGAAATGCACGTCGGTGGCGTCTCTGGTACTCCACAGGCCTACTACACGTCTACACTCGCCAACCCGAGGGAGTCAATTGAGGTTGATTCCAGACAAGTCGTGATTCGCGGTAATTTCGATGAAGCAATTTCCGAAACTACCGGTATTCCGTTTGAACTCACTGCAACCTGTAACGGCTAGCCATCGACTCCGGCTGGTAACAACTTTTGCTACACGCAAAGCCCGGTCTGGCGACCGGGCTTTTTTTTGGCTAACAATAAATGGCACTGGTACCGAGTTGCCTTGTTGTCGCGGCGGGTTACCAGGAAAGAGACGGATAAAACGCCTGACGAGTTTTACCGATACTGCTGAGAGCCCCAGTAATCCATATCAAGCAACATAATCAGCTGCTCTGATTCTACCGAGACTCCTGTATAACCCGGGATATCCGGTAACACTCTGTCAGCGGTGCTGAATGTCAGCCTTCTATGACCTATTACCTGACTTACCGAGAATTGCTGTAAACCTGAAACGGTATTGACAGAAATACTTTGCTCTTCTGTTGCCTGATTAGCGGCGGTTTGATTCTCAATACCGATAAGCCTGCCCAACGAAGTGACACTTGCCTGTTCAGTAAATCCGACACTTTCGACTTTCGCGGCTGGCACCGCCATCAGGTGATCACCCACGGAGATAACGAGCACATCCTGTATGCTTTCGAGCACCGGAAGACAAAGCCGGTAAGCAGTGACCGCTTTGGTACTGTTGATTGCCACAGTACCGCCATATCTAGCGGCAACTTTGAGTAATCCACTGATGTTAATGACATCATCTGATTGTCTGGACCAAACCTGAGGCGGTACCTTGTTCGGCTGTCCGCTCACGTCACGCCAGTCTGGTCTTGCTACTTGGGCCCAGGGGTTATCTGATCGTGGCTTGACGCCTTCTACAGTGACTCCACAGCCATCATCTGCCACTTCTATAAAAGTAGTGCATTCATTCTGGCTTACACTGAACGTCAGCGTTGCAGGATCTGTTAAAGCGTTACCCGACAGGGTATGAGTAACAATACTACTCAGCAGTTCTGCTATAGCGACAGAAAGTTGCTCGACCAGTGTTTTATGTAGCAGCACGCCATGCGTCTGAATTGCAAACTGCACCTGCAGACCCTGCGCATCTGCTGCCGCCTCAACAGCACTCACCAAAGCGCCTGCCAGTGACGCAGCGTCAATCAGAGTCGCAGTGTTCAGCTCATGATTAAGTGTTTTTACCGAGGTATTTTGACTTTCGGTGATCTGCTGTAGTTGCTCTGCAAGTGACTGCAGAGCTTTTTCCGACTCGGCAGAAGATCGGGCCTGATCACTATTAATCTGACCACTATTAATGGATTGCACAATCTGTTCTGTTTTGTTCTGCAGCTCATGCAACTGTTTTTGAGTGGTATTAATACCCTGGCAACATGCTTCAATGCGCTGAAATCGTGCCTCCCAGTCAATACCCTGCGACAACAACGCCGAATCATTTAACAACACCACACCGGTTTCTTTTGCAGCAGGTTTGGAATCCGGCGATGTTTGCGATGGCGCTGTTTTACTCAGTACTTGATCGTCAGAAATAAACTCCGATTGCTGTTGTACTGCACGAGGCTCTTCAGTGGCAGCTTCGAGCTTTAAGCTGTCGATCAGATTGCTTCTGTCAATCGGTGTTTCGCTGTTACGCAATCGTTCGATATCTTCATCAAGGCATTCAATGGTTTCAATGGCAAGGTCAAAGAACGCCTGCGACGCCGGCGCATTACTCTGCGTGAGATCTACCATGGTTGATTCGAGCGCATGAGCCAGTTCTGCCAGTTGCTGCTCTTCTGCTTCATTGGCACTGACAATAAATGAGTGCAACAGTCGATTGATATCGCTATACAGGCGACTCGCACCATCCGGCACAGCACGCAATCTCTGAAACAACTCGAACAACCTCGGCAATAACTCCTGAGCCTCAACCAGGAACCCTGCCAGCGTGCTGTTGCTCTGCAGTCCACTACCCAGCCTTTGGCTTGTAAGCTGCTGTAGTTCTTCTACACGGGTTGAAACATCGGCCACCAGTTCCGGCATGGGCTTTTGTCCAAGCAATGAATCCACACCCAGGGTTGCTGCGATAATCGCTTCCTGCACCAACAGTGTCTCTGACTGATTCAAGGTACTGCCTTCGGCGTTGGTTAACATCTGCGACAGCGGCGTTAACAAGCCGGTCAATTCATCAATACCCTCGGCAGATACCAGATCAATCAGTTTGGACAATGCATTAACTACACTGCTGTCAGGGATCAGATTGCCGGAACTGCCAAGTGCCGTGTCCAGTGACTGTTGAATGACATCAATGCACGAGTTACATCGAGTGCCGAAGTCTTCCGGGTCAAACTGAGGCGAGACCGACGCAGTAACACCTGCGCTTACAGTGTCTGTCTCTTGTTGCTCTTCTTGTGGTTCTGTCAGTGGCGACTTTATAGCTGTTTGCAGGGGCTCTGACTGATAAGTGCCAGTCTCATCCGATGCGGATTCATTTAAAAAACCAAACTGATAAAGCATCTGCTGTTCAACGAGTTGAACCGATGTGTAACAGGATTGCAGTATTTCGCTGGACAGAGGCTTGCGTATAAACGCTTCCACTTCTTCAATGTTTTCACGTACGCCGTGAACACCGAGCAGAATAAGCAGTCTTTTAAGTAGTGCTATTTCTTCTGAAAACTCTTCAATGGATTCATCGGATTTTAATGCTTCTTCTGACAAGATTGCCGAGCAATGCCGAAGCCTGTCAGCCAGCACTCTGCTGCTTGTCTGCATCCAGAGTGATGATGCAGCTGAACCGTTTGATGATTGTATCGATTGCGATTGATGTAAGCGGGCAAGCTCTTCATTTACATCAGCAAAATGCACTGTATCGACAACAAAACCCGGCTGTGATTCATAAGCATGGGTGTAGCACAACAGATTGACCAGCAATCGATCAACCACTTGCTGCATCCCGAGCACCTGGTTTTGCGTATCACCGATGGCATAAAGTAAAACACTTTCGAGCTGCTTAAAAATAGTAAAGAGTGCCGG
Source organism: uncultured Granulosicoccaceae bacterium (assembly GCA_964550655.1). Classification (GTDB taxonomy): domain Bacteria; phylum Pseudomonadota; class Gammaproteobacteria; order Granulosicoccales; family Granulosicoccaceae. The sequence continues at coordinate 7,422 of CAZKAQ010000136.1, forward strand.
ACTTAACTCACCTTTTGGATTTTCAACGGTTGAGACAAAGGCTTTGCATAGCAACCAGAAATTGACCGTTTTCTGTTCTGTTGTTTCGTCTGCAAGATTGTCAAAAAAACCAGCCAGTTCTCGCAGTCTGTTTTCACGATTCTCACCACGATAGATACCCAGCATTGTCTGGCTAAATCCAAGATACCTTGCAGGCACAGTAGCGGACGCACTGTTGTTATCAACAAGCTGTAAGGTAGTAATATCAATACGATACTGATCCGGCACAGACAACAGATTTTCTGTTATCAGTGGTTTTTTTCGCAATGCGTTCAACTCGTTAAACGCTACCAGCAGGCTTACCGGAGAATCAACACCGTGTTCTGCTATTTCTTCAAGGTAGGCTGCAAGCTTTTGCAGGCAACTATGAATCACCTTGACACTGCGATGATCAGATTGAGTCATGACCAGCTGGTTTACAACAACCAGGTCACTTACAAACTGCCGTCCACACTCAAACTCAGTCAGTGACGCTCTTACCGGCAATAGCTCTTTGGAGATTTCTTCTGCAATTTCTGCAGAATATTTTTTAGCATTAAGCTTTTCGGCGCAGGCCGTTATACGGTCACGTTGTTTTAACCACTGATCTGCCTGCGTTTGCAGATCCGCCCGGGTATCACTATATGGAGACAAGCCATCACTCAAGCGGAACTTCTCCGCGTGTTTTAAAGCCGCTCACTGATTCTTCAAGTCTTGTAGACATTTCCTTCAGACCGGCCAGATCGTGACTCAGTGACTGTGTCAATTCACTGTAGTCATTACCGGTTTTATCGTGTTGCACTATTTGTTCAGCAGAAAGTGACAACTCACTTAACTGTACTTCTACATTTTGCAGAGTTTCCGCGACGATATCCTGCAACTGCCCGGTGTAGCCGGCAAGCTCTTTACCTAGCAGCGATGTTGAAAGCGTATGGTGCGCGCTTTCATTCATCTCGGTGCTGCTTTGCTTCAATGCCAGTGCAGTGTCCTGGATGTCCCTTTGCAGTGTACTGACCAGTGTATCTGCTTCATTTGAAATTTGTACCAGCTGACTGGTTAACTGATGAATGTCGTCAAACATACCAGTGGCATAATCTGCGCTGATATTATCTGCAGGCTCATCGTTGTTGTAGTCATCATCGGCGCTGACGGTGTCACGAGTCAACATCGGCATTTTTAAAGAGACGTTCAGCGCTTGCAGGCGAGTTTTCTCGGTCATCTCTTTTAGCTTGCCTACAGCGGTGGTTACCAGGCCTGCTGTTTTTTCCAGCCGCTGCAGTCGCTCAACGCCAACCTCAACCTGCGCAGAGATGGTCGCAATAGATGCAGAAACCTGATTAGCGCCATTGGTTGCAGTTTCAGAGCGAGTCTGAATTTCTTTTGTCAGTTCACTTGAGTCTGACAACAGTCGGCGCTGACGTTTAAGGTAACCCGAACGCAGACTGATGTTGTCGGACATCTCTGCAGTCTGGTTCTGGCGGCGGATATCGAGCTCTGCAAGATTGCGACTATGATGTTCCTGGTTTTGCACAAGACTCTGTAACCGCGCTGCCACGCCACGCGTCATCTCGACGAGATCATGGATGACAAAGCTCGAACGATTAATCGTATCTGCCATCACTTTCGCATGGCCTTTAGCCGGTACTCTTACAGCGTATCGCAGATCACCGTCTGCAACCGCATTGATGTCTTCTATCAGCTGGTCAGCTTCTACTGCAGAAATAGCACTGCGGTCTGGCTCAGGCACTGCCAGTTCATCAGATGCTTCAAACTGCTCATCCAATGCATTGGCTGATCTAAACATATTTGACAGGGCAGATAGTAAAACCAGCATCGCGACAGTAAGGCCTGCCAATCCGATCCAGTTGAACACACTGCTACTCTCACCGGTACTGACATTAAGCAATCTGCTGACAGACTGTTGCAATGACAAAAGTGCCTCTTTAACAAAAGCGGTGCTTAACGGAGCAGGATCAGTGTCACTGGCTGCAGCCGGTGCCGCTGCGGGTAGTGGTTCTGCTGTTTGGGCTTGATCCGGTTCCGCCTGCAGTGGTTCTTGTGATTGCTCTTGTAGTTGCTCTGGTAGTTGCGGTTGTAGTTGAGGGTCAGGCAGCTGAATATTTTT
>CAZKAQ010000137.1:0-9453 GCA_964550655.1 uncultured Granulosicoccaceae bacterium
AGCCTGTATTATTCATGAGGATTCGGCGCCCAGAGTCAATAGCGCTAAACAGGTCACCCTGGCGCCCGAGAAGCGTGGCCCGCCACGCGCCGAGGGGGATAGGGTGAGATGTGACGCGCTATTGGCTCTGGCGTCGAATAGACAGTCTGTCATTTCAGGATTGACCATAAATTTACCGCAAAAACTATAAATAAAGACATAGAAGCCAAATTCGTAGGTCGCCTCATGAATAATGCATGCTAGATCATCGATGAAACCAACTTCGTCGCAGACAATGGAAAAACTGACAGCGCTCGACCGGTTGTTCGATTATCGAGCCCGGGCATCGGACGGTTGTGCCTGGTTTAAGATTGTGCGGGGCCGTGTTCCTGTGTTGGTATCAGCGCCTCACGCCTGTATGCATCAACGCGAAGGGGTAGTGAAGATGCAGGAGGAGTATACTGGCGCGCTGGCGGTTTATCTTGCTGAACAATGCGGCTGCCATGCTATTGCCACTCAATTTAAAACCGATGAAGATCCTAACTGGCAGGCACAAAGTGATTATAAAAACGCAATAAGCCAGCTCGCATCGGACACTGAAATCCGGCTTCTCATTGATTTACATGGTATGACTAACAGATATCATATGGGTGTAGCACTCGGCACAATTCATGGCAAGTCGTGTGACGTAAATGATGTGTTGCCGCACTTCATTCAGGCCGGCTTTCAGGAAACTGCAGCAGCCGATCTTACACCTGATCACAAAAATGCGTGGCGCAGAATTGTGGTTGATCATCCGAAATTTTCCGGTGGTGTGGTGAATCATACCGTCACAAGATTTGCCGCTCATGATTTGGCAATCGCTTCGGTGCAGGTTGAATTGTCTTCTGAAGCAAGAGTCGTCAAGTCTGCGGCTACTGATGACTGGCCATTTGAATATCGCGGTAATCCCGAGGCAATTTTAGCTACAGTGTCAGCACTTGAAAGTCTGGTGAATGCCAGTTCATGAGCGCATCTGTTACCACTGATGTGATATTGCTGGCTGTGGTTGTGTTTTTATTGGCGGGTACGGTGAAAGGCGTGCTGGGTATCGGTCTGCCAACAATCAGTATTTCGATGCTGGCCCAGTTTGTTGATCCGCGTGTGGCTATTGCTTTCTTATTGTTGCCCGCATTGATCACCAATACATGGCAAATCTACCGCGGTGGTCAGGTTATACGTTCAGTGAAAAAACTCTGGCCGTTTGTCAGTACTATGTCAGTGGTGTTGTTTATCTCTTCGCTGTTTGCCGCCCGTGCCAGCAGCAAAATTCTGGTGTTGGGTATCGGCATTATGGTGGTGCTCTGGACTATAACCAGTCTGATTCGAAGGCCACCGAGCATACCGCCACATCTGGATCGTCCAGTACAGTTTGCCCTTGGAGCGTTGTCCGGTGTTATGGGCGGACTGACGGCAATCTGGTCTCCGCCAATGGTAATTTATCTGTTGTCGAGCAAGTGTGACAAGGAAGACTTTGTGCGTTTTACCGGCTTTATGATTCTGTGTGGCACCGTACCACTGGTAAGTGGATATTTGCTCAATGGGTTGCTTGATAAAAAGCTCGCATTTGTCTCACTGCTGATGATTATTCCAACCTTGATTGGTTTTTCTGTTGGAGAGTATCTGCGGCGTTTTCTTAGGGGGCAGCAGTTTCAGAGGGCGGTTCTTGTGCTTTTCTTTTTAATGGGCCTGAATCTTATCCGACGCTCATTTATTTTATAATCCTGCAACAGCATCGTTGTTTACAGGGTTAGTTTATTGGAAACTTACTTGTAGGTTCCATCCCAGGGTGTGTTGTCCAGAGTGGCTGTTTTGCCATCGTCTGCAACTGCCGGCCTGTTTAAAGAAAAAATATTTGACTCATTGGTAACACTGTAGTCCATGTAACCCAGTCGCGAGACCGGTTGCATAGTGGCAGTGTCGACTCTGCCGTCTTTTAGAAACTGATCATCGATAAATATACTCACCACCTGCAGAATGACGCTGGTAAAACCTCGACCGGTTTCTTCATTAAGTGGCAGCGCAATTGTCTGCCATAACTTACACTCGAACGCCGCAGGACAGCCGTCAACTCTGGGTGGCTTAACGTGTTTTGATGCTTTTGTGCCAAGTCCTGCCAGATCAAATTCATTGACGCCGGTATCTACCGCGGCACTGCTCATGTTCATCTTATCCATCAGCTCAAGGTGCACCAGGCAGACAGTGCATTCTTTTGTATCAAGCAGGTTGGTCACTGTGTCGTTGCCGTTGGAAAGTGATGCGATCAGAAACGGCGGTTTATCGGACAATGCGTTGAAGAAACTGAACGGTGCAAGGTTCGGATTGCCTGATGCTGATAGGGTAGAAATCCAGCCAATCGGCCGTGGCACAATCAGAGCCTTGAAGGGATCGAATTGCATGCCGTGGTCGGGATTATCGGCGTCGTATTGCATAGTCAGATTTCCGCGAAATATTCAGTAGCAGGATAACACCACGACGTTCGCGATGAGGGAAGCTTTATCGGCGGGCGTATGGTTTAATGCGCCAGATTTTAACTGTATCTAGGAGTCTGCAAATGCATTCGACCGAACTGGTTCTCTCCCCGAGGCTGCGTAAGACGGCATTTGAAGACCGTGTATTTGATCTCGGTATCCAGAGCTTTACCATCTACAACCACATGACACTGCCGGTGTCTTTCAGCAGCAATCCGGACGCCTATCAGCACCTGTGTGAGCATGTGCAGGTGTGGGATGTTGCCGCCGAACGTCAGGTCGAAGTTGTCGGGCCTGACGCACTTGAACTGGTTGAGTTGATTACCCCGCGCAATATTGCCGCCTGCGATGTCGGGCAATGCGTTTATGCGCCACTGGCGGATCAGGATGGTCTGGTTATTAATGACCCGCTGATTCTGCGCTTAAGTGAAGATCGTTTCTGGATATCCATTGCCGATTCAGACGTCCTGCTCTGGGTCAAAGGCATCGCTTACGGGCGCGGCTTTGATGTCAAAGTCTTCGAGCCGGATGTCAGCCCGCTCGCTGTGCAGGGCCCAAAAGCAGATGATCTCATGACTGATCTGCTTGATGACAGTGTCAGCAACATCAGGTTCTTTCGTTTTATTGAAACAAAAATAGCTGGCATACCTGTCGTATTGGCGAGATCCGGCTGGAGTGGTCAGGGCGGTTTTGAGATCTATCTGCAAAACTCAGCTGAAGGTATCGCACTCTGGGATGCAGTCTGGAAAGCTGGTGAAAAATATAATATCAAAGTAGGTGCTCCTAATCTTATTGAACGGCTCGAGAGCGGGTTAAAATCCTATGGCAGTGACATGACACTGGATGACCACATCCTCGAGTGTGGCTTTGAGCAGTATCTGAATCTTGATAAACCTGCTGCCTATATGGCGCGTGATTCGATAGAGCAACTGCAAAAAAGCGGTGTTAAACGCCGCTTGTGCCATGTGATGGCAAAGGGCGATCCTCTGCCTGGCTTAAGAGAGCGCTGGCAGATACACTCGGGTGGTAAACTGGCGGGGCAGGCGAGTAGCTGTGCCTGGTCACCGAAGTACACTGCCAATCTGATGTTTGCGATGCTTGATATAAATGTAAGTCAGCCTGGATCAAATGTTACCGTATCCGTAAATGGTGCAGAGATCGAGGCAGTTGTCTGCGATGATCGCTGGAAGTATTAAACCGATAACAGGATCCCGATAGATACTGATGCATGCCGAGCTAACTATAAAAAGGCCAGATGACTGGCATGTTCACTTTCGTGATGGCGCGATGATGCAGGCAGTATTGCCTGACACAGCGGCGCATTTTGGCAGGGCGCTGGTCATGCCTAATCTTGTGCCACCGGTGGTAACAAAAAAAGATGCTGAAGGCTACCGTAAGAGAATCACAGCGTGTATTCCGGAAGGTTCCTCTTTCAAGCCACTCATGACATTGTATTTGACTGAAGCGACTGATCCTGAAGATGTAGCCGCAGCACATGCAGCAGGGTTGATAACCGCAGTAAAATTGTATCCGGCGGGAGCTACTACTAATTCAGATTCCGGCGTCAGAGATGTTTCGAAAGTGGCAGCAGTGCTGGAACGCATGGCTGACATCGGTCTGCCGTTGTGCGTTCACGGTGAGGTGACAGATTCCGAGGTTGATATTTTTGACCGCGAAGCTGTTTTTATTGACAAGGTGCTGCATCCTTTGCGACAGAGAACGCCGGGGCTACGCGTGGTAATGGAGCATGTCACCACAGCAGACGGCGTCAGTTATGTTCAAAGTGAACAGAAAGATCTCGCCGCCACAATTACCACGCATCATTTAATGATCAACCGTAATCATATTTTTCAGGGCGGTATCCGGCCTCACTACTATTGCCTGCCGATCGCCAAACGTGAAAAGCACCGGCTTGCGCTCAGAGCTGCTGCAGTCTCCGGAGATGCACGTTTTTTTCTCGGCACTGACAGCGCCCCCCATGTTGATGGAGCGAAAGAGAGCGCATGTGGCTGTGCAGGGGTTTACAATGCACCTAACACACTGGCTTGTGTTGCGCATGTTTTTGAAGAAGAAAATGCGCTTGATAAACTCGAGGCGTTTGTATCCCTTAACGGTGCGTCTTACTACGGTATACCGGTCAGTGATGAAACCATTGTGCTTAAAAAACAGACCACGCCTGTAACCGCTGATGCTAAATTGCATACTGAAGAGGGCGAGGTAACTGTTTTTAACCCAATGTGTGATGTGCACTGGTGTGTCCTTTAGCTTAAAACAACTGAGTAACTATGTTTCAGAATACCTTCCCTGATAAAGAAACCATGGCAGATCTGACTGCCAGGATGCTGCTCGAAATCAATGCCGTACACTTTCGCGCTGACCAGCCGTATAAACTGACATCGGGGCTTGCCAGTCCGGTATACATCGACTGTAGAAAACTGATTTCTTATCCGCGCATCAGGGCCGCGTTAATGGACTTTGCCGTGTCCACATTACTTCGTGATGCAGGCTTTGAAGCATTTGATGCGATCGCAGGTGGTGAGACTGCCGGCATCCCGTTTGCTGCATGGATTGCTGAACGTATGGGGCTGCCAATGCAGTATGTGCGTAAAAAGCCCAAAGGATTCGGGCGGGATGCGCAGATTGAAGGGCAACTGGATGAAGGGCAGCGTGTGTTACTGGTAGAAGACCTGACCACTGACGGCGGATCCAAACTTGTATTTGCAGATGCGTTGCGTGCTGCCGGTGCGATCACTGATCACACACTGGTTATTTTTTATTACGATGTCTTTCCCGATACACAATCAAAGCTCGCATCGCGTGGTCTTACTTTGCATCATCTTGCTACCTGGTGGGATGTGTTGGCACGTTGTCGTGCCAACGGCCACTTTGATACCGCCACATTGGATGTGGTAGAGAACTTTCTCAACCAACCGTTACAGTGGTCGCAGGACCATGGTGGTTCCTACCAGCCTAAAACCTAGCCCGGACGAGCCTCTGTAACCGTTTTCAATGCTGTGCCTTTATCAGTTATGGAACACGATAATTACACTGTAGATGACATGATCTCCGCCAAAGCCATTGCTGCAAGGGTAGAGGCGATGGCTGTTGAAATCAGTAATCAGTTTGCCAATACAGAGAAGCTGATTGTGATCGGCTTGTTGCGTGGTTCATTTATGTTTATCGCCGATCTGGTCAGGGAACTCGATTTACCAGTCGAAGTCGACTTCCTTGAGACTTCTTCATACGGAGACTCCATGGAATCTTCGCGCGAAGTACGAATTCTTAAAGACTTGCGTGGTGAAATCAAAGATCGCGATATCCTCGTCGTTGAAGATATCGTCGTCGATACAGGCCATACACTTAATCATGTTATTAAGCTACTGCAGTCCAGAAAGCCGGCTCGTATGATGGTCTGTGCATTGCTCGATAAACCGGGGCGCAGAGAAGTCGATGTGCGGGCTGATCTGGTCGGCTTTGAAATCGAAGATAAATTTGTTGTGGGTTACGGAATTGATTACGCGCAGAGAAACAGAAACCTGCCGTATATCGGGTCTGTGCGGTTTTTTGGGCCAGCTACCTGAGTAGAGTGCCTCACAGGGTTGCTCGTCAAGTGAGAGCAAGACCAGGATTATAAGTTCGGCTGGCACTCGGTGCTTAGTCACGTTAGAATTTGCGCAGGCTTACACACATGTGAACAAGATGACTGCTGGCACTACTTACCAACCTCTCGCTAATGTACTGATCAATCAAGAGAACACTCTGGCTCGCAATGTGGCGCTGGCTGTTGCGGGCTCCATCGCACTGTGGGTTAGCGCCAAGGTGCAGATCCCGTTCCTGCCGGTACCGATGACGCTACAGACGCTCGTTGTGCTGATTATTGGTATGGCCTACGGCTGGCGACTGGGTGCGGCAACTGTTGCACTGTATCTTGCTCAGGGTGCTGTCGGCCTGCCGGTTTTTGCGGGCACACCAGAGAAAGGTATTGGCCTCGCTTACATGATCGGCCCCACCGGTGGTTATCTGGTCGGTTTTCTGCTCGCTGCCATGGCTGTCGGTTATCTCGCAGAGCGCGGCTGGGACCGAAATATTTTCACCACCGCAGGTGCGATGCTGATCGGTAACGCGCTTATCTACATACCCGGTTTATTCTGGCTGGGCAGTCTGATCGGCTGGGACAAAGCTATTCAATTCGGAATACAACCGTTCCTGCTAGCAGATCTTTTCAAGCTGGTTCTTGCAGCGCTGTTTATGCCAATGATCTGGAATACCGTTAAGAAGATTTAGCAAGATCGCTAAATAGTAAGTTGTTACAGAAGAGCACCCGGTCGCGGGTGTTCTTCCTTCAAGTCTTATGCGTTAGTCTCAGCTTTCTACAAATTTCGATCGATTGTATCGGCCGTAACACCTTCTTCACGCAGCACCACTTTTCGAATCTTGCCGGTCTGGGTTTTTGGCAACGCTGTGATGATTCGAACATACCTTGGAATTGCGAAAGCGGGTAAATTGGCGCTGGCGGTGTGTATCCACTTTTCAATTTCTGGGCGGCTGGCTGCATTGGTGTTTTGCTTTGAGTCTTCTTTCAATAGCACAGCAATCATGACCTCTTCTTCCATTCCCTCACCACCATCGGCAGCTACTCCAAACGCCGCCAGTTCTGCAATGCTGTCAATCGCCAGAAACGCCTGTTCGACTTCATAGCTTGAGATATTTTCACCGCGTTTTCTGATGCAGTCTTTAATGCGATCAACAAAAATGAATTGTCCCTCGCTGTTGCGATAACCCGCGTCACCGGTGTGAAACCAAAGGCTTCTCCAGGCTTTAAGCGTCTCCTGTGGCATGCCGACATAACCGGACATAAAACCATGTGCGAGCTTAGGTCTGACCATTATCTCGCCTGTGTTGTTGTCTGCAACAGGTTCATCTGTCTCGGGGTGGCGAATTTCTACCTCAAAGTACTTACTATAAACAAGTCCGCAGGTACCGGGTGCACTTTGATTGAGTGTGCCGTAGAGTGGAATATTCACCTCTGTCATGCCATACAACGGTACAACAGACGGCACATTAAAGCGTTTGCTAAATGCCTCTTCAGCAACTGCAGGTAACGGGGCTGCACCGATAACCTTTAAATTGTGCTGCTTGTCCTGCGCAGTTTCTTTTTGCGCGACAATAAACGCTGCCACTGCACCGAGTGTATTGGTATGAGTGACTTTGTACTGTCTGATGTCATTGAGCCAGTTTGATGCGGAAAATTTTTTCCGCACAATTGCTGTGCAACCCATAATAAAACAAGCCAGAAGTTGCATGTATAAACCATTGGCATGAAAAAGCGGCAGGCATATATAAAAACTATCGTTAGCTGTCAGCTGATAATTATCAATGGTACCTATAGCAAACAGCATGCAGTGTGCCTCTGGCATCAGCACACCTTTTGACGGGCCGGAGGTGCCCGAGGTGAACATTATGGCGGATATATCGTGAGGTCTGCTGTGGTGAATATCGGTGTCGGTGAACTTGTTGCTGTTATGTTGCTGTAACTCGTTAACTGTTTTGATCGTAGCGGTGCACCCTGATGCGGCGCAATAAGACGCATTTTGTTCGTCGGCAACAATGAGTCTGCAGTTTGAAATATCGAGTTGGTGTTTTAAGGTGGTGCCGCGCATGCTGGTATTGATAGCTACCATGGTTGCACCCAAAAAACTCAGCCCCAGCCAGTGGCGGCAGAAATCTTCAGGTGAGTCGACCATTAGCGCGACGTTGTCACCGGGGTTAATGCCTGATGCTCGTAGCAGTCCTGCGGCAAGCAAAGCCTGTTGCTCGCAGTCTCTGAATGTCCATTCCGATCCGTTAATAAAAACGATAGCGGTTTTATCGTCGAACCTGTCGGCCTGGGTTCGCACTACATTTGCGATAGTCCACTGTGACGGATCGGCACTGTCAAACCCGTGAGATTCTTTCATGGGTCAGATTATACAGATGGATTTAATGTGGTGTGGTTTGCTACGAGATAACTCTGGCTAGAGCTTCGGTCTGTGCCAGCATGGGATAGTGCAGGTTGCCTGACTCGTTAAGAGCCAGGCTAGGCATGATAAAAAAGCTATACCAGCTTCGGTCCCATTGCAGTCGCCACTTTGGTGGATCTGCTGGCTGTAGAAATTTTAAGCGCCTTTTTCAATTGTTTCTGCAGACGATTATCGAAATGCCCGTAGGGCGTGACCGGTGTACCCATAACGGTAAATGGCACGTGAACTTCTTCACCGGCTGAAAGTGTCAGTGGTCCGTTGCGAGTAAGCGATTCAAAGTTAAATCTTCCGTATTCAGCTGCAACCGAATTTATATCGGTGATTGTGGTGCTGTGATCAGAGGTATTTTTAATGATGGCTGCTATGCTCTCATTGCCCCATTGATGAGCGATTTGCACACTCAGAGTATCTTGTGATACCGGGGTTTTGTTTTCAGCAGAATTTGCCAGAACCGAGGTAACCGTTGTCGAGAAAATTCCGGCTCCGATTCCTTTAACTACTGTGCGACGGGAGATTTTCATATGCGTCTCTACGTTGGCGAGTGTTATAAGGATGTGGTTACATTCAGCAGTTTTTCAAGAGTTTGTTTTCGCTTAATTGTTAATCTAACCCGGACTATCCACGAAATTGACGGCATCTCGCTTGATCTTTGATTCCACAGCTACGCGCCCCGAGCAAATTTTTTCTTTTGTAAATATCAATAAGTATTAGACGCAAGAAGAAAATTCACTGTGAAAACAAATCTCTGCGCGATATGCTCGCCATTTCATGAATAGTCCGGGTAATTGTAAACTCTTGTGAGCAATGCGCTTGCTCCCGGAAGAAATACTGAGGGGTAACTGGTGTACTGTGACCTTTAAAGCCTGCGAATGAGAGTTTGTCATTTGGTTTGCAGCAAGGCGCAGCTCGCAGACAATGGTAGTCCCCTTTTCAAGAGCTGCAAC
>CAZKAQ010000138.1:0-9411 GCA_964550655.1 uncultured Granulosicoccaceae bacterium
ATATCAAACAAACTATTCAACGCAAGAAGACCTAAGATTGCAAGACAAGGCACTGAGAAAACAAATCTCTGCGCGATATGCTCGCCATTTCATGAATAATCCGGGTTAAAATGATCTAATCCTGTAAGCAATTCCTCCGATGTCGCAAGACAGCAAATTTTCATGGTGACAAGCTCCACGGCTGACGCAGTACTTCGCCAGCCACCATTGTGGCTGCTGGTAGCAATATCTGCACTTGCACCAATTACCATGAATGGCGTTCTGCCTGCCAACACAGCAGTCATGCGCGACTTCAGCACCGACTACACAGCAGCGCAACTGGCACTGACTGTTTATCTGGTTGCCTCTATGATTTCACAGAGTATTCTGGGCAATCTGGCAGACACGTATGGCAGGCGCCCGGTCATGATCGGTGCACTCACACTGTTCGGTGTTGGTGGCCTGCTCTGCGCTGCAGCCGGCAGTATAGAAACACTGCTTGCTGGCCGATTCGTACAAGGCTTTGGTTCATCAGTATGTGTTTTTCTGACTCGCACTATCTTGCGAGACGTGCATCCAAAAGATAAAGCCGCCAGCGCAATCGGTTACATGGTCACAGCCATGATGGTTGCACCATTGTTCGGCCCTGCTGTGTTCGGCTGGATCACTGATGTCAGTAGCTGGCGGATCATGTACCTGCTTCTGGCAATAGCCGGCTTTGGACTGGCATTTCTGAGCAACCGGTATCAGCAGGAAACGCTGGTCGTTTCAGACAAGCCTGTGCAAAGTCACTGGCAATCCAATAAAGCGCTCCTAACAAAGCGTGAGTTTCTCGCTTACGTTTTTATTATGTCCGGTTCGGTCGGGGTCTACTACTGCTACCTTGCAGGCGCACCGTTCGTTGTCATGGAGCTTCGCGATCATAGTGCTACGGCCTATGGCACCTGGTTCAGTTTGGTAGCGATAGGTTATCTTGCAGGCAACTTTATTGCCGGCAGGTTTTCAGAAGCCTGCGGCACACAAAGAATGATTGTACTCAGCATGGTGCCACTCATCATAGGTGTTGTATTGTTCTGGATATTCTCCGGCATGGAACATTTAATTGGTTTGTTTCTGCCAATGCAGTTTATTGCCCTCAGCAACGGCATGTGCCTCCCAAACCTCACCTCTGCAGCCATGAGCGTGCGTACCGAGAACGCAGCCGGTGCGTCCGGACTACTCGGCACTATTCAAATTGCCACTGCTATCGTTCTGACATTCGTCGTCAGTGCATTGCTTAAAAACACCGCACTACCTCTTTTCATTCTGATTACCGTTTGCGGGATTGTTTCGCTGGCAGGCCTTTGGCTTCTGTTAGATAAAAGGTCTCGTACCTGGCCCGGACCAGGTCACGGTTCCGACTATTAGTTCAGAACCAGATGCAGAATTGACGGCAGCAGGCACATTGAAGTCGCCTGTGATCCAGATCAGGCCAACCACAGTAGAGTACATTCATAAACGGGATTGGCGATGGCGTCGCCAAACACGTGATACGTGCACCCCCCGATGACTTATGCCACGCATAAGCATTGCTACTATCCTGTACGCCCGGAGATTTAATCCGGAATACAGCACGAATTCCGGATTCCATAACCGGAGTTTTTCATGTCTGACAGAACAGAATTTTTTAATTTCGACCACGGTCCGGAGCACGGTCCAGGCTCATGCCTCGCGTTCGAAACATCAGAATTTCAGAATCGCGTCTCAATCATACGCAAGCGTCTTGAACACCTTGATCTGGATGCAATGTTGTTCACCTCAATGCACTGCATTGCTTACTATAGCGGTTTCTTATACTGCGCCTTCGGCAGACCCTATGGCTGCGTTATCACCAAAGACAAAGTAGTCACTGTATCTGCCAATATTGATTCAGGCCAGCCAGCTCGTTGCGGCGCGTTTGAAAATCTTATCTACACCGACTGGCAGCGTGACAACTACTGGCGTGCAGTTAAGCACATTACAGGCGATGTAAAACGCATAGGTATTGAAGGTGATCACCTGACACTTTTACAGCAACAGAAACTTAACGACTTCTTCCCGGGAGCTGAGTGCATAGATATCGCAGCTGTTGCAATGCAGCAGCGCATGTTTAAATCACCAGCTGAAATAGCACTAATCAAAGAAGGTGCGAAGGTTGCAGACTTTGGTGGCTACGCAATACGCGATGCTATACGGGAAGGCACACGTGAAATCGATGTCGCAATGGCTGGTCGCGACGCCATGGAACTCGAAATTGCAAACCGCTTTCCTGATGCAGAATACCGCGATACCTGGGTCTGGTTTCAATCAGGCGTAAACACTGACGGAGCGCATAATCCGGTGACTGCACGCAAACTGCAGCGCGCCGATATTCTGAGCCTGAACACTTTCCCGATGATAAGTGGTTATTACACTGCACTGGAACGCACTTTGTTTGTCGCTGAGGCAGACCCTGCATCTTTAAAAATTTGGCAGGCAAACGTCGGTGCACATAAGCTTGGCATATCTCTCATTAAACCTGGCGTGAGTTGCCAGCAAATATGCAGTGAGGTCAATCGCTACTTCGATGATCTGGATCTGCTGCAGTACCGCACATTCGGCTATGGTCACTCGTTTGGTGTGTTGAGCCACTACTACGGTCGCGAAGCCGGACTCGAATTACGGGAAGACATAGACACAGTACTGGAGCCCGGTATGGTAATTTCTATGGAACCCATGCTAACCATACCCGCTAGTATGGCGGGCGCAGGTGGTTATCGTGAGCACGATATTCTGGTTATCACAGAAAACGGCGCTGAAAATATCACCGGTTTTCCGTATGGGCCTGAACATAATATTGTCGGCTAGCAGTGCAACGTGTGAGCCCTCCTTTGACGAGGGCTTACACATATCTGTTAAATCCAGCGTCAGGATGCCCGAAGCCTGACCAGTGTTTCCAAATGTGCTGTCTGCGGAAACATATCCAGCGGTTGAATCAGTGTTATCTCGTAACCACCATCGGTAAGAATTTTTAGATCACGGGCAAGTGACGCTGCATGACAGGACACATAGATGAGCTCCCTGGCAGGTCGTCTGCACAGTGCTTTTGTCACAGCGGTATCAAGACCGGCACGTGGCGGATCAACAATGCAAAAGCTGTTTTTCACCTCAAACCGGCTTAACGCTTCCTCTACCAGTGCCTGCACATAGTTAACATTCTGCAGTCCCTCACGTGCGGCGTGAGATTCTGCCAGTGCAATATTCTCCGGCATGGCATCAATACCCACCACAGAGGCATTCGGTAAAAGCTGCGCTATGGCATTGGTCCACTCACCGCGACCACAATACAAATCATTCACTGATTCAAACTCACCAGTGCGCAGCGTCGACAGCACCAGATCATGTAGCACCAGTCCCATCTCGGTATTGACCTGCCGAAAACCTCCATCACCACCGCCTTTAGCAAGCTTCGGGGTCAGCAGCACTTTCTCATCACTGACCGATAATTCAACCTTACCGCGTGCAATATCTTTAAAGCCTTGCGCTATCCGTTGGTTTATTCGAGCATCTGCAATCTCACATTGGCGGATTGCTATTAATTTATTGCTGCCCCGACGCATAAAGTGAAAAGCATTATCCTGTATATGGCCTTGTATTCGGTTTCTATAACGGGTTGATTTTGGTGAGGCAATAATTTCCTGTATTTCAGTATCCGGCAGGCCACCTATTCGTGAGAGAGTTTCACGCAGCTCATTAACTTTCACATCGAGCTGAAGTTGATAAGGAATATGCAACCAGTCGCAACCTCCGCACTTTCCAAAGTAATCACACGACGGAATAATTCGATCCGGACTTTCAGCCACAATCTCCAATAACGACGCAATCAGAAAACTGCCTTTATCCTGTAGTACTTTTATACGCACCGTATCACCCGGCATTGTATAGGGTACAAAAACAACCTGATTATCGTGTCGTGCAAGTCCATCACCAGTGTTAGTGAGACTTACAATGTCAACCTGAAGCTCTTTACCTTTGAGCTTTCCGGATGCTGAATGATGTTTCTTTTTTGCTTTGTTTATCATATTCAGTCTATTTATACACGGTAGCTAGGATTGACACTGACGTTTGATCAAATAATACCCGCGAAAGCACGACTCTCCCGCTGGTATAAGTCCGTATCTGTCTGCCACCTTAACTTGAAACTTACAAATAATTAAACCAAAAAGAAGGACATACACGTACCGCATCCGGAACCAAACCTTGATTGCAGCAGTCTTAGTTACAGTACAGGAAAACAGGGTTTATGGTTCAGAAAACGTTCAGACACCTCACCCTGAAGCAAGCCTCAATTTGCAGTTAATCACTTTTGGAGAATCACATGAGATTACTTAAAGCCAAAACATTCATTACGGGAATTGCAGCAGCAATGCTACTGGCAATCGGTACTTTCACCAGTACTGCAGCGCTTGCTGACCATTCATCACGGCATCATGGACAGCAGCACTTCATTTACAAAGACTACGACAAACATCATGTTGATCGCCACAGACAGCGACACAATCGGAAACACGGTTACCGATCAAAAAAGTTTGATCGCCGTCTGAGTAAAAAGCGATCACGTAACTTCCGACACAACGACCGCTATCGCTACAAAGATCGTGGACGTAGTGACCGACGCAGAGGTAACAGCAACAAAGAAATTTTTGGTGCACTGATAGGTGGCGCGGTAATCTACCATTTCGGTCGAAAGCTGACCAAATAGTTGTGTAAGCTGAAAAGCACAGACAGGGCCCGTCTCGGGCCCTGTCTTTTTTAATTCATCAGAAATACGATACCCGCCAACTCAAACCACCTACAAAACTATGCAGAGCCGACAACACTCAGGTGGTGGGTCTCAGTCACATTGACGCACCGGTTGACCCGGAATTACTTCATCCACTAACAGGGCTGCACTTTCAATAGCTGATTGTGCAATCTCTTCAGGTGTTCAAACATCAGGCTCACCAATCGTCAAAGCAACTTTGCCTTTGTTACTACCGGCCGCGCATAGCAGCGCGCTTGGTAACCACTGAAGCTACCAACACACCAATAGTGACAATGGCAATAATAATGGTAGACAGTGCGTTGATTTCAGGGCTGACGCCGAGTCTCACCGATGAGAAAATCTTGATTGGCAGTGTTGTCGCCGCCGGACCAGCGGTAAAGCTCGCTATCACCAGATCGTCCAGTGACAGAGTGAACGCCAGCAACCAGCCTGCGATAACCGCTGGTGCAATAATAGGCAAGGTAACACTTTTAAATGCATCCCAGCCACTACAACCAAGATCATACGCTGCCTCTTCAAGGGAGCGATCAAAACTCGCAAGACGAGCGGAGACAACCACGGATACAAAACACATCGAGAATGTCGCGTGCGCAAGCACAATCGTCAGCACACCGCGCGGTGTACCGAGTGATATAAAAAGCAGTAAAAGCGACAGACCGGTAATTACCTCCGGCATAACAATCGGTGCGTAAATCATGCCGGAGAAAAGAGTGCGGCCGAAAAATCGTCCGCTGCGCATAAGTGCGAATGCTGCCATCGTACCCAGTATCGTCGCCACAACGGAGGAAAAGAGTGCCACTTTTAGTGTGACCCATGCAGCGTCCAGAAACGCCTCGTTCTGAAGTAACTCACCATACCACCGGGTTGAAAAACCGGCCCAAACAGTAACAAGCTTCGACGCATTGAAACTGTATATCACCAATATCAACATCGGCACATACAGAAAAGCAAAACCAAACGTCAGTGAAACTACATTAAAACGGGTCAGTCTCAACTATCTGTCTCCCGTAGTCGTTGCTCATTTCTTTGAAACAATACAATCGGGATAATCAGAATCAACAACAAAATGATTGCAACGGCAGAGGCGACCGGCCAGTCCCGATTGGAAAAGAACTCTTCCCACAGCACTTTGCCTATCATCAGGGTATTTGATCCGCCCAGCAACGACGGTATGACAAACTCACCCAAAGCCGGAATAAAGACCAGCAGACAACCTGCGATCACACCCGGTTTAGACAACGGAGCGGTGACACTCCAAAAAGCCTGCTGGCGCGAGCAGCCAAGATCCTGGGCCGCCTCCAGTAGTCTATCGTCGAGTTTCTCGAGCGTAGAATATACCGGTAATACAAGAAATGGCAGATAGGTATAAACGATACCAATATACACAGCCAGGTTGGTATTTAGCAGCAACAGTGGTTCTGAAGTAAGCCCTGTCCACATCAGGAACTGATTCAGAAAACCGTCATTCGATAAAATACCTATCCATGCGTAGACGCGAATAAGAAAAGACGTCCAGAACGGAAGAATGATCAGCATCACCAAAGTGACCCGCCACTCTTTTGGTGCGCGCGCCATTGCATAGGCAATGGGATATCCCACCAACAGGGTTAATAAAGTAGCAACAGCCGCGATTTGTAAACTGGATACATAGGCCTTCCAGTACAACGCATCCTGAGTCAGCCAGGTAAAGTTTTCAAAGTCGAACGCATTGAAGAGATCTTTTAAACCAGTCAGACCCTGCGACAGGTCAAACGTGGGAGTGTATGGCGGTATGGCGATGGCCGCATCTGACAGGGCAATCTTCATCACAATGCCAAACGGCACCAGAAACAATACGACCAGCCACAAATAAGGTACGGATATCAGCAAGCGCTTCATGATCTGATCACTGGAGTATGTGTCATTTAAAGCGTATCCCGGGCACTCAATCGCTGAGAACACTGCCGGCAGTGTCACGCCATGACAACCAGACTGTATCGCCCCAGCTGATCCGGCGTTTTGACTGTCGGCGGTGGTTGGAGGTTTGAGACTTGATGAGCAGGCCGTTAGCCATGCGAACATGGTAAGTGGATATGTTACCCAGATAAGCAATATCTTCTACCTGCCCCTGCATCCGGTTATTTAGCTCCGTGGGTTCCTCTGCCGATATGCTGATTTTTTCAGGCCGGATCATAAAGTGCGCACTTCCACCATCGGTGAGCTTGCCACCGACGGTACCTCTGATAAACGGCAGTTCAGGAGCCCACTCTAAATCAATTAAGTCACCCTGTGGGTTAACTGACCGACCCGGTATGATGTTAACGTCGCCAATAAAGTCCGCAACGTATACCGAATTAGGCGCTTCATAAATGCGGTCTGGTGTATCTACCTGTATCACTTTACCGTGGTCCATTACAGCAATTCGACTTGCCACCGTCATTGCCTCTTCCTGATCATGAGTGACGATGACAAATGTTGTACCGGTCTTTTCCTGTATATCCATCAATTCGAACTGGGTTTCCTGACGCAGCTTTTTATCCAGCGCACCCAGGGGTTCATCGAGTAACAACAGTTTTGGCGACTTAGCCAGCGCGCGCGCAAGTGCTACTCGCTGACTCTGTCCGCCGGATAACTGATGGGGTTTACGTTTGGCAAACTGTTCCAGCTGCACCAGTCGCAGCATTTCAACAACACGATCGTTAATTTCGCCTTTTGGCATATCTGATCTTTTCAAACCAAAAGCTATATTTTTCTCAACACTCAGGTGCGGGAACAGCGCATAGGACTGAAACATCATGTTCACCGCACGCTTATTCGGCGGAACATCCTGCATGTCCTGACCGTCGATGTAGATCTGGCCTTCCGTGACAGTTTCAAAGCCACCGAGCAGGCGCATCAGTGTGGTCTTGCCGCAACCGGATGGCCCCAACAGGGCAAAGAATTCCTGTGGATATATTTTCAGGTCAATGGCATCAATTGCAGTAAATGACCCAAACCGTTTGGTGACATTTTCGATGCTTATAAGAGGTGACACCTGTGGATCGTCCCAGGGTGCAAACTCTGTGCTACTACTCATGCGGTTTAGTCACATACTTGAATGTTTGGAGTGAGCATCCGATGAATCGGGTGCGGAGGGAGGTAATTTACCACACGAGTCTTGCTGATGCCGTCCGGTTAGCTGGTCGAACAGCAAAGAAGCCGATATGGCACCCGAGCCAATGCCCGGGTGCACATCAAAGCTTATACGCCAGACTTAACTTTGGTCCAGAGACGTGTTACCACACGCTGCACTTTTGCAGGGTAAGGTGTGGTAGTGAACAGAGTTTCAAGTGCTGCCTCATCCGGATAAATTGCCGGATCGCCAATCACATCTTCTACCAGAAACTCCTGGCTTGCGACATTGCCGTTGGCGTAATAGACATAGTTAGATGCAGCGGCCATGTTTTGTGCATCCATTATAAAGTTTAGAAACTTATGTGCACCAGACGGGTTCGGTGCATCTGCTGGTATTGCCATTTGATCAAACCACATCAGTGCACCTTCTGCGGCCGCGTTGTAGGCGATCTCAACACCATTATCGGCCTCTGCAGCACGATCACGCGCCTGCAGCACATCACCTGACCAGCCAAACGCCAGACAAATTTCGCCTTTGGCCAGCGCATTGATGTATTCAGAGCTGTGGAATTTGGTGACGTAGGGACGTATTGCCTGTAACACTGGTTCGGCTTTGGCAATAACATCCGGGTCGTGACTGTCGGGATCTTCACCGAGGTAACTCAGTACAGCAGGTATGACTTCACTGGGTGCGTCGAGCACATGCACACCACAACTCGCAAGCTTCTCCATGTTAGCAGGGTCAAGCAGCAGCGCAATAGAATTTAACGGCGCATCTTCTCCTAACACTTCCTTCACTTTACCGACATTGACACCGATCCCAGTTGTGCCCCACATGTAGTTAATGGAGTACTTGTTGTCCGGATCGTACTGTGCCGTACGCGAGCTGACCACGTCCCATAGATTTTTAGCATTGGGAAGCTGATCCTTATCGAGTGGCTGGAACGCCCCGGCTGCTATTTGTCTTTGCAGAAAAGTACCGCTGGGTACGACAACATCGTAGCCTGACGAACCTGCCAGCATTTTGGTTTCGAGAACTTCATTGCTGTCAAACACATCGTATGTCAGCTCAATACCGGTTTCCTGTTCAAACTTTTCCAGCAGTGCCTCGTCGATGTAATCAGACCAGTTATATACACGAACTTCTTCTGCAGTGACAGCAGTTGCTGACGTAGCAATAGCTGCCGCTACAAAGAGCGAAGTGGTCAGTCGTTTCATAGATAATCTCCTCAGTATAAACGTGCGCAAAAGTTTGACAGATGCGAGAAGTTTCGCAAGCCAAATTGCGTCAGAATGTGTATCTGGTGTGAGTCACGTACCACAAAGCCAAAACCTCCGAAGCTGGCAAACTGATACGCTGGGCCACAAAATCGCTCATTTGCCGGGAACGTCACTGTGTTCTAATACGGGCAATTCCACCGGTTGTCACCCCGGATCTCGCTGAAACCTCGCGTGGCAAAGCGATGCGGGCGCAAAAATTTGAGCCCGACAACGACTTCTTTCTACCTGTCTAGGAG
>CAZKAQ010000139.1:0-9154 GCA_964550655.1 uncultured Granulosicoccaceae bacterium
GGGATCGGGTGAGATGTGACGCGATAATGGCTTCTGGTGTCGAATAGACAGTATGAAAAATAGAAAACATTGCCAAAAGACTACCAAACTCTATGTTTATAGGCAGAAACTAAAATTAGTCGGTCGCCTTGTGAATAATGCAGGTTAAGGCTACTTTCTGGTGGTTACCAACATTACGCAGACTGACAGATACACTACTATGGAAGATCATAGTTAACGATCACGCTGTCCTGTTCGCTTTTTTGAAGTTGCTATAACCAAACAATACTTCAACAAGTCCGGCGGCCACAATGGCCGCTGCTCCTACCCACTGCAAACCCGCCATCTTCTCATTGGGTAGCAACAATGAGGCGCTGAATATAGCCACCACCACCTCTGACATAGTCAGGATACCTACTCGTCCGGGGAACAGTATCTGCGATACCCTGAATATGACAATAAAGCCTGGCAATATAACCACAACGGACCAGACGAGCGCGGTCGGGAACGCGTCTCTTAACAGACTGAACGCCGGCGCAGGCTCAGCGGCGACTACGCCTGCAAAAAATGCTGACAGCATCGTAGTACACAAAAAAATTAACGCCGCCAGTGGCAGCACAGGTATTGAAGACCAACGTTTAAGTACTGCGATACCAAAGGCCCAGAAAATACCCGATAGCAGACTGTAGAGATCACCCTTGTTAAGCGGATGCGTAGAATCCGCTCCGTCAGACAACAGTAAATACAATCCTGCAAACGCCACTACAATTGCGATAATGCGAGCTTTGGTTAAATGTTCGGACAACCAAAGTACGCCTATTATTGTCGACCAGACCGGTGTCAGGTAGTACAGCAAGGTGGCTCGGACAACCGTGGTTTCTACCAGCCCATTTGAATATAACGTGAATGCCAGACCTACCAGCACCGAAGCCAGCAGCGTTGGCAGAACTATGTGCTTCAGCTTGCGGTATTCAAAAGGTAGCAACGGCAACAACACTACCAGTGGACAGGCGTTAAAAAAAACCACACTCCAGGCGCCTGTTATACCGCTACCCTCTATGGTGCGCAGAGGAATCCAGTAGAGACCCCATACCGCAGCACCCAGGGCGAGTGCGAGGCTGAGTGTTTTTTCGGAAAAGCGACTGACATCCATCTGGGTTTCGATGATATTCGCTACGACAGCATCGCGACTACATGCAGTTTATTACCATCAATATCACGACAATAAGCACCGTAGTAGCCCTCGGCATAATCTCGCAGACCAGGCGCCCCTTCATCACTGCCGCCCTGATCCAAAGCAGCCTGATAAAATTGATCAACCGCATGAGCATCCGGTGCTTTAAAAATTACTTGAGTGCCGTTGCCGTAGTTTGCGTTTCGCTTGTTAAACGGCAGTAGTATCCAAAAAACCGGCGCGCCACCATGCTCGCCATAGCCGATTTCTATTTCATCAGCGACCAGGCGAACCATACCAATGGTGCTGAACACTTTGTCGTAAAACTGACCGGCTCGAGCTAAATCATTGGTACCTAAACATACAGCTGCAAGCATTTACATCTCCGGGTTAATAGTTGCATTAGAGAACCTGTTACTTTAACTGTAGCCAACAAAGAATGCGCTGCTTTGTTTTTGCACTACTCTGACAATGCCGTGATCTCGCGACGAAACGGCAGTGCGTCACCAATAGAGGGTTCATCCAGTTCTCTGGCGTAGCGATGCCCGGCATAGGTTGCCCATGCAATCGGACCGGGGGATTCTGCGTCACCAATTACTTTGATGGTTTTGATACCGTTATCTGACCATTCGCTTTGGCGTAATTTAAGTTGCTGCCATACGTCATCTTCCGGTTTTCTGGTGGTGACCAGTACTACCGCATCACAGGCTGTTTTTGACTGCTTTGCAGTAAATGTACATTCAATATTAACACTGTCAGCTTCAATCGAGGTGACGGCTTTATTGAGTACAATATCAACACCCATATTAGCCAGCCGTTTGTGAATTTCAGCCTGCTCCAGTGTGTTTAAACTCCATTCTGAAACATAGGCTGCCGGAGTAACAAGGGTCACTTTAGCACCGTTACTCACCAGTAACTCAGCCAGCACACCACCCATGTAGTAATGATCGTCATCAAACAACACCACGTTGCCAGTGGGCAGAGTGCCTGCCATTAAATCATCCGGGGTGTATACCGGCATATCGGTATTGATTGACATGGGTGACACATGAAAACGCGCTATACCATCGCGTCGCCAGGTCGAACCGCATGCCAGTGCCACGTTTTCAAAACCAAATTGAATAATGTCATCTGCACTGAGTTTGTTATCGAGGTAGGTCTGTACATTGTTACGCTGACTAATCTGATACTCGCGATAATCTTTTACCCTGCCCCAGGCTGACAAACCAGGGAGTTTGCTCTCAAGTGCTACTCTTCCTCCAACTGCAGTACCTGCCTCTGCCAGTGCTACATCGTATCCACGCATAGACAATGCACACGCTGCTTCAAGTCCCGCCGGACCAGCGCCAACAACCAGCACATTTTCAGAACTGCCTTTGCTGTTCATTTGTTCGGGGTGCCAGCCTTTGCGCCATTCTTCCATGAATGTCGGATTCTGTGTACAGCGTGAGATCGACATGGTCATGTCACCTGTGATGCAGATATTACAACCGATACATTCCCTGATATCTTCAATACGTCCCTGCTCTATTTTTTTAGGCAGAAACGGGTCCGCTATTGAGGGTCGTGCGCAACCGATAAAATCCAGTATTCCCGACTTTACCTGTTTGACCATAACATCCGGCGAGGTAAACCTGCCCACACCGACTACCGGCTTACTGGTTAACGATTTTATTCCCTGTACCAGTTCCTGTTGAGCTGCCTCTTCCTTGAACCTGGAAGGGCCTGAACAGTCTTCCCAGGCACCGTGAGCCAGATCCCATAGATCGGGGAGATCACTGTGCATTTCAATAAAATCACGAACTTCGGAGTTTGCAAAACCCAGCTCACCAATCATTTCATCGAGTGAAAGCCGCAGCGTAACAGCCATTGAATCACCAACAGCATCACGCGCATCGGCCACAACTTCACGAACAAAGCGGGAGCGGTTTTCAAGACTGCCACCGTACTCATCAGTTCGCTGGTTAGTTACTGTTGAAAGAAAGTGCTGAAAAATACCAAAGCCGTGCGCGCCATACAGACAAACCAGATCAAAGCCTGCGGTTTTGCTACGCCTGAATGCATTAACAAACCAGCGACGCAGATCTTTTATGTCCTGCTTCGACATTGCACGAGCGTTAACCGGATCATTGGTAAAAGTACGTATCGGCAGCGCACTTGGCGCCAGCGGCACTTCCCGCGTGTAGAGGTTCGGGCCATTAATTCCCGAATAAGCAAGCTGGATACCTGCCAGTGCACCATACTCCTTCATGCGGTCCGCCATTTTAGCAAGCTGCGGTATGTCTTCATCATCCCATAGTCGCAACTCTATAAACGGGGTAATTTCTGACGAATGGTGCATCTCACATTGTTCTGTGAAAATAACACCCCAACCGCCCTGCGATTTAATACCCCGCATCTCTGCTGCAGCAGATGGATCACGATAGCCGCCACCATTGCAATGCGGTACCTGGTAAAATCTGTTTTTGGCTTTTAACGGACCAATAGCGACTTCTTCAAAAAGAATGTCGTAGCGCGGATCTCGTGCCACCATTAGTCTCCACAGAATCCCTGCAATACATTGACCGTATTTATGCCGATCTCTTCGATATCATAGCCACCCTCCATGACAAACAAAGTGGGTAGTTTGAGCTTGGCGATATCAGCGCCATAGCTAATAAAGTCAGCAGATTTTAATTTAAAGAAACTAATCGGATCATTTTCAAATGTGTCAACTCCGAGAGAAATGACTAATGCATCAGGTGAGAATTTTGTGACTTTTACGAGCGCATCGGTTAACGCTTCCCGCCATTCATCAAATCCGGTACCGGGCTTCATCGGGTAGTTAATATTAAATCCCTCACCCTCGGCCTCACCTGTTTCATCGCTATAACCTAAAAAATGCGGAAACGCATCTGCGGGATCGCCATGCAATGAAACAAACAACACATCATTGCGTTTGTAGAATATGTCTTGTGTACCATTGCCATGGTGAAAATCCACATCAACTATGGCTACACGATCCGCACCACTATCAAGTAATGATTGCGCTGCAATTGCGGCATTGTTTAAAAAACAATATCCACCGTACATATCCAGTGCTGAGTGATGACCAGGTGGCCTGCACAAAGAGAAGACCCCCTGTTCTGTAGAACCTAACTGCGCGGCACCAGTAAGTGCTACCTGAGCAGACCAGTAAGCTGCCTCCCAGGTACCCTGACTAATAGATGTCTCACCAGCCATTGCATAGTACCCAAGCTTACCTTCGATAAAGTCCGGAACCCGGTTCCTCATACGGCGTGCGGGCCAGGTGGTTGGAATTGCCTCACCGGCAAAATCTTCAGCCTGCCATTGATCCCAGGCGCTCTGCATAAAATCAACATAATCACGATCATGGACTTTATAGATCGCATCCATTCCATGATCCTGCGGATCAATTACCGGCCCAAGGTTTTCATCTTTCACTCTGTTAATAATGAATTCAGCACGCGAAGGACGTTCAAACGGTTTAACCAACTGCCCGCCATAGAGTTCCGTTTTAGCGTTTCTGAGTTTGTGTTTTTCCGAGAAAACGGTTTTCATGTGCGCAATCAGTAGTGTGAATAGAAATTGATGAGAACCCTGACGCTCAACTAACGTCAGGGCTCCGGTTGCAGATTTACTATTTATTTTTACTTCTATTTTTTAAGGCGAGTCCACACCGCATCATAAAGCGATTGTGCCTCTTCACTACATGCCTGAACAAACGTGCCATCAGGAGCACCTTCAGGTGCATTTAACTCTGGAGAATTTTTGATGGTACTTTCAAAGAACTCCTCTGCACCAGTTACGCCGGCTTTGTATTGCGCGTAGTTGGAAACAGCCGCAGCGTTTTCAGGGTCGAGCATGAAATCCATGAAAGCAATTCCAGCTGCACGATTAGGTGCGTCTTTGAGTAAGACTACGTTATCCATCCAGGCAACATAGCCTTCTTTAGGAAAAGCGTATTCTATATTGGCACCCTCTTCGCGTGCTTTGGTAGAGAAGCCATTGAATATCTGGCCTACCGCCGCATCTCCCGAGACGAGTACATCTTTAGCACCATCTGAGTTAAACGATGCCCAGTGCTGCTTTGATTCCTGCAACAGTGCATCAAGCTTTTTAACATCTTCTCTGTCAGTGGAACACTGCTCAATGCCTAAATGCAATTGCGCCATCAGGATCAGCTCACCCTGACTGTCCAATACATTGATTTTACCCTGCACTTCAGGCGGTGGATCAAACAACATATCTGTCGTGTGTATATCACCTTTGAATACGTCGCGATTTACCGCGAAACTGGTGGTACCCCACTGATAAGGCACTGAGTGCTTTCGACCCGGATCAAATGAGGGATCTTTCCATGGACCATCAATATTATCAAAATTGGAAAGCTCGGAACTTTTAAACGGCTGCAGCATGCCTGAGTCTAAAAGGATCTTCACCATGTAATCACTGGGTACCGCAACATCGTAAGTGCCCAGTGATCCTGCCTTCAGACTGGCGAGCATCGCTTCATTGGAATCGAAGGTATCCATGGTTACTTCAATACCGGTTTCATCGGTAAATTTGTTCAGTAATTCCTGTGGTATGTACTCAAACCAATGATAGATAGATAATTTTTCAGCGGCATTGGCTGTGCCTGCTGCGAGTGCCGTTACCAGCACGGTAGTACAAAAACCAAGTGATTTCTTCATGTTTCCTCTCCAATAGTGTCAACGTTAAAACAACAATTTACTACAGCGCCTTCTGATTTCTTTCACCTGATTTGTTTATAAAATAGGAAAGAGAAACAAAAAAGATTGAAACCAATAACATCAATGTCGAAAGCGCCATAATATTCGGCTTGATTCCCTGTTTGACGGATCCGAATATTGCGGTAGGCAGGGTTTCAACACCCGCACCTTTGACAAAATTCGTAATGATAAAATCATCCAGAGAAATAATAAATGCCAGCAGGAACCCGGATAATATACCCGGCGCTAACAGTGGCATCAATACTTTGGTAAATGCTTTCCATCGAGTGGCGTATAAGTCAATAGCCGCTTCCTCATAACTTTTTTCTATTCCCTCAAGCCTCGCTGCAATCGGAAGATAAGCAAACGGGATGCAGAAGACCATATGCGCGATTAGAATAGAAAAATAGCCACGAGTAAAACCGATGGCACTAAAGAATATTAAGGTCGCTACTGCAGAGACAATCTCCGGCACCATTAGCGGCAGATTGATTAAGCCGAAACTGAGCGACTTGCCCCGGAACGATCTGCCTCGAATCATACCAATCGCCGCTGCGGTTGCGATAACCGTTGCAGTTACACCTGCCATAAATGCAATTGACAGCGAGTTCCAGGCCGCAGTTTTAAATTTACCGGCTTCTATTCCAAAAAATATATCATGATACCAACGCCAGCTGAAACCACCCCAGGTGGTAATTGAGCGCGAATCATTAAAGCTGTAGATAGTCACAATAATTAATGGCGTATATAAAAGCACCAGACACAGCAGGGTAAACAGAAAGAACCCCGGATAACGCCGTACGTCGGTAGCATTGCCTGACATCAGCGTCCCTCGCTTGCTGAGCGGGTTTGTTGCCGCGCATAAACCATCAGAACCATCAATACCATTGACAACAGTATCATTGACGCTGCCGCACCAAACGGCCAGTTGCCGGCATTGCCTTTAAATTGTTCTTCAATGAGTGAGCCGATCATGAAGGTTTTAGCACCGCCGAGTAAATCGGGTGCTAAAAATGCACCGAGACTCGGAATAAAAACCAGGATGCATCCGGCAATGATTCCGGGTTTGACTACAGGGATAAGAATTTTCCGCAATGTGGTCCAGCGACTGGCATAGAGATCAAAGGCTGCCTCGGATAAAGCAAAGTTGTAGCGTTCAACTGCTGCATAGATGGGCAGAACCATGAACGGCAGATAGGAATAAAATAATCCCAGCTGAACGGCAAAGTTGGTATTTACAATATGTATTGGAGAATCGATCAACCCGGTAGAGATCAAAAACTGATTCAATGGCCCGGTATCACGTATTAAAAATTTCATTGATACCGTACGGATTAAAAGATTGACCCAGTAAGGTATGGTAATAAAAAACAACCACATGCCTCGGGTACTGGCGGGACGCGTGGCAATATAATAGGCTGTAGGAAAACCTATTATCAGGCACAACAAGGTGGCTAGGCCGGCCTGCCAGATAGATCTGGCAAAAATAGTAATGTAGGTCCATTCAATAACCGGCGCTTCATCACCAAACAAACCACGGTCAAAAATAAACTGATCGTAGGCGGCAAGCGTAGGCTCCCAGATCACACCACCACGGAACTCTTTGGTCAAAAAGGAATAGACCAGCATCATGGCTACGGGCAGCAGAAGGAAAAATCCTATCATTAGCCAAGATGGCGAAAGCAGCCATAACGCAATTCCGTCAAAGACACCGGCAGATGTCTTGTTTTTGGAATCGCTTGTCGGTGTAACAGCAGGCATTAGTTCATTAACAGTCTTGCTGCACCTCTGTCGATATGAATGGATACTCTATCACCAATAGCCAGATCAGTTGTCGATTCACTGGTATTTTGAACACGCGCATTGATCTCTGTTCCATCGTCAAGATGAATCCTGCACTGTGTATCGGTACCGAGATATATAAATCTGTTGACAATACCTGTCAGTGTTTTTGAGTCGCTTAAACCGTTTAGTGATATACGCTCTGGTCGAATGGAAACATAACCGTTGCCACTCACCGGAACTTCATCGGAGATGGCACATTCAAGTTTTGCATTTTTTCCGATAACACACACTGCAATATTATTATGGATGGATTCAACGCTTGCCGGCAACAAGTTGGTTTCACCTATAAAGTCTGCAACAAACCTGTTGCGAGGCTCTTCATAGATTTCTTTACCTGTGCCCACTTGTTGAAGCTCTCCGTTCGACATGACTGCTATTCGATCAGACATGGTCAGGGCCTCCTCCTGGTCATGGGTAACAAAAATAAAGGTGATCCCCATTTCCTCCTGAATGAGCTTTAATTCTTCTCTCATTGCATGACGCAACTTCAGGTCAAGTGCAGACAGGGGTTCATCAAGCAAGAGTATTTTCGGTGACGGCGCGAGCGCTCTTGCAAGTGCTACTCTCTGCTGCTGACCACCGGACAGTTGCGATGGCTTGCGATCTGCGTAATCCTGCAGCTGAACCATTTCAAGCATTCTGCCAGCCTCAGATTTTGCCTCGGTATCACTCTTGCCAAGCATCGACAGACCAAACGAGACGTTCTGCAGAATGGTCATATGTGGAAACAGTGCATATTGCTGGAACACTGTATTGACCGGCCGCTTGTTGGCAGGCAAATTTTCTATATTTTCTCCAAACAGCCGGATACTGCCATCGGTAATGGTCTCGAATCCGGCAATCATTCGCAGCAAAGTAGTCTTGCCACAGCCGGAAGGGCCTAGCAGCGTAAAGAACTCATTGTTCTCAACTGTCACTGACACATCGTTAAGCGCCGTTACCCCGTTGGGCAAACTGCCATAGACTTTTACTGCATTTCTTACTTCAAGCGCCGATGGTGATGTGATAGTCAACGCGGGTTACACTCCAAACACGTGTGTGCGGCGGAACTTCCGCCATTGCGGATTCGCTCCGATGAGACGTTTTTACACATCAGGTGTCTAGCTCTGCAAACATACCCGGGATTTTCTGGGTATTGATCAAACGACGACAAGCTGCTTCAAACGTCGTTAATATAAGCGGCTTGCGGCTGTGGTTTAAAGTCATGATACCGATTTTAACCGGTTTGTGCCTGCCGGTGAGCCTTATGGCCTTGAGCTTTCGTCCATCCAGCGCAGTGAGGCTTTTTGGCCTGACGTTAGCAATGGTATAGCCGTGACCATTGGCAACCATCGCCCGAACCACCTCTTGATTTCTTGAGCGCGCCTGAACCTTAGCCTGCATTATTCATGAGGATTCGGCGCCCAGAGTCAATAGCGCTAAA
>CAZKAQ010000140.1:0-9002 GCA_964550655.1 uncultured Granulosicoccaceae bacterium
CCGGACTCCGGTATATTCATGTTGGTGGTGGTTAGCGCTTCTTTATAGCCTTTAGATCTTAACCACGACAAAAACGGATACTGGTATTCCGGTATGCTGACACGCCAGCTAAAACCAGGTAGCAGTCCTTCGAATGAAGTTAATTTGGGATCATTCGGGTGAACCGAACGTGGATCCTGTGACTGATCAGTGTAGCCAAACAGCACAGGGTCATAGCCATGCCTGCGAAATGCCAGTGCCAGGGTATCGTGTCTGCTGTCCAGCGGAGAGCCATTGACACAAACCCGGTTATTCATCTGATATAAGCCCGTGTACAAACAGGCACGCGAAGGCGAGCAGGGAGCAGCCCCGGCATAGTGACGTTCAAACAAGACGCCTTTTTGCGCGAGTTTATCGAGGTTCGGGGTGCTGACAAGCGGATGGCCGATGGCAGATAAACAATCACCACGCCACTGATCGGCGGTTATAAGCAGTATATTGGGTCGGTCCGGGTTAGTTGACCCGTGTTGGTCTGACTTGTGTGTTGTTACGGATGACATTGTCAGCGTTCGCTAACGCTAGCTACTTGTACCTGCAGCCTGTGTTGCATAGTAAAATGCGTCAAAGTTACGCAATTCCGGAATAGCAGTCAGGTTTTGCATTTTTGCATTGACTATAAACGGGACCACCTGTTCGGTTAATCCACCATGTGAGCGCAATGGTTCGTTAAGGCCTGACAGATCGTGGCGCGATTCCGATGTACCGATAGTTTTTTGTTCGCTCGACACCAGCACAATATCACCCAGTCTGTCTTGCGGTAATTCAAAACGACTGGCCGCTTCCTCTTTAGATATAACAACATCCAGTCCGTCAAACTCTTTAAGCTTGTTAATCGTATCCTGCATGTCAGCATTTTCCGGCAGGTAGGCTGTTGCAAAAGAACCCAGTGCACCGTGATGCACTACATACGGATCAGTGATGGGCAATATTACCCGGCTTTTACCGGCTCCGTACCAGTCGTCAAGAATATCCTGCAGATAGATTACATCGGGTGAGCCGTCACTAAGGTGTTTGGCTTTCATGCCATGATCTGCGGTTATCACGATTGAAGCACCTGCTGCATCCAGTTCACCGAGGTATTTGTCAAATACCTCGTAAAAAGAAATCGCTTCTGCATCGGGTGGGGCATATTTGTGTTGTATATAGTCCGTGGTGGTCAGGTACATGATGTCCGGCTTAAACTCTTTGAGTAGTTTGACGCCTGCTGCAAAAACAAACTCTGATAGTTCGGCGGAATAAACTTCGGGTACTTCTCTGTCGAGCCACGCAGCGGCTTTGTCAATGCCATTTTCAGCTAACGTGGTATCTGCTGACCGTTCAGATGAAAAGCAGATCGCCTTGTTGTCTGTCATGTCGAGTTTATGCCCAAGCAGTGCACGCAGTTTGTCTTTTGCGGTAACAATGGCAATGCGTGCACCGGCATCCTGGAACGCTTTAAACACGGTGGGTGCGCGCAGAAAGCGCGGGTCATTCATCATGACTTCTGCATCGTTTTCGGGCTCATACAGATAGTTACCGCAAATACCATGTACGACTGGCGGTCGACCGGTAGCGATGGACATATTATTCGGGTTGGTAAAACTGGGTATGACACTGTGCGCCAGAGTGTCTGCACCGTTTTTTCTTATTTGGTCCAGTGCCGGCGTTTTGCCGGCCTTTGAAGCTTCCTCCAGATACGCAGGCTCACAACCGTCGAGACAAATAACGATTGCGGTACTGGCGGGCATGGCGTAGGTTCGATCATTGACAGTGACGCTCATTTAATTTGGCCTCCGTATCTGGCTGTTATCTGGTTTATAGTGGATAGCGCTGCTGATCGATGCCGTCAGGCGACGACGCCCGGGTGTTAAAAGATGATGGTACCTGTCACAACCAGCTGTTGCCAGCATTCGGACAGTGTGGCTTGTAGCAAGATGAAAAGCATTGGCTATCGGTTGTTGCTTTGGTGGTAAAGATATCCGCTTTCGGTATTAATAAAACTCGCGAGACAATACATCTATGAACGGGTCAGTTCTCGAAAAGCACGGGCTGTCAAAGTGCTGCGAAGGCATGCGCATTGGCACAGAGAAGGTGTTCACTGATGACGTTATCGAAGTTCTGTACCCATACACGGAGGAATGCGTCGGCACAGTGCCGGCCGGTAAGTCGGAACACGCCGCTAAGGCGTTTGAGATTGCAGCGGCGTATCAATCAAAACTGACTCGCTATGAGCGTCAGAAAATTCTTTTACGTACTGCAGAGCTGATCGGGGAGCGACGTGAAGAACTGGCTAAATGGTTGACGCTTGAGCTTGGCATCAGTTTGCAACACGCCTTGTATGAAGTGGGCAGAGCCTGTGATGTTTTTACGTTTGCAGGACAGATGTCCATTATTGACGACGGTGAGATTTTTTCCTGTGATCTGACTCCGCACGGTAAATCGCGAAAAATCTATACCGTGCGTGAGCCGGTGCGTGCGATTTCGGCAATTACCCCGTTTAACCATCCACTGAATATGGTCAGCCACAAAATCGCACCCTCGATAGCCACCAACAATTGCCTGGTATGCAAACCTTCAGAATTAACGCCACTGACGGCAATCGCACTGGCCGATATTCTCTATGAAGCCGGATTGCCGGCGGAGATGTTCCAGATAGTCACCGGCTGGCCTGAAGATATTGGCGATGAAATGGTTAGCAATAAAAATATTGATGTTATTACTTTTACCGGCGGCGTGCCGACAGGCAAGCTGATTGCCGACAAAACCGGCTATAAGCGTTCAGCACTTGAGTTGGGAGGCAATGATCCATTGATCGTATGCAATGACCTGAAGGACGATGATCTCGACAAAGCTGCAACGATTGCAGTGGCCGGTGCCACGGGTAACTCGGGGCAGCGATGTACCGCGATTAAACGCATACTTGTTCAGGAATCTGTGGCCGAGTCGTTCGTGCCGAAAGTACTCGAAAAAGCGAAAGCACTTAAATTCGGTGATCCCATGGACCCCGATACGGTACTTGGCTGCGTCATCAGTGCAGAAGCGGCAGAACTGTTTGAGCAACGTGTTTTAGATGCAGAAAAGCTCGGCGCTAAAATACTTTATCATCCGCCACGTGATGGCGCGTTGCTGCCGCCTGTTGTTGTAGATTACGTACCGCATAACTGTGAGCTGGTGATGGAAGAGACCTTCGGGCCTGTTGTGCCTGTGGTTCGGGTGCCCGATGATGATGAGGCAGTTATGGCTATCTCAAACTGCACCGAATTTGGCTTGTCGTCCGGTGTCTGTACCAATGATCTTCATCGCGCCATGCGCTATATCGACGGGCTGGATGTCGGCACCTGTAACATCTGGGAACAGCCCGGCTATCGTATAGAAATGTCACCGTTTGGTGGTATCAAGGACAGCGGTAATGCAGTTAAAGAGGGCGTTTCCGAGGCAATGAAATTTTTCACCCGGGTAAAAACCTATTCGTTGCCGTGGTACTCGTGAGACCTTGTCAAAAATGTGCCACTAACGAGATTTGCATGTAACCGGAGTGGTCAAGCCACAGCGCATCTATCGACTATACTCTATCTGATATCTGGCAATACCCTACTGATGTGCGAGCCTGTCCATCCTGTTGGTTCGCGTTCGTCTATGCCAACAGGATTTCGAGCAGAGGCAATGTTGATTGCGCACAGGCAAGAGTGATTTGAGTCTTGGATTGAACTGACAAAGCTGTGAACATACTGACTTTCCTTGTAGCACTGACCGGAGCAACGATGTTGTTGCTCTATGCCGTGCGTATGGTGCGTACCGGCATTGAACGCACCTTTGGTGCATCGTTCAGGCGTTATGTGACCACAACAAACAGCCAGCCGGCAGCTGCTGCCACCGGTTTGTTTCTGGCAGTTATTCTGCAGAGTTCTGCCGCTGTTGCATTGCTGGTAGCCGGATTCGCAGGCTCTGGTGCGCTGAGTTTTGCCGCCGGATTGCCGATAATACTCGGTGCAGATCTGGGCTCGGCTCTTGTGATTCAGGTGCTGTCATTTAATCTTGAGTGGCTGACACCGGCACTGCTTGCAGTCGGCGGGCTTTTTTCGGTTAAATCTGATCGCCGCATACTCAAGCAAATTGGCAGGATTATTCTCGGTATCGCGTTTATCCTGATATCGCTACGGCTTCTGCGGGAAACCATGATTCCTATCAGGGAAAGTGAATTTTTACCGGCAATATCTGCACATCTTGAAAGTGACTACCTGACCGCTTTCATTATTGGTGTGATCCTGACTGTTTTCATGCACTCATCAGTCGCCACAATTTTGATGTGTGTGACCATGGTGTCTATCGAAGCACTGGGTATTAACGCGGCAATCGCATTGGTATTAGGAGCAAACCTTGGCTCTGCGATCATCCCGGTATGGCTTGGGCGTGGAATGAATGTGCAGGCGCGTCGATTGCCCCTGGCAAACCTCATTATCAGGGGTAGTGCTGCGGTACTGGCCTTGCTGTTGTTTTCGTGGTTTCTGTTGCCGCAATGGTTTTTCTCGATGGGAAATGTTCAGGCACTGATCGGTATCCACATACTGTTCAATTTTGTACTAATAGCCGCCTTACCTCTGTGTCGATTCCTTGAAAATCCCCTGTTGTTAATACTGCCCGATGAAAAAGAAGCAGAGACTTTTAATCCGGTGCTGCGATCTGCCCTTGATGACACACTCCTTGATCAGCCTCAACTGGCCATTACCTGTCTTCAGCGTGAGGCTTTGCGTATGGCTCAGCTTGTCGAGGGAATGGTGTCACCGGTAATGCAACTGTTTCACGACTTTGATCTGAATCGTATGGAGGCCATTCGCAATCAGGATGAACTGGTAAATCGTGCACTGGATGATATCAAACGCTATGCAGCATCTATATCAACAGAATCGATGAATCGGGAGGAAAAAGAAAAAACCAGAGAAATAACCGAGTATGCGATAGCGCTTGAGTCAGCGGGTGATATCGTCTGCAAACAACTGTTGGTGCTTGCTCAGGAAAAGGCAGAGCAGGGTGTGATGCTCTCCAGAGACGGTAGCGCTGAGCTTGAAGAAATGCACGCTCAGATGATGACCAACCTGTCGCTGGCGATGAATCTGCTAATCTCCGGTGACATGGAGCATGCCCGTTTGATGCTTGAAGAAAAAACAGAAATGGTGCGACACGAGCGCGCCAGTCGCAAGAAGCATCTGAAGCGCCTGAGTAACGGGTCAGCGGTAAGCTTTGACTCAAGCAATATACATCTTGAAACGCTGCGTGCGCTGAATCAGTTCAATAGTCATATAGCCTCACTTGCCTATCCCATTTTGTACCGTGGCGGTCAGTTGCTTGAAACCCGTCTGATAGAAAACCTCGACAGCGCCAGTAACCAACGCTGAGAGCAAAGTCCGAAGCCAGGCTTTATGCGCCAGCTGACAGGTGGTGCACGGATTTAACGGGTGCGCTAAACTGACATCGCTGCAATTCGTGACGTTTCACCAAGCTGCTGAAACAACCGGTGATGAAACAACTGGTTGCAATAGAAGGAAGAAGCAGATCACTTCAGCTGCTGTTAGTCGTTGTTTATTCAGTCACGGTGCCAGAAACATCCGTCAACGCCATTATCAGAAAAATCTCATGAGTATTGATAATCCATCGAATCACAAGGTCATAGAGGCATTGCCGCTCTGGGCCGGGCCGGTAGCTATAAAACCCCTCGAAGGCGGTATTACCAATCACAATTATCTGGTATCAGATGGCGGCAAAGAATACGTGGTTCGCCTCGGAGCGGATATTCCGGTGCATCAGATCATGCGCTTTAATGAAGTTGCTGCTGGCCGCGCTGCCTGTACGGCAGGATTGTCTCCCGAGATTCGTCATGCGGAAGATGGTGTGCTGGTAATGGACTATATCCAGAGTCAGCCGCTGAACGAAGAGCAGGTTCGCAATCGGGATACACTCGAAAAAATATTAACGCTGGTTAAGCGATGTCATCACGAGATTCCAAAACATTTGCGTGGCGCATCAATCGTATTCTGGGTATTCCACGTTGTACGTGATTACGCTGCAACTCTGCGCGAAGGCAAAAGCAACCACTGCAGCAAACTTGCTGATTTACTGCATCAGGCTGAAATTCTCGAAAAAGCTGCAGCGCCGTTTGATATTGTCTTTGGTCACAATGATCTGTTACCAGCCAACATATTAGATGACGGGAAACGGCTATGGTTAATTGACTGGGAATATGCGGGTTACACGACACCGTTATTTGATCTGGGTGGACTGGCGTCAAACAATAACCTTGATGAGTCCACCGAACGCTGGATGCTCGAACAGTATTTTAATCATGTACCGGATGATGACTTGTGGCGCAGGTATAACGCCATGAAGTGTGCATCCCTGTTACGGGAAACCATGTGGAGTATGGTGTCAGAAATACACTCGGATATCGACTTCGATTACTCGGTGTATACCCGTGATAACATGGCACGTTACGAACAAGCCTTTAACCGTTTCAACGGATTATAACCCGAATGCAAGAGTTGCCGTCATCATCTAAAGTGGTTGTGATTGGTGGCGGTATTGTAGGTTGTTCAACGGCTTATCATCTGGCTCAACTC
Organism: uncultured Granulosicoccaceae bacterium; assembly: GCA_964550655.1. GTDB lineage: Bacteria > Pseudomonadota > Gammaproteobacteria > Granulosicoccales > Granulosicoccaceae. The sequence goes on from CAZKAQ010000140.1 coordinate 6,630, forward strand.
GGTTGTGAGACGCTGCTTTTAGAACGTCATAAACTGACATCAGGTTCTACTTTTCATGCCGCCGGACTGGTTGGTCAGTTACGCAGCAATGCCAATGTCACGCAGCTACTTGGCTACTCGGTAGAGCTATATAAAAAGCTTGAGGAGCAAACCGGGCTTGCAACTGGCTGGAAGATGAATGGTGGGTTGCGTCTGGCCTGTAATCAGCAACGCTGGACTGAAGTCAAACGTCAGGCAACCACAGCACACTCGTTCGGGCTCGATATGCAGCTGTTAACACCGACGGAAGCGCAACAGCTGTGGCCTTTAATGACCACAGAAGATGTAGTAGGTGCGGCTTATCTTCCGACCGATGGTCAGGCAAATCCGTCCGACATCACCATGGCGCTGGCGCGCGGGGCGCGCAGCAGCGGGGCTGTTATCGCAGAAGATACCGAAGTACTGGACCTTGAGTTTAACAAGGGCGCACTCTCTGCGGTGATCACTAATCATGGTCGTGTGGCCTGTGAGCAGGTAGTCTGCTGCGCTGGTCAGTGGACGCGTGAGTTGGCCGCCAGATTCGGTGTTAATGTGCCTCTGGTCTCTGTACAGCATCAATACATCTTAACCGAGCCCGTAAAAGGTGTTACCGCAACACTGCCAACTCTGCGCGATCCTGATCGGCTCACCTACTACAAGGAAGAAGTAGGCGGTCTGGTCATGGGGGGCTATGAGCCAAATCCTGTACCGTGGGCAGTTGATGGTATCCCTGCGGGCTTTAACTATAAGTTACTCGATGCTGACTTTGATCATTTCGAACCAATGATGGAATATGCGCTCGGGCGGGTTCCGGCACTGGCCGAGACTGGCATCAAAACACTGACAAATGGCCCTGAGAGCTTTACTCCGGATGGTAACTTTATTCTTGGTGAAGCCCCTGAACTGAAAAACTTCTTTGTCGGTGCCGGCTTTAATGCCTTTGGTATTGCGTCCGGTGGTGGTGCCGGTATGGCACTTGCCGAGTGGGTACATGGAGGCGCTCCACCCTACGATTTATGGAGCGTTGATATTCGTCGCTTTGGGCAGCCACACCGCGATACCGACTGGGTTCGCACCAGAACACTCGAGGCTTATTCGAAGCACTACACGATTGCATGGCCCGCCGAGGAACACAGTTCCGGCAGGCCATGCAGGAGATCACCGCTCTACACAAAGCTAAAAGAGCAGGGTGCCTGTTTTGGGGAAAAGCTTGGCTGGGAGCGTCCGAACTGGTTTGCCGATGTTAAAGCCGGTGAGAAAGCAAAGGATCAATACAGCTTTGAACTACCCAACTGGCACGCAGCGGTAGCACGGGAACACTTTGCTGTGCGTAACAACGCGGTGCTGATTGATCAGACTTCATTTGCAAAGTTCTGTTTAAAAGGGCCTGATGCATTGGCAGCACTTAACTGGCTGTGTGCCAATGATGTTGATAAACCTGAGGGCTCACTCACCTATACCCAGATGCTTGACGATAATGGCGGTATTCAGGCAGATGTAACCGTTGCGAGGCTGGCTGCAGACGAATTTTATATCGTTACAGGTACCGGTTTCGCAACGCATGACTTCGACTGGATTTCACGCAACATACCGGCAAACCTCAACGCCCAGCTGTTTGACATCACGTCATCGACTTGTGTCCTGACACTGATGGGGCCTGCCTCACGATCCATACTCTCTAAAGTAACCCGCGCTGATCTTTCAAACCAACAATTTCCGTTCGCCACCATGCAATCGATTGGTATAGCCGGTTGCCCGGTTAATGCACTACGTATTACCTATGTTGGTGAGCTTGGTTGGGAGCTACACCTGCCGGTGGAGTATGCTCTGACGGTCTACGATGTACTGATGAAAGCCGGAGCTGACTTTGGACTGATCAACGCAGGGTACCGCGTCATCGAAAGCTGCAGACTGGAAAAAGGATATCGCGCCTGGGGTAGTGACATAGGGCCGGACCATACACCGCTGCAGGCAGGACTTGCCTGGGCAGTTAAATCCGGAAGGACTGATATGCCTTTCAAAGGCCGTGATGCGATAGTGCATGAACAGAAATCACCATTGAAAAAAATGTTATGTGGTTTTAAGTTGAGCCGGGCCGATGTCACTCTGCATGGACGTGAGACTATTTACCGCAATGGTGAGCGTGTGGGCTGGCTCAGTAGTGGCGGCTACGGACACCATATTGGTTGTGCCATTGGATACGGTTACGTTCGCTGTAACACGGGTGTCGATGAAGCCTATATACACAGTGGAAGTTATCAACTGGATGTAGCTACCGAACTAATCGATTGTGATGCCTCACTAGAGTCTTTTTATGACCCGAAAATGCAACGTGTAAAAGCCTGAGCTGGTTAA
>CAZKAQ010000141.1:0-8944 GCA_964550655.1 uncultured Granulosicoccaceae bacterium
TAAGAGCTAAATCCACAGGTCGCCTCATGAATAATGCAGGTTAGTACTTACACCGCATAACTGCACATATGCCAGATCCACATGAACCGTGCAGGCCGGGCGCCTGTGCTACCATATCGCAGCGCAAATAAACTGAATACAATCCATGAGACAAACAGGCCGTCACTTTCTACAAATCCCCGGCCCAAGCGCTGTGCCCGACCGGATTTTGCGTGCCATCGATATGCCGATTGAAGATCATCGAGGTCCGGGCTTTGCCGATCTCGGCTATCGGGTACTCAACGGTATGAAGGGGATCTTCAAGACTGCGCAGCCGGTTATTATCTACCCGTCATCGGGAACCGGCGCCTGGGAGGCGGCACTGGTCAATGTCCTGAACCCGGGAGATGAAGTGCTTATGGTTGAAACCGGTCACTTTGCGAGTCTGTGGAAATCATTAGCAGAGAAGGTACAGCTCAAACCCACACTCATTGAAACTGACTGGCGCCGCGGCGCCGACCCTGACTTAATCGAATCTGCACTTATGAATGATAAGTCGCAAAAAATTAAAGCAGTCTGTGTGGTTCACAATGAAACCTCTACCGGCTGCACTTCTCAAATAGCAGCCATTCGCGATGCGATCGATAATGCCAACCACAGCGCCCTGCTACTGGTAGATACTATTTCCGGTCTTGCAGCCTGTGATTTCAGATTTGATGAATGGCGCGTTGATGTCGCTATATCCGGTTCTCAGAAAGGACTGATGCTACCACCGGGTCTGTCATTCAACGCCGTAAGCGACAAAGCCATTGCAGCAAGTAAAAGTTCAGCCATAGTAAAATCCTACTGGGCATGGGATGAAATGCTCTCTGCCAATGAACGTGGATACTTCCCGTATACCCCGGCAACCAATCTGCTGTTTGGTTTGGCAGAGGCTATTGACATGCTCAATGAAGAAGGTCTCGAAAATGTCTTTAATCGACACCAACGACACGCTATTGCTACCAGAGCGGCAGTCAGCGCATGGGGTCTTGAAACCCAGTGCACAGTAAACGAAGAACACTCACCCGTTCTTACCGCAGTACGCACTCCGGAAAATCACGATGCAGACCATCTGCGCTCAACCATACTAAAACACTACAATATGTCGTTAGGTAACGGCTTATCTAAAATACAGTCGCGGGTTTTTCGAATCGGTCACCTGGGTGACTTCAACGACCTTATGCTGATGGGCACACTCGCCGGAATTGAAATGGGCTTACAGCTTGCTGAAATTCCTCATCAGTCCGGCGGTATGCAATCTGCACTTGATCTTCTGACAAGCACTCCCACGATGCCAGTTTGATAAAGCCTGCTGCTGTCTAAATGTCCGGTAAAATATATACAGTTGAAGATGCGCGCCTGAAAGCAAAACGTCGGCTGCCGAAAATGGTATTCGACTACATCGACGGCGCTGCCGGTAGAGAATTACTCGCCGAAGAAAACATTACCGCCTACCAGAAAATAAAATTACAGCCACGCGCTCTGATCAATGTTGAAAACAGAACACTGAACAAAACTTTTCTGGGTAAAGACTACGGACTACCTTTCGGTATCGCACCGATGGGTATGTGTGACCTTGCCTGGCCGGGTGCCGACGAGATGCTCGCCAAAGCAGCAACCAAATTCAACATGCCACTGGCACTTTCAACCATGGCTTCAAGCACTATTGAACAGACTCGCGAACGCGCCAGCGACAATGCATGGTTTCAGTTTTATGTCAGTGGCAGCAAAGACTCCACCATGAAGTTGATTGACCGTGCCGCCGCTGCCGGATACACCAACCTGATATTTACCGTCGATGTACCGCATGTCGCACCCAGGGTCAGAGACTTACGCAATGGATTTAAAGCGCCTCTAAAAATTGGTTTTAAACAGTGTGTCGATTTTGCACTGCATCCACAGTGGTCAATAGGCAGTCTGATCAAAGGCGTACCATCACTTGCCAATATAGAATCAGATGATCAATTCAAACGCGAGAGCGGCAGAGGTGCAGTCGACTGGGAGTTCCTCGAACACCTGCGTAGCTACTGGCCACATAAACTGATTATTAAGGGTGTTTTATCAGTCGAAGACGCTCTGGCAATGCAACAGGCAGGCGCAGATGGCATCTATGTCTCCAATCACGGTGGCCGGCAACTTGACAGCGCCCCGACCTCTATACAGGTGTTGCCACTAATGCGCGAGGCCCTGGGACCAGACTATCCCATCATACTCGACAGTGGTATCAGAGACGGTGAAAGCATTATTAAAGCACTGGCACTGGGTGCAGACTTTGTGATGATGGGCAGACCGTTCTCTTATGGTATTGGTGCCAATGGTGAGCAGGGGCTCAACGCAGTGATTGAGTTACTGGCCGATCAAATCAGCGCTGCCATGGCACAGATCGGTGTGACGGATGTAGACGCTATCAATGACGGGGTTTTGTTTCGTGCTGAATAGCAGTCGGTGACTAATCAATAGTAACAGCAGTCCGGAAAGTTAATTATCCTGCATACTACAACCAGAATATAGCCTGGTTTAAATCTAACCCGGCTTGAAACTTCGGCCCGACGTTGTCTATTTCTCTACCGGTCCACCTGCCTCTTTCCAGTCTGCAAATCCGCCGATATTGGTGACCGACTTGTAGCCCATATCTTTCAAGGTTTTACCAGCCAGAGCCGCCTGCCCGCCGGCGCCACAAATCAGATAAATTTCGGCATCTTTTCTCAAAGATTTGTTATGAAACGGCATTGTCTCGTCAGCAGCAAACTCTATAAAACCACGCGGAATTCTAACTGCACCGGCAATAGTACCAGTGGTGGAAATATCGGCAGAATCGCGAACATCAATGAACACCCCACCCTGCCCGTGTAAGGCAATGGCCTCCTCCGGTGACAGCTTGTCTACCATTTTATTCGCTTCATCCAGATAATCTTTGGCAGATTTCATAACAGGCTCCTGAAAAGCCTGACAGAATAAACTATTCACTCGGTTTACTACAAGTGTCGCCGATGCCTCTTAACGTGTGGCAGCAGTTCATCACCGCTAGGTTCCGGACAAACACTGATCAGTGGAGGCAAACATTAACTGCCCAGGTAGTGCCGGGATTTACCGTACAGAAGTAAAAAACGCCGATGCAAGCACCGGCGCCATGGTTACCAGTAATATAGAGAGTTACTAAAGTGAACAGTCAGCAAATGACTGATAGACGTTTGCAAACGCATCAGCGATATGACGCTCACCCGATGCATTCGGATGAATCAAATCATCCAGCATCATCGACTCTGTAAAACCTGATCGTACGTCGACAAGCTTTAAAAACGGATCGAAACGTTCGTCTATTATTCGTTGAACACCATCACCCAGTCTTTCGATATCTCCACCAATACCCTCGTATGGCTTATCACTGAACCAGGGAATAACATTAGCCATCAGCACCAGTGTTTCAGGCTGAACCTCATAGATTGCATCCAGTACATCGTCCAGATCAATCAGAGCATTGCTAACACCTTGCTCGTTAAATAAATCAACCGACCCCAAGTGCAACAGTACAACATCAGGAGCAAACGTTTCCATAGATACACGTATACCGGGATTACTGCCTGACGAAGAATCACGTCCGGTTAGAAAGTGATCGGCGCGATGCGAACTGTAACCTTCATGAGCACCACGGAAAACCTCAACATCTGAACTCTCGCCAACCAGGCAGGATTGTGTTCCGTCCCAACCCCAGCCATCACCAACCGGCTCAGTGTCTATACATTCGGGATCGACACCGGTGCTTCTCGATGTTAGTTGCGACCCGACCATAGTGAAACTGCACGATTCAGCTTCTAAAAGTGACGTGAATTCCCGACGATAACTGGATACTCCAGCCACCCCGTGAGTAATTGAGTCGCCAACAGCCATAATTTTTACCGCACCAAGTGCAGTTCGGTCGGCTAGAAAATCAGACGCTGTTGCACCGTTAGAAGCATCGTTGTCAACACTGTCTGTATCGCTATCCTCATCAATACTCACTGGAGAATCAGCCACTGCTGGTTCTTCTGTGACTCCATCGTCTGAGGCTACATCATCTGTGACATCATCGTCGACAGCCACACCATCAACCTCACTATCATGCTCACTATCTACAGCGATACTCACAGGAGAACCGAGCACCACAGGCCCTTCTGTAATTTCATCATCCGCAGTAATACCGGGCTCTGACCCGCCCAGGACAGCGCTGTCTCCGCCACAAGCAGTGATAGCAATGGCCAGAACCGGCCCAACAGCCAGACCCCGGAAGTCAGTAATATTTGCAAAGCGTTTCATAGATCCAATTCCACGTTTCAAAAGTATGCAGGCTTTGATGACGGCCAGAAAGCCGGAGACAAAACGGCCAGCAACGAAGCTGGAAGTCTATTCCTTTTGCTGAAGGCAACAATGCACAACAAGAATTTCTTCCGAACACACTCTATGTAGTAGAGGAACTTTGGTTTGTCACGATAATGACGCCAAAAAATCACCAGATTGCACAAACTTAGTACCAGACGACGGTAGTGATAGTTCTGTGCAACCTGCTATGAGAGCACACTACTGATCAGCCGATCGTAAACCGGCAAAAGATTTGATGACTTGTAGCGCTGAATATCACTTTCACATTGCCGGGGGGTTTTAATAACTGAGGCAATTTTCTGAAAAAGCATCTCAGCTTCAATAGCTTCACTTTTTGCATTGCCAGTATCATTACTGGTGTCATTACTTGTATCCGGGGCGACCTGATAGAGTAGCTCATCAGCAATGTACTCCGGGTAGGCCATACGATTTGGCGCCACCGGTGTACATCCCATCGCAATCGCCTCAAGCATTCCAAGCCCCTGAAAATCGTGCAATGCGGTTGATACGACTATATCTGAACGTTCCAGAAGCTGATGATAAACGTCTCTTGGCTGAAACCCCCAGGTGGCGATGCAGTCACCGTGCGCCTGTCTAAACTCGGCAAAACAAGACGGCACTTCCCTGAAGGACTGCCCCATTACATGCAGCGATATTTCAAACCCTTCTACCAGTAACTGTTTCATTGCAGCAAAAAAGACCTGCGGTTGTTTGTCATACTCCCAACGATGATTCCAGAGAATTTCTACGGGCCGATTTTTTACAGGCGCAGCATGCGAGGAGAGCTCATCACTGACAGGCACAGGAATTACTTCAGAGCGCACCGGTAACTCTGACAGCAATTCTTTTGAGGTGCCATCGGGCATTTTTTTCAACAAAAGACGTGCACCCGCATAAAAAGAATCGCGATTGTACTCAGAGTTAAACACCAGTCTGTCTGCCGACAGAGCACCGTAGATGCTGGTGAGCTGCGCATTAATCAGATTGCTGTTATTTTTTTTCTGATTGTTCTTCACCTGTGATCTCAGCGGATACGCAAACTGATTTTCATGAAAATACAGAATCGTCGGAATGGAACTCAGATGGGGCATCAAGCCACGCAGATTACAAACATCCACCATTGATGTGGCCAGTAACACGTCGTAATGCTGTTTAAGCTCCGGATACTCAAAAGCAAAGGTTAGCGCGTTGCTGCGGACCCGCCAGTAGAAGTGCCGATCCGGCAAAGCCACCAGTTGCCAGTGATAGTCCTTCAAACCGGCAGTCAGTTGCTCGCACCAATAGCGGTGACTTGCAGCATGATAACCGGAAAGTAGTAGTACTTTAGGAGCGTCAGAGGATTGCATTTTGATACATCTATAACAACTGATTCGCATAACACTTCGACGAATAACGCAGGGGGTTCTGTCCGGTACGAAACTTGACAATGGAATTCAGGAGCCTGTGCGCAATGGGATGTCGCAGAGCTTTTCCTGCAGTCATGGCGTCAACATAACTCTGCATTTAATGGTCAATTTAATATTCACTGAAGGAACCGTGTAACCATGTCTGTATGTGTCTGTAAGAAATTCCGCTCAACCGTTATCAATGTTCTAGGTAACAGCCTTGCACTGGCCTTTATATTAACTGTACTCGGAAGTACCCTGCCTTCAATTACATTTGCTCAACAAGTCTGTCAGTCAACCGATAGTGACTCCGACGGAGACGGCTGGGGGTGGGAGAACAACCGTAGCTGTATAGTCAGCCCGGAAACCGGCACGATAGAGCGAGTCAGAAGAGCGTCAGATTTTGAGCGAATAACAGACAGCAATGGCAGAACTATCTGCCAATCGCCTGACTCAGACCCTGATGGTGACGGATTCGGTTGGGAGAATAGTGCCACTTGCATTGTAGCGGGAAGCAACCTTGAGACAACCGCACCAACACAAGCACCGGCATCTTCACATCCACCATGCACATCGAGCGCAGTGGACCCGGATGGGGACGGATTTGGCTGGGAAAACAACGCAACATGTCTGGTTGAGAATCGTGGCAGCAGTTCAAACAGTGCAACTGAAAACGACACCGATGTACGCAACGATTCCAATGACAATACCCGATTCAGTGCAGAAGATATAACAGACCTGATACTGATTACCGGCCAGTCAAACACACTGGGCTCGAATACAACATGGAATGATACTCTCGATGCTCCCCACCCACGCGTCTTTGCTTATACCAGTGAGGGCTGGCAAGTGGCCGAGCTGTTCCAGGTGTGGGACAACCGGGTACACCCGGGCACCGGCAACCGCAACGATGTTGACTCAATTCACAACAACTTTGCACTGCACTTCGGCAAGCGACTGGCAGAGCTTGATGACAATATCGTTGTTGGCTTCGTACTCGTGTCCGAACCAGGCAGGGGCATTCGTCACTGGGCACCTGGCGCTCCGGGTAAGCAGCGGGTAAAACAAAAAGCCCTGCAAGCTATCAACGCGTTGCCTTCAAAAACCGCGGTTGACGGTATCCTGTGGCATCAGGGCGAGACAGATTTTATCCTTGAAGGAACATCTGACCGGGATGCTCCACAACCCGCGCCTGCCAACTACTATCCTGTCAGACTCTCGGCACTCATTGAAGACCTCAGACAGGAAAACTGGTTTGATGAAAGCAGTCCGTTTATATGCGGTGAGACCATCAATGCAGAAGGTGTGAATACACATTTGGGCAGGTTAAACACGGACAATGATCCTGCCACCGCCTGTGTTGCGGCTGCCGGACTGCCGTCAATAAGTCCAGGCGGTAACCACTTCAATGCCAGTGCATTGCGAACGCTCGGGCGTCGCTATGCAGAGGCTTATCATCGCATACGTTAAGGTATATGCACTGAAGCAGATTTAGGCAAGGCATAAGTCAGAGCAAACAACGCGCAAATTCAAAACCCGCAGCTGCTGCATGACAACTCAGCACTGCCACTGTCTAACTATGTCATGTTGATGCGCGGCTCAACTTACAGCATGACTTTACAGCGCTCTCATTTTCCCATTAGTCGTTCATCAAAAGGATATTTGGTCAGGTTCTCATAGCCGGTTTCCGTAACTAGCACCTGGTCTTCGAGCTTTATAGAGAAGTCACCGCCTTCCGGGCTTACCAGCGCTTCAACACACAGCACCATGCCGGCTTCAAGCTCATAGTCATAAGCACCTTCAACCATGTGATCAGGGTATGCCACCAAAGGCCACTCATCACAGAGGCCGACACCATGCATCAGACAACCATATTTTTGTTTTTGATATTGAGGCAGTAGTTTGTGGCAGTTTCGGGACAACTCCTGAATGTTCACACCTGGCTTTAACATCTCCATATTAGTCATGATGTGCTCATAACCATGCTGCATGGCTGCCACCATATCTGCCGGCGGCGCTTCGTCTCCGATCCACCAGCTTCGACTGATGTCGACACAAATGCCGTAGCTGCCTACGAGATCAGTGTCGAAGCTTACGATCTCGTTGTTCTGAATAATTCTCTGACCGCACTCCTGAAACCACGGGTTGGTTCTGGGGCCGGAGGATAGCAAGCGTGTTTCAATCCACTCACCTCCACGTCTAATATTCTCGGCATGCAAAACGGCCCAGACATCATCTTCGGAGATTTCATTCACAGGAATATTAGCGCGCGCATAATGCTCCATTTCCTGAACCGCTGTCTCACAGGCATGAGACGCACAACGCATGGCGAGAATTTCATCAGGACCTTTCACCGATCGCGACTTCTCGGTTAACTCTTCGCCATCCATGACTTCAATACCCTGTGCTTCAAGAGCCCGCAGTCCATGCAACATGATCTTGTCTACAGCAACCCGCTTATTGCTACCGCCATGTTCGGCAATCAGCTCGCGTACTTCTGTCGCAAATTTATCTGCGGCAACATCTATCTTGTCACCACGATCAAAATAAAACAGATCTGCGCCGGAACGTTGCTCGCGTACCAACGGGTTAAAAGTAGAAAGAAATGGAGAATTTTTATAATCCCAGATCACCATGTAACCGTCAGCGCACAACAACACAGCTCGAAAAGGATTATGCGTGTTCCACAACTGCATATTGGTGCTGTCAGTTGCATAGCGAATGTTGAGCGGATCAAAAACCAGTAACGCGGCATAATCGCGATCAACAATATGTTGCGTCAGCCGCCGCCAGCGATGCTCACGCATTGCAGTGAGATCCGGTAGCTGCAGCCCCGCACCCTGCCACTCTTTGAATGCAGTTTGTGTAGGCCCGATTTCTATACGGTTATCGTCATTAGGTGATCCATCAGCCAGCGAGTCCCCGCAGGACGGGTCGATCTTACGTCGTACCCGGTAGCGCTCTTCTACAGACATCACACCCCCCATTATTTCAGCTATTTCACTCTTCGATTGTAGCCTTGCAATAGCTGCTCGCAAATGCAATTTTGACTTTACAAAGCTAAACACTGATCAAACTGCGACTCATTGACAATTTTTATCTGCCACGTAACCTCGACGACAACATGCTCCTGGCCCGGACTATTCACGAAATTGACGGCATCTCACTTGATCTTTGATTCC
>CAZKAQ010000142.1:0-8841 GCA_964550655.1 uncultured Granulosicoccaceae bacterium
TGTTTAGCGATAATGACTCTGGGTGCCGAATCCTCATGAATAATGCAGGCTAAGTACTCGCGAAAACGACCATTCATTGAGCACAGCTCCTATACTTACCGTTTAAGACAGAAAAGATACCTCCAACAATATGAGATTGATTGTCAAAATCCTGCTTCCCCTGTTGGTCATCGCATTGAGTGCGATGGCGACGCGTGCTGTCATCGCCAATCGTCCGGAGCCAAAAACCAGACCTCAGATCAAAGCTTCCACCGCCATAGATGCAACCCGTGTGAAATCCGGAAGCTACACCGTAACGCTTAACACCCGCGGTGAAGTCGGCGCTGCCAATGCAGGTACTCTGGTGGCAGAAGTGGCTGGCAGTATCACTGAAATTGCAGACAGTTTTGTCGTCGGCGGTGCGTTTAGCAAAGGTGACTTACTCGCCAAAGTGGATCCCCGCGATTACCAGATTGCGTTAAAGCTTGCTCAGGCGAACTATGCACAAATGCAGGCTACTCTCGCTGAGGAGCAGGCACGTGCTGAACAGGCCGCAACCGAGTGGCGACAACTGGGTCGCAGCGGCAGCCCCTCCGACCTGACGCTACGCAAACCACAACTCGCCGCTGCACGCGCTAATCTTGAAGGTGCACTAGGACAAATAGAACGTGCCGAGCTGGACCTGGAGCGTACTAACATCCGCGCTTTATACGATGGTCGAGTTCGCAGTAAACAGATTTCACTGGGCCAGTTTGTCAACCGGGGCTCAAGCCTTGGAGAAGTCTTCTCCACAGGCAGTGCCGAGATAAGACTGCCTTTCACCAGCAATCAGTTGCAGCATATTGATCTCGACACCTCGATAGCCAACAAGCTACCGGTAGTGCTGCAGGCATCAGTCAGCGGACAGGACACCGAGTGGCCAGCGGTTCTGACACGCACTGAGGGTATTGATGCAAGCAACCGGCAGTTCTATGTAGTCGCCACAATCGATGACCCGTATGCACTTGAAAAACCATTGCGTGTAGGTCAATACGTAGAAGCACAAATGACAGGCAATACGCTGGACAATGTTTTTGTTATACCAAGATCCTCACTGCGTGAGGATAAAAGCGTTCTGATTGTCGATGACATCGGCACACTACAGAGCCGCGATGTTGTGGTTGAATGGAAAGACGCCGACGTTGCGGTTATCAGTTCAGGCCTTGCAAATGGCGATGTACTGAACACCACAGCACTTGGCAGTGTAACCAACGGTACGCGGGTTAAAGCAACAATCGACGGTGTCCCGCCGCAGCAGGAAACTCGTAGCGAGAAGCAAGGCACAAAAAAGCCGGGTTTAAGCGAACAAAAACAGGCCGCCCCGACCACCGAAAGCTCTGCAAACTAGCTTTGCCAGCGCTCAAAATTCCAATCGGTACAGATTCATGCATTCATTAATCAACTGGTTTGCGCGCAACGGAGTTGCCGCAAACCTGCTTATGTTCGGGATTATCTTCTGGGGTCTGTTTTCACTGAACAACAGAATCCCGCTCGAGGTGTTCCCCTCCTTCGAGCTCGACAACATCACCGTGCGTGTGGCAATTCGCGGTGCATCACCTTCCGAAGTGGAAGAGTCGATCAATATAAAAATTGAAGAAGCGGTTCAGGATCTGACCGATATCAAGACGATCACCTCAACCGCATCAGAGGACCTTGGCACAGTCAACCTTGAGGTAGATTCCCGCGCCGATGTCGACGACGTTCTCAACGATGTCAAACAACGAATAGATCAGATAAGTACTTTTCCGGCTGATGCGGAGAACCCGGGGGTCTACATAGCTGCCAGAAACCGTGAGGTTATCAGCGTTATCGTTGCAGGATCTCAGACAGAGCGTGAACTCAGAACGCTGGCAGGCAGAATTCGCGATGAGCTCGAAGCACTGCCTAACGTTTCTCAGGTCGCACTGTCCGGTGTTCGGGAGTTTGAACTGGCAATTGAAGTCAGTGAAGACACACTGCTTGAACACGGTTTAACCTTTGCAGATATCGCGTCATCGGTCAGTGACTCCTCATTGAATCTGTCGGCCGGTGCTATTAAAACCGCCGGTGGTGAAGTTCTCATACGTACCGAAGGACAGAGCAGAACGGCAGAGGACTTTGCCCGCATTCCGGTAATCAGTTCGGCAGATGGCAGCAGAGTTACGCTGGGTGAACTTGCAAGCATCAGTGACGGTTTCGATGAACAGCCCCTGACACAGGTTTTTAACGGTAGCAACAGTATCGAAATAGATGTTTTTCGGGCTGGGAATCAGAGTGCGATTACTGTTGCAGAGGAAGTAAAAGACTATCTTGAAGACGCACAACTGACGATGCCGGAAAACGTTACGCTTGGCTATTGGCGTGACCGGTCCCGCACTGTCAAAGCACGATTACAGACACTAAATAAAAGCGCTTTTCAGGGCGGTCTGCTGGTTATTCTGCTACTCGCACTGTTTCTCAGACCATCAGTTTCGTTCTGGGTGTTTATCGGTGTGCCGGTATCATTTATGGGCGGTCTGGCATTGATGCCGACCATCGGTGTCACTCTTAACCTTATCAGTCTGTTTGCTTTTATTCTGGTACTCGGCATCGTTGTCGATGATGCAATTGTCACTGGTGAAAACATTTATTCACACATGCGACGCAACCCCAACCGTCTGCAAGCGGCAATTGAAGGCACACAGGAAGTGGCTGTACCTGTGACATTCGGTGTACTGACGACAGTCGCTGCATTTATGCCTTTGTTAATGGTTGAAGGTATCAGAGGTAAAATCTTTGCCCAGATACCAATGATTGTTATCCCGGTACTGCTTTTTTCTCTCATTGAAACAAAGCTGGTTCTTCCGTCACATATGAAACATCTGAATTTTCATAAGCCGGAAAGACCCAATTATCTGTCACGCTTACAACGCAAAGTGGCCAATGGGCTCGAATGGATGATCCGCCACTGGTATCAACCATTTCTGGCTGCCTGTATGCGCCAGCGTTACCTGACTGTGTCAGTGTTTATCGGTAGTGCCATGATCGTTTTCAGTCTGGTTAGTGCGGGTCATGTGAAATTTATATTTTTCCCGCGTATACAAAGTGAAATCGCGACAGCATCGCTGGTGATGCCAAACGGCACGCCGTTTGAAGTAACGAAAAAACATATCGACCGGATAAACAAGGCCGCTATTGATCTGCAGAAAAAACACATCGATACAGAAAGCGGCTTAAGTGTTATCGAAAGCATCATATCGACTGCAGGCTCCACCGGTGGAAGTTCTGCCGGACAATCTCATGTTGGTCGGGTAATGTTTGAAATCACCCCGCCCGAAGAAAGAGCACTGCAAGTCACAAGCAGCGAACTTGTCACGCAGTGGCGTCGTCTGATTGGTGACATACCAGGCGCCAAAGAGCTTAACTTCAGGGCAGAGATCGGTCGCGGTGGTGCGCCGATCAGTGTGCAGTTAAGCGGCAGAGACTTTGAACGCCTGAGACTTGTCGCAGCGGCCACCAAAGAAAAACTCGGTAACTATCCAGGAGTCGAAGACATCACAGACACCTTCGAGAGCGGTAAACAGGAACTGATGCTCGCGATCAAGCCTGCCGCTGAACAGCTGGGATTAACTTTGTCAGATCTCGCTACACAGGTCAGACGGGCATTCTTCGGCTTTGAAGTACAAACCATCCAGCGCGATCGTGATGATGTCCGTGTGATGGTGCGTTATCCGTTGAGTGAGAGACAATCTCTCGACAATCTGCAGACTATGATGATCAGAACACCGGCTGGCAACACCGTACCGTTTGGCGAAGTAGCTGACGTTTCGATCGGCCGTGGCTTCTCTGCTATCACCCGTGTAGATCGAAAACGCACTGTCAGCATAGAGGCAGATGTCGACAAGGAAAATACTGATATAGAAGCCATTAAACGAGATCTAACAGAAGAGTTACCGGAAATTCTCGCAAGCTATCCGGACATCAGCTACTCGTTTGAAGGCGAGGCACGTGAACAACGTGATTCCTTCGGCAGTCTCACAACCGGAATCTTTTTTGTACTGGCTGTTGTCTATACATTACTTGCCATTCCACTGCGCTCTTATGTACAACCGATTATGGTGATGCTGGTGATTCCATTCGGCGTCGTTGGCGCAATACTCGGGCATGTCATTATGGGTATGAACCTCAGCATCATGAGCTACATGGGTATGCTGGCACTGGCGGGAGTTGTCATCAACGACAGCCTGGTACTGGTTGACTTCGTTAACAAACGACGACTCGAAGGCCTTAAAATCGACAGTGCTGTCAGAGTTGCGGGTGTCGCGAGGTTCAGGGCAATTCTACTGACCTCACTGACTACCTTTTTCGGCCTGATGCCACTGATATTTGAAAAAAGCACACAAGCTCAGTTTCTTATCCCGATGGCAGTGTCACTCGGGTTCGGGATCATGTTCGCCACACTGATCACGCTGGTACTGATTCCATGTAACTACGTTATTCTGGAAGACATCAAAGGCTTGTTTTTGCCAAAGCCTGCTGCAAGCAGCAAGCACCGGACAACTTAACACAGGCCAGATTAAAATCTCGACAAACTGAAACTGTCAGTATTCATCACAGTGTCGGAGCCGGTCATTAACTCTGCAATCAATCGACCCGTCACCGGGCCCATACTGAAACCCATGTGACCATGTCCAAAAGCCAGCCACAGATTGCGGTGCTTAGGTGCGGCACCGATTACAGGCAGAGAGTCCGGCATACAAGGTCTGCGTCCAAGCCAGGGTTCAGGGTCAATCTCATCTGCGATGTCTATTGCCTGTTCAACAAACGGCTGCACCTGCCGGAGTTGAACCGGCGTCGGTGAGGCATGCTCGCAACCCCACTCCACCCCGGTGGTGACACGCAAACCTTTTTGCATGGGTGACATGACATAACCGCCGTCTACGTCGTGTACCGGCCGGCCAAGCTCGGCGCTTAGCTTATAGTGCATGTGATAGCCACGCTCGACCACCATCGGGATGTTATAACCGATATTCTCCAACACCGATTTAGACCAGGCACCGAGTGATACAACAACCGACTCTGTTTTTATCTCACCCCCGGCGCAGCTGATCTGCCATTGATCATCACGCCAGTCAAGCTGACGCAACTCATCAAGCACAATACGCCCGCCCGCTTCTGTGAAAAGCTTTGCATACAACTCACACACCTGTCCCGGACTGACTACCGAGGCGGTATTTTTGATCCATAATCCACCCGCGAATATCGGTTCAAGGCTGGCTTCAAAAGCACGTATTTGCTTAGCGCCGAGAGATTCGAAATCGATACCGCATTGTGTGAGATAATTCTGCTCAGCGGCTGATTGTT
This sequence comes from uncultured Granulosicoccaceae bacterium, assembly GCA_964550655.1. Classification (GTDB taxonomy): domain Bacteria; phylum Pseudomonadota; class Gammaproteobacteria; order Granulosicoccales; family Granulosicoccaceae. The sequence goes on from CAZKAQ010000142.1 coordinate 5,341, forward strand.
CAAAAGATTCCGGTGTTCTGAATAACTTCAGCCAGCCGTTTTGACGCAACAGTGCAAGCCCGCCACATTCATTGAGCAAGGCCTTATGCTCTGCAAGGCAGAGACCCACCAATTCATTAAGTACATCAACATGCTGTTCAAATTTTTCAGTATTGGCATTTTTAAACAACTGCCTCGCCCATGGCGAAAGTTGTCCAAGGTAGCGGTAGTGAAGCCGTGCTTCACGACTACGATTAGAAAGAATCTGCGGTAGCTTTTTATAAATACCGGGGGCTGCAGTCGGGAAAACCGAACCACGGCTGATAACACCGGCATTGCCAAAGGAAGTTTCAGATGCAGGAGGTCGTCGATCCAGCAACGTGACGTCGAAGCCACGGCGCTGTAGTTGGAGAGCACTACATATACCGACAATACCTGCACCGATTACCGTAGCGCTGCGCTTCAAGAGATGATGATTATATGACTCATCCGATATATGTTACGGAGTCAGCAATTACAATGCTACTGATCAACAGTTATGTGGCGTAATTTTGTCAGCTAAAACATGCCGAGCATCGCAAGTAGCAACCAAACACTTTAGCCGTATTCACTCAGTTTAAAAAACATCACCGGGCAATTTTTCAGCAACCCGTTCCCACAGAAAGACCAGTACGTCATCTCTTTCAGGTGGCGCAGGATAGGCGCCGCCGGCAGAGCCCGTAAGTCCGTTAGCTATGCTGTTGGAGATCGATGCAAAAATAGAGTTACCAACATATTCCCGATAGCTGTTTTCAGCTGCCAGAATTCGACCACCATCGTCGCTGCGAATGGTGTCGTCGAAAATTTTACGGCCGGAAAATGTATCGTAGATCTGCACACGAACCGAGGCAAACAGAACGGTGAGTCGTTTCTCATCGTGGTAATCGTGCACTGAACGATTTACCGGCCCCACAACAGGTTCGGATTGTGGTTTCAGTTGCACCGATTCCTCTTCCGGCTGGATGCTGGCCAGCAGCAAATACCGGCGACGCAACTGCGCAGATTTTAATGTCTCAAGTGCACTGTCATCGAGTTCACCATCAAGCCGGTACTTTTTCAGAATAAGTCCAAGCGGCTTGCCGACACGCTTACTCAGATACTGGTAGCTGTCAACACTGCCACTGAGTTCCGGGTTGGTCTTGAGGATGCGCGAAGCCAGTTGATCTGCGTAACGCCAGCGCTCGTACGCTTCAAGCGAGGATCTGCCCTCGGCATTGACTACCGCACCAACAATCAAACCATCCGACCTGCTCTGTGGCCTTTTGGTGTGTACGTGGTCATGTTGATGTGGCTGGTCCGGATCATGGCTATGGTCGCCGGGTCTACCTTCATCCGCACTGCCTGTGCCCCCACCGGGCACGCAGTCATGACCAATACAAATATTAGGGCCAAGGTTTTGGCAGGCGGAAAGCGCCAGGGCCATCAGTCCCGGCACGAATAAACGTCGGAATTTCATTTAACTGTACATTATCTGATACATACTGTAAGCCTAGTTGATTCCGACGAACAAAACCATACCGTAAGCATTACGTCAGCCCTTGCCCTGGCAGCACAGACTGTTTCCGCGAAGTACTACGCGCGAATTTGCAGGCGTGAGACTACTGAAAAAAAGGGCGACATTTGAAATTTGACTGGATTTGTCGGCAGGGAAGGTAGCCTAAAGGCTTTGGCCGACGATCACGAATTGCTGGCTGGCAAGCCAAATCCGGAGCTTTTTAAGGTGTGGCTATGAGGTGTGGTGCTGGACAGCACCACACCGGAAAGCATTCTTTTACTTCAGGGTATCGTGCTTCAGAAACGAGTAAATCGGGCAAATGCCGAGATACATGGTTATTAACAGATAGGCACCGATAATCAGCCATAATTTGGAGCCAAACAAGCCAACCAACGCCAGTGCGCCACCGGCGCCCAAGCGGATGTTCTTATCTGCACCGCCCATATTTTTGACAAAATCAGGCAAATTCTTTCCACCTGAACCCACTTTTTTTACATTTGATGACTCTTCCATTTTTATCCCCTATCCGGATGGACTCAATTAAAATTACCTCCCTATTGTAAACCAAAGAGTCACAAATCCGCGATTTAGTTAACGAAAGTTTATAGCCTTGAATTAGAAGGTTTCAGGTTCTTTTACGTGCTGCTATGCGCATACGCAAAGCATTCAGCTTGATAAAACCCTCCGCATCGCACTGATGATAAGCGCCTTCATCATCCTCGAAAGTCGCTATTTTTTCATCAAACAGACTGTCTGCTGACTGGCGACCCAGTACTCTTACGGATCCTTTGTAAAGCTTTAGTCGTACATCACCATTGACGTACTGCTGCGAGTGATCGATAGCTGCTTGCAACATGGTTCGCTCAGGACTCCACCAGTAACCGTTGTAGATGACACTCGCATAACGCGGCATCAGTTCATCTTTTAGATGTGCGACTTCCCGATCCAGAGTAATGCTCTCAATAGCGCGGTGGGCTTTTAGCATAATGGTGCCACCGGGGGTCTCGTAGCAGCCTCGGGATTTCATTCCAACATATCGGTTTTCAACGATATCGTCACGACCAACACCGTGCTCTCCACCGACTTTGTTCAGGTAAGTCAGCACCTCGGCCGGAGACATTTTCCTGCCGTCGATCGCTGTAATGTCGCCCTCTGTAAAGGATAAAGTAATCTCAAGCGCAGTATCAGGCGCCTGTTCCGGTGCAACTGTCCAGCGCCACATATCCTGTTCTGCTTCTACCCAGGGATCTTCAAGCTGATCACCTTCGTAGGAAATATGCAGCAGATTGGCATCCATGGAATAGGGCGATTTGCCATCGCGTTTTTGTTCTATTGGAATTTGTCGTTCCGCAGCATAGGCGAGCAATCGTTCGCGCGAATTTAAATCCCACTCACGCCACGGTGCGATAACTTTTACATCGGGTGACAGTGCATAAGCGCCCAACTCAAAACGCACCTGATCATTACCTTTACCCGTGGCACCGTGTGAGATTGCATCTGCACCGGTCGTATCAGCTATCTCGACCAGCCTTTTAGCAATCAGAGGCCGGGCGATAGACGTGCCCAGTAAATACTCACCTTCATAAATGGTATTGCAGCGCATCATCGGATAAACGAAGTCACGCACAAACTCTTCGCGCAGATCTTCTATGAAGATGTTTTCATCAGGTATGCCAAGCAAACGCGCTTTTTCGCGAGCCGGCTCGACTTCTTCACCCTGCCCGAGATCTGCAGTAAACGTGACGACCTCACACTGATATTCATCCTGTAACCATCTCAGAATGACAGACGTATCGAGCCCGCCCGAATAGGCAAGCACAACCTTTTTGACTGATGACATAGAATTCCTGATGTAGGCTTAACCCGGACTATTCATGAAATGGCGAGCATATCGCGCAGAGATTTGGTTTCACAGTGAATTTTCTTCTTGCGGCTAATACTTACTGATATTTGCAAAAGAAAAAATTTGCTCGGGGCGCGTAGCTGTG
>CAZKAQ010000143.1:0-8789 GCA_964550655.1 uncultured Granulosicoccaceae bacterium
GCTAAAACTAAAATTAGTCGGTCGCCTTGTGAATAATGCAGGTTAGACGCTATGCGTTCGCGATTTATCCGGATCATGGATTGGCATGGCAATCACGGTGGCACCGGTGTTGATGTCATCACTGGAAACCTCGAGTTTTGTGCCTGCTCCGGATGCGGTGGTTGATACATGTGCCAGTGCCAGAGATTTTCCCAGTCTGTGTGAATAGCACGGGCTGTTGATCGTGCCAACGGCTGTTCCATCCAACAGCAAAGATTCGCCACCATTAACCATGTCCGGATGGTCGATCTCAAGGCCTACATTGATTATCTTCTCATTGCCTTTTGCTTTCATCAGTGCCTCGTATCCGCGATATCCATTCTTGTTCTTCGTGACGGTAAAGCCAAGACCAACTTCCCAGGGCGTATGATCTGTGGTCATATCATAGCCGTAGAATAAGAGTCCGGCTTCAATGCGTACCTTGTCGAGTGCAGTGAATGAGCATGGCATAACGCCGGCTTCTGCAAGTTTGTCCCAGATGTCACCAATCACTTCAGCCTCGGCAAAAATTTCATAGCCGCGTTCACCTGAGTATCCGGTGCGTGAGATTCTGCACGGGTGTCCGAACAAGGTGGTGGCTGTATGTTCAAAGTAAGCCAGACTGGCCAGATCAGAGTTGCAACTCGGGTTTAGAACATCGAGTGAGTTCGGGCCCTGAACCGAGACATTATGTAGTGAGTCGCTAAACTCCAGTGTGGCATCGTGACCGTCGGCGGAGGCTTCAAGCAATGCCATTGTGTTGCCTGAACCGTGAACGATCATCCATTCATTGCCATCGTTGTTCGAGACTATCGCATCGTCTGCCATTGTGCCTTCATCGGTGAGTACAGACAAATAGGCTGACTGGCCCGCAGCTATAAGACTCATGTCACGAGTGGTTAAATGATTCAATACAGCGGCGGCATCTGGCCCGCGTACAAAAACCTTTTTAAGCGGTGACATATCGAACATACCGCAAGCTTCGCGAATTGCGTCGTGCTCAAGGTTGGGATCAGTGTTGTATGTCCAGGCCGTGCCCATGCCATTCCAGTCTTCAAGGCCTGAGCCAAGCGCTGTATGTCTGGAGGCGAGTGCCGAAGTGCGGCTGAGTTCTTCTGACATTCTATTTTCCTGAGTTTGAGTGGTTCTGTATGATGATTGTCAATACCATTTATCGGGCATTTCAGATTTACGCGTTGCAATAAATTCTGTGAGTGTCTCTAGTTTGTTTTGCTCAAGCATCGGTGGCTGGTAGTCGTCGAGCATTTTCTTCCATACCTTGTTGGCGCGTTCATCGGCACGCATAGCTCCGTTGTCTTTCCAGCTTTCGTAAGAACCTGTGTCTGGCAGCAGTGACTCATAGTTGGCGTTTGCGTAGTGGTTCATGGTGTGCGTAGTGGTGAGAAAATTATCACCCGGACCGACCTCGTGATAGCTGCCTCTTGTCAGCGTATCGTCGTTTACCTGTATGCCTTGCAGCATGCGCAGCATGGCGCCACAGTTGTCGAGGTCCATGATAAATTTTTCGTATGACATGGTTAACCCGCCTTCCAGCCAGCCCGCTGCGTGCCACACTTGATGAGCACCGGATAACACTGTCGACCACATGGCATTGGTACTGTCAGACATTGCCTGACCGTCTGCTGTATTGGCAGCGGTAATTTGTCCGCCGCCGGAGCGCACCGGAACACCGAGCCGGTTGCCCAGTTGTGACAAGGCCATTGTCACCAGATTAGCTTCCGGTGTGCCGAAGGTTAATGACCCACTGCGCAGGTTCATGGTTGAATGAAAACTTCCAAGGATCACAGGACAGCCGGGTTGTACCAGCTGGGCCAGTGCTATTCCTGACATAGCCTCTGCGAGTGTTTGTGCAGTAATTGCTGCCGGTGTGACCGGGCCCATTGCACCGCCGAATATAGCGGGTGAAACACAGACGCACTGGTTGGCTTTGGCATAGGCTCGCAATGCGCAAGACATGACTCCGTCAAATACAAACGGAGAATTAATATTGATATTGGCCTGCATGACTGCGTGTTTGTTCATAGTCTCTTCGCCAAATACTATGCGAGCCATCTTGAGCGAATCTTCTGCACCTTCAATAGATGTGACAGCACCCATAAAGGGTTTGTCTGAGAGTGTCAGGTGAGCAAACACCATGTCGAGATGTCTTTTGTTGACTGCAATATCGACTGGCTCGACAACCGTACCGCCGGAATGGTGCAGGTAAGGTGTGCTGTAGGTGAGTTTGACAAAATTATGGAAGTCGTTGATCGTAGCGTAGCGTCTGCCCTGATCAAGGTCGGTGACAAACGGTGAGCCATAGCCCGGCATTAACACGAGGTGATCGCCACCTAATGTAATTGTGTGATTAGTATTTCTGCTATGCAGCTTGAAAGTCTCTGGTGCAGAATTACAAAGTGATCTGGCAAGACCTGCTTCAAATGTAACTCGTTCTCCCGTAACCTTCGCACCGGCTTGGCGGAATAAATCAAGCGCGGTGGTGTCGTCACGGAATTCCATTCCGACTTTTTCCAGCAGCCAATCGGCCTGTTGTTCGATTGCAGACAGATCAGCGCTACTGCATAAATGATATGGCTGAATTCGTCGGCTTTGGAGGATGTCGCGATTGCTTGTACTTTGCTGTCTGCTTCTGCGAGTTCTTGTACGTTTCTTCCTGTTGTGATTTGGGTTGTCACGTCCGGCGGAATTTTTGATATTTGAGCCTGCCAGCGGTTCCGGTGCTCTGTTTTCCTCGATGGTATCGGTCAGTTCCATATTGCGGGTGCTCCGGACTTCAGAGTGTGATAGTCGCATCGAATCTGCCGCGAGACTATTGAAAAATATTGACCGGAGCGTTTAAAAAGATTAAACGTGTTATATGCGATCTCACCGATACAATGCGCTGCAGCTGACCGTAAGTGTTGCCCGATATCAAAGCCTTTCCGAAGCGGCTGCACAGCTGCATATAACTAAAGGTGCATTGAGTCACCAGATAAAGCACCTTGAACGGGATCTCGGGTTTGATATTTTTATACGTCACCCCAGAGGCATTGTCTTATCGGATCAGGGCCGTGAGTTACTGTCTGTTGCCGAACAGTCCTTTCAACAGATTGATGCGGCTATTGAAAACATTTCGAAAAATACAACGCAGTCCCTGGCTATTGGTGTCACGACCTATTTTGCATCGCGCTGGTTGTCACCGAGGCTTACCGGCTTTATGCAGACGCATCCTGATATACGACTCAGAATTCAACCGATGATCGACATGTTGAACTTTGCCGGTGAAGAGGTAGATCTCGCTATTCGTTGGGGTAACGGCAGGTGGAACGATCGGACAATAGTTCCGCTGATGAATTGTCCGGCCTGGCCAACCGGCAATAAAGCCGCTTATAGTCTGGTTAAAAAAGAAGGAATCGAGTCTGCGTTGGCGCAACTTAAATTATTGCACGACAGCAAAGACAGCAATGCCTGGTCAGAGTGGCTTGAACTGGCAGGTCTTGGCATAGAAAAGCGTACTGACACTTTAATTATACCTGACCCGACGCTTCGGGTTCAGGCAGTGCTCGATGGTCAGGGTGTGGCTTTAAACGATGATCTGGTAAAGGCTGAACTCCAAAGTAAGCAGTTGTATCGTCTCAGTCCGGTTGAGCTGGCGGACTATGGTTATTATCTGGCTTATGAGCCGGATGCTCTGAAAAATGCTGCCGTAGAAGATTTCATTGAATGGATAACAACTGAAGCGGCAGGGCTCAACACCTGATTGAAGCCCGACCTATAGTTAACACTGAATCGCAGTAACAACATAGATATATATAAACAATGCAGAAATTAATTGAGTTAGCAGCACGGAAAATTACTGATGCTACTCGACCGGTAAGTTTCTCCGGTGCAGGGCTTAGCGCAGAATCCGGTATTGCGACGTTTCGTGATAGCTCTGATGATGCAGCACTCTGGTCAAAGTTTAATCCGCAGGAGCTTGCTTCACAGGAAGGCTTTCAGGCCGCCCCCGAGACAGTAACAGACTGGTATAACCACCGTAGAATAGCACTGGCCGATGCGAAGCCGAATAAGGCTCATCATACTCTGGCAAATCTAAAGGACTGGACACATATTACGCAGAATGTAGACAATCTGCTGGAAGTCGCTATGCAGGCAATCGATGCTGATACCAGTAAGGTACTGCATTTGCACGGTACGCTTGTACAGGATCATTGCAATGCCAGTTGTGGTCAGGTTGAAAAGGTTGATTTGAGTTGTCCGTCGCCACTTCGCCGCTGTACGTGCGGAGCTTATATGCGTCCGTCGGTTGTCTGGTTTGGTGAGGCTCTTCCATCAGATATCTTACATGCAGCACATAAGGCAACCGAGGAAGCTGATCTGATGCTGGTGGTCGGGACCAGTGCCCAGGTCTACCCTGCAGCGGGTTTGATTGACGTGGCTACTGCCAGAGGTGCAGATGTAATTGTTGTCAACACAGAACCATCTGCAGTCGCTGGTACAGGTGTTATTGAGCTGGTCGGGCCTGCAGGTGAAGTGTTACCACAGTTGTTTGCGCCGGTTTAGAGCATGTTCTGTTACGAATGGTTTGATGCTGCGGTGAGAAAGCTTTCTATCAACGGGTGCAATTGCCTGTTTAAAGCTGAGCGTTCCGGCTGGTAAGCAGTCGCAATAAAGAAGTGGTGCTTATCAAGTTCAAGCGCGCGCGGATCGTTTTCTGATTCTTTGTCTGCGCTATGGCCTGTGAATTTGAGATCACTGTTGTCAAAAATTGAAAGAAAATCCGTATTGATTCCAAAACCACAATTATACTGTTCTTCAACAAGCAGCTTTTTATATATTGTATGAATACGACTTGATTCAGTGAGTTTTATTTGACCCGGTTTTTCGCGCATTGCACAAAACATGGCGTTGATTAATGGCATACCGGTAGCGGGATTATCTTCGACACTTGTGGCGTCCTGGTGGCCGAGTACATTTCGGGCATATTCAATAACCGCATGTTGATAACCACCGCAAGTACCGATAAAAGCGGTACCGGACTCTCTGGCATAACGAATTGACGCGATGACTTTTTCAGCATCTTTATAGGGGCTTGCTGGTACACACCAGATACCTTGGTAATCTTCAAGCTTTTTAAGCTCGATTTCAGTCGAGTTTATCCAGTCAATTTTGCAATCGACGCGGTAGTGTTCAGCGGTAAGCTTCAGTGCTTCGGGAATTGCGCGGTGTGCGATTTGTTCGTCTGATCGATCACCGATCAGTGCGATCATTGTTGTCATAGTACTTGTTGCTGACAGAGTTAAAAGCGATGACCCCGGTGCAGATCGAGGTCATCGTTAGCTATATTGTCGATAGCGTATTACTTGGGAAGCGATCCTTCGATGCCTTGTACATACCAGTCCATTGAAACCAGTGTAGGAAAGTCTTTGAGGTGCTTTTCACCGGCAGCGCAGTCTTCAGCGAGTTTGCCATCCTGTTGGTAGATCGGGCAAGGGAATGCATGGCGCTCACCCGAGCGCAGGCTCTCTTCCAGTGCCATTGCTTCGGCTTTTAATTCATCCGACATATTGCCGTAGTCAGCCATTTCAACCATTCCGACTCCGTTGCCCTGACCATCTTTTGAGAGACCCCACCAGGTGTCTTGCTGTGACCATGATCCATCAAGTACATCTGCTACCCGATCAACGTAGTAGCTGTCCCAGTTGTCAACAATAGAGACAAGGTGGCTGTTGTCGCCAAAGCGTGACATGTTTGATGCCTGACCAAATGCATAGACACCGTCGGTTTTTTCCGCAATTGCCATCGCGGCAGGGCTGTCGGTGTGTTGCACAATAATGTCAGCACCAGCATCGATAAATGCCTGTGCCGCTTCTGCTTCCTTGGCAGGATCAAACCAGGTGAATACCCATTTCACGTCGACTACTGCGTCGGGGTTATGTTTTGCCAGTTCCATTTGGAAGGCGTTAATACCTCGAACCACCTCTGGTATCGGAAATGACGCGATGTAACCTATCTTGTTGGTCTTTGTGGTTTTAGCAGCGATCAGTCCCTGAATCACACGAGCTTCATAAAAACGTGCAGAGAAAGTTGAAACGTTGTCTGACTCGCGTTTAAAGCCGGTTGCATGTTCGAACTTCACATCCGGGTATTGCGCTGCCACCTGGTTAGTTGGATCCATGAAGCCGAAGGAGGTTGTGAAGATGATGTCGTGACCTGTCTCTGCAAGTTGTGTTATTGACTTGACTGCTTCTGCACCTTCAGGAACATTTTCGAGGTATGTAGTTTCGATTTTATCGCCAAATTCTTTTTCTATAGCCAGCCGACCGATATCGTGGCGGTAAGTCCAGCCGAGATCGCCAATCGGGCCAACATAGACGAATCCGACTTTGGTTTTGTCTTCAGCAACGGCGCTAGTGGAAAGGGCAGCTGCGATCAGCGATGCCGAGAAAGCGGTAAGTAATCTCTTCATTTTGACCTCCGGGTTATTGTCTTGTGTTAATGCATGTGCGTGCAGGTAAATAGTTAAGTCACAGGGGCGTCGGATGGCTGCGTGTTGAATTTGTCATTACAGAGCCACTGATAATCATGCCGTCTGATACTGGGGTGATTATGCAATATTTCCCGCCAGCTGACACCAGTGAATACGTCTCGCTATGCGCCAGTCTGGATCTGCCGGGAATCAGTTGTTCAGTTCGGGTCGGGGTTTGCGAGTTTGTGGATCTGCTCGAGCAGTGCTGCGTTGATTTTGCGTGATCCGCCGGCATTTCGATTGTCGTGGCGTCGCCGGCCGGGCAGTCGTACGCCGTCAAGGCCCTCGAGTTTTTCAAAAAACGATTCGCAGTGTGCCTGCCAGTTTTTACCGGCAATAATTTCCGGTGACATTGCCATCAGCAACTCGCCGCCTCTGGCCGGGCCGCCGTCTTCGATATCGGTTTCACCTGCTTCAAAACTGAATTGTTCGCTGGTCAGTCCGGCCGCAAACAACTCAACCATAGTCGCTATGGCCGAGCCCTTGTGACCACCGAAAGGCAGTATGACACCACCGTTGGCAATTGCGGCGGGATCAGTAGTGGGGTTGCCTTGACTATCAAGGCCTGTATCTAACGGTACGGTGTGGCCGTCCCGCGCGGCGATTTGTATATCACCCAGTGCCCGTGATGAAGTCGCCATATCAAAAACCCACGGCGCCTTACCGGGTCGTGGCCAGGCAACAGATAAAGGATTGGTACCAAACAGTGCTTCTTTTGCACCCGCTGGTGCAACCTTTGGTTTATATGCTGTACATGCAATACCGACAAGTTCATGTTCTGCCAGTGCCTCGGTTTCAGGCCAAAGGGCGGCAAAGTGATAGGTGTTAATGATTGACAAGGCTGCAATGCCATAAGTTCTTGCAGCAGCTGCAAGTTCCGGTATGCCACGTTCAATTGCAAGCGGGGTATAACCGTTGTCGCCATTCATCTGAATGACTGCCGGTGTTATCGCGTTAGGTGTCGGGTTTGCTTTGCCGTTTACTTTGCCGCTTCGCATTGAGCCGACGTAACCCGGTATGCGGAACAGTCCATGAGATTCTGAACCGTCTCTCTCGGCGGTACTGACGGTAGTGGCAATGGCTTTAGCATTGGCTGCATCGCAGCCGTTCGCCTGTAGTACATCGTCTGCAAGCTGGTGGATTTCTGCAACGGATAATTCCACTGTTTTACTCATGACTTGTTTCTATTCTGTAGTTGAGAATTAAGACGGTGGATTGAATGGTTTGCCGAGTGATGCGGGCGCGTTGCGACGAATCATTCTCGGGTTGCGTGAAATAATTACCAGTACGATTATCGTGAACAAATAGGGCGCCGTTGAAAGCAGCGTTTTCCACTCCAGTTGCCATGCAGGAAAAAGGTTGTCGAGTCTGAGTTCCGAGGCCCACAGCAGGCCGAATATATAAGCACCACACAGTACTCGTAACGGACGCCAGGTGCCGAATAAAATCAGTGCCAGTGCCAGCCAGCCCTTGCCGACTGTGACGCCTTCTTTCCAGTCAACATGCACTAACACAATAAAGGCGCCTGCCAGTCCCGCCATCGCACCGCCAAATAGGATGCAATAAAATCGTACCCGTGTAACCCGATAACCCAGCGCGTAGGCACTGTCATGATTTTCACCTACGGCCCGTATAACAAGACCTGCCCGGGTCTTTTGCAGTATGTACCAGATAACAGGCACTGCAAGCAGTGAAAACCACACCAGTATATCCTGCCCGAATACAGCCGCATGATCAGCCACCTGTACTGATGTGTAGTTAACACCAAAAAAGTTGCTGCCAAGTGAGTTGCTCAAGCCTGCGCCCAGTATAGTCAGGCCAAGTCCAACAGCGACATGGTTGGCGCGCAAAGTTTGGGTCAGGAAACCAAATACTGATGCGAGCAAAGCCCCGGCGGTAGCTGCTGCGAGTAGTGCAAAGACGTAATCGGTAAAGGTAAACACGCGTTCTTCTTTGGTACAGATGCCGGGTATTAACTCTTCAGTGCAGGTAATGGTTTGCAGGTTGTAGGCTGCAATGTAACCGAACAGCGCGCCGATCAGCATCATGCCCTCTACACCAAGATTAAGCACACCGGATTTTTCAACCACGAGTTCGCCGAGGGCTGCAAGCAACAGTGGTGTTGCCAGTAGTACAGCAGCGGTGAGTAGATTGCTCAGGAATAACAGGGTTTCAGGATTCATAAGGCTAGCTTGCATTATTCATGAGGATTCGGCGTCCAGAGTCATTATCGCTAAACAGG